>JASBTB010000007.1 GCA_030148645.1 Demequina sp. | reverse complement strand
CCTGGCAACACGCGTTCACACGACTGTTCGCACTCACACACGCGCCACCACCAGCCACACCAACCTGACCACCGCCGTCACGACGGCACGACCGAGTTCCCCCAGTGGACGACCGGGATGAGACGCCCGGAAGTCACTCCTGCCCCGACGAATTCAGCGAACGCCGATCACGATCGCGCCGCCCGCCCCAGCCTCATCGGTGGATCGAGGCTTAGCCCTTCACGGCCGACGAGGCCAGGCTCTGCACAAAGAAGCGTTGGAAGGCCACGAAGAAGATGAGTACTGGGACAACCAGAAGCACACCGAACGCCAACACCTCTCCCCAGTCGACTGGCATCTGCCCCGAGAACACGCTGAGTTCAAGCGGCAGCGGGCGGTAGGTGGGGTTGGAAATCACCAGCGAGGGCCACAGGTACTGGCCCCAGGTGGTCAAGAACGTGAGGATCGCGACGGTGGCAAAGACGGGTTTGGCAGATGGGACCGCGATGCGCACGAAGGTGCCGAACGCACCGAGGCCGTCCAGACGCGCAGCTTCCTCGATTTCCTTGCTCATGCCCAAGAAGAACGTGTAGAACAAGTAGATCGAGAACGCATTCGCGAAGAACGGCAGGGTCTGCACCAGCAGGGAGTTGCGCATGTCGTTCAACATGAACAGCAGCGGGATCGCCACCGCCTCGAAGGGAACGATCACCAGTGCCACCACGATGAAGAACGACTTGTCTCGACCGCGCCACGTGAGTCGCGCGAAGGAGTAAGCCGCCATTGAGTTCACCGCCAGACCGACCGCGACGACGGCCACGGAGATGAGGATCGAGTTCGACATGAACTGCCAGAAGTACCCCGTGCTGTCAGAGGCTAGCGAGCCAAAAACTGACCGATAATTGTCGAAACTTAGGTGTTGTGGGACAAAGCCTCTCAGGCCGCTCAGCACATCGGCCGCTGGCTTGAACGAACCGACGACGAGGTAGTAGGCCGGAGCGACGTACACCGCCGCAAGGACCGTCAGGACAAGATAGCCGCGTGCTGAGCGCAGCCGGTGGCTTCGCGCGCGTTGCTTGTGTGCGGTAGTCATGAGTCCTACGCCTCACTTTCTTGTCGCACCACGCGGCGCTGAATCACGGTGATTGCCAGCACGATGGCGAAGAACACCACGGTGATTGCCGACGCACGCCCTAGGTTGTTCTGGTCGAACACGCTGGTGGTGGCCTGATAGAGGACGGTCTGCGTCGCGGACTTGTTCGCTCCGCCTGACGTGATGAGGATGTAGACCTGGTCGTACACTCTGAACGCGAGAATCGACGTGAGCAATACGACGAAGATCAGTGTGTTGCGCAACCCCGGCAACGTGACGTAGAGGAATTGCTGCCAGCGGCTGGCGCGGTCCAGTTGCGCCGCTTCATAGCGCTCCTGGGGAATATCCTGCAGGCCAGCAAGCAGGATAATCATCTGAAATCCCACGCCCTGCCAAATCGACAGCAGGATGATTGAGGGCAAGGCCGTGGCAGAGTTCCCTAGCCAGTCTTGGGCTCCCACCTGCCCGAAGGTGGTGACATGAACGAGCGAGTTCAGCAACCCGTCCTCGCTACGGCTGAGGATAAGTCGCCAGACAACGGCCACCAGGGCCATGGGGAAGATGACCGGCAAGAAGAACAGCGCTCGGAAGATCGATATCCCGCGCAGGCGTTGGTTGACCAACATCGCCAGACCCAACGCGATCGCGGTCTGCACGGGAATGACGAAGGCTGCGAAGGTGAGGTTATTGCCGAGCGCTCGCCAGAATTGCGAGTCGGAGAAGAGTCGGGCGTACTGCGTGATGCCGATGAAGTTCGGCGTGCGCGGGGAGTTCAATTGCGCGTTGAAGAAAGACAAGACGACCGCCACCAAGAACGGGGCGGCCACGAACACGAGTAGCCCGATGACTCCGGGTGCGGCCATCGCGGCACCCGGGATGTCCTGGCGGGTCCAGCGGAACACCCGCCTGTGAGTGCGTTCAACAGTGGGATTCGACATTGGTGCCTCTCCGATGTAGGCAGCGGGCTTGGGGGCCCACTGCCGACATCGAGTTCGGTCTACTGGTAGTCGTTGTTGTCCGAGAACGACTGATCGATCGCGGTAGCCGCACGGGTGAGCGCCGACTGCACGTCATCGCCGATGGCGATTGCCGCCAAAGCCGAGGCGAACTCCGAGGTAATGACTGGGTAGCCAGCGGTCAGAGGCCGCAGGACGGTGACACAGTCTTCAGTGATGGAATCCGCATTGCAGCCGGCTTCCAGTTGCTGACCCCACAACTCGAGCGCTCCACCCGCGCTGTAAAGGGCATCGGTTGCGAGCGCCGACTTGGTCGCCGGCGGAGCGCCGTTGGCAGTGGTCATTGCCTTCACGTTCTCGTCGTTGAGCAGATAGTCGAGGAACGCGCCAGCCGCGGCTCCTTGTTGAGTCGTGGAACCCATGCCCCACGTCCACGAACCCGCGCCACTCTTGGTGCCAGTGCCCATGTCCGGAAGCGGCAGGACGACGAGGTCGTTGCCGAGAGCCTCGCTGTATCCGGGGTACATCCAGTGCCCGCCCCAACTGATCGCCACTCGCCCGTCGACGAAGGCTGAATCGTCCTCGTTCGGGTCAACGTAAGGCATCCAGCTCTGGAATGCCTCCATGGCCGAGACGGACTCGGGGCCATCGAGGACGTCCGACGCCCTGTTGTCGGCAATCAGGTTTCCACCGGCGGACTGCAGCAGCGGCGAGAAGGCGTAGGTGCCCCACTCGCCACCAAGACCGTAGTTCTCCTTAATGTCGAGCGCGTACCCGGAGTCATTCGCAGCGGCCAGCGTCTTCAACGCCGACAAGAACTCGTCGGCGGTCCAGGCGCTTTCGATCGAGTCGGGATAACTCACCCCTGCGGCGTCGAGCATCGCACCATTGGCGAAGAGCCCCAGGCCTGAGTTGAACTGGGCTAGTGCGTACAGGGTCCCGTCGACGGTTCCCTGATTGACGTTACCCACGGTGGCGTTGTCAATCGTATCCTGAGACACGTAGCCATCGATGGGCGCGACCTTGGCGTCGTAGACAAAGCTCGCGAGGGTGGGGCCGTCCAGTTCAAGCACGTCCGGCAGGTCGCCAGCCGACGTGGACTGAATGGTGGTCGTGTAGTCGGCCTCAGGCACCAACGTCAGGTTGACGTTGATGTCCGTTTGTGACGCGTTGAAGTTCGCGACGGCGTCTTGGAGGGCTGCGACTTCGGTGTCCTTGCCTTGGTGAGCCCAGACCTCAACGTCACCGGTACCGTCACCGGCACTCGAAGTTCCGTTCCCCCCAGAACTACACGCAGCCAAGAGCAATGCGGCGGCCGAGACGGCGACGATGCCATCCCCTGCCTTCTTGCGGTGTTTCATGGTGATTCCTCCCTGTGTGGCTTGGTTCCACCCTCAAGACGGGCGAACCCAAGATTTGGTGCGATGGCCAGATAGCCATCGCTGGTCAATGTCAGCGGCACGGGGTCGCTGATCACGCCCACGAACTGCTCGCCCATCCCCGCGTGGAACCCGAGCAGTTGAGGCCGTTGCTGCCTGTCGAACACGACTCGACCCGAGTAGAGGGATTCGTCGTGAAGGAGTCGTGCCAGGGACGCGTCGAAGGGTCGACCAGGCCCCTCAACAGGCACGTTCCAGATGCCCCCGGTATGGCCAGCCTCTCGAAGGGTTCGCGACAGGGCCGAGGTGGGACATGAGAAGAGGAGCACCCACTGGCCGCCAACCTTGACGACTTGCGGTACCTCCATGTGAGCAAACCCCGAGCCCGGCTCGCTCAGAGGAGGCTGTACGCTCCACGCCTCAAGGTCGTTGGAGGTCGCATAGCCGATCACGCCTCGGTCATCAATGTCGCCGTAATTCGCGCGTGCAGTGATGTACATCACCCACCGATTTCCGTCCTGCTCAACCCAGGGATCGCGCCAGGCCTCCTCCCGCCACTCGGACGAGTCCAGCACCTCGTACCAGCGAGCATCCGCTCGCACGGTGAGTTGGCCACGGCGGCGCCAGGACTCGAGATCGGTGGAGTCCGCAGCGAGGATGGTCTCCATGTTCGCGTTCGACCCAGCATCTCCAAGAAACCGGCTGCCGGTGTAGAACATCGTCCAGCGCCCGTTGTGCGACACGACACAACCTGTCCAACAAGCGGTCGCGTCGTCCGCATCGCCGCCCACAGCGGCCAAGACATTTCCTCGCAGCGACCATGCGACGAGGTCGGTGGAAACCGCGTGGTCGATCCTGGCGTTGCGATGTCGGAGGTCCTCGCCCCGCAAAGAGTCAGGGGCGTTCAAGTAATAGAGGTGGTACGAACCGCCGTCATCGGCAATCCAGAAGTCCCACACCCACCGACCTTCAACGGAGAGCACTAGGCACCCCCCCGCAACTGCGGCGCTGAGGTGCTCCTTGACTTCTCCACGTCGAGACTCCTTCACGTCGGGTCGACGTGGCTACTATCGCGCACGTCATTGTCCGGTCAATGGTTTTAGCACTGTCAGTACACCACCCTCTCAGTGCGAAGGCAATGTCTCGAGATTACAGTGATGTAACGATTTATCACGATGGCTGTATCGCTTGATCTGCCGACCTCCCCTAGGGCGTCCCGGTACACTTCGAGTCATGGCCAGAGGGTGCAGTTGGTAGACAAGAGAGTCACGCTCGCAGACGTAGCAGCGCGAGCGGGGCTGTCAGTGAGCGCCGCCTCGCTCGTTCTCAACGACCGCCCGGGTATTCGGATCTCACCGGCGGCGCGAGAGCGCGTCCGGACGGCCGCGCGGGAACTCGGCTACCGCCCCAATCTGGCAGCTCGCACCCTGCTCACCTCTCGCTCCGCGACTATCGGACTGATCTCCGACTCCGTGACAACCCGACCCTGGGCAAGCGATCTCATTCTGGGGGCATTGCGGGAGGCGCACTCTCGACACCACATCCTGCACATTGCCGAGACCGGCACGGACATCGCGACAGCGACCGAGGCCCTGGATTCATTCCTGGACAGGTCCGTCGACGGCATCATCTTCGCGGCTTCCCGGGCCAGGGAGCTTGAACTTCCCGACCGTTCCATACCTGTGCCGTTCGTCATGCTCAATGCGACGTCGGCAGCGGGGGACGCCTCGGTGCTACCCGACGAATTCGAAGCAGGCCGGGCTATCGCAACCACGCTAGCCACGGCTGGCATCCGTGAGCGCATCGTCGTGCTTGGACGTGACATCGGCGCTCCACATGACTGGGTGGATACCTTGACGGTAAGTAGGCGCGTGGCTGGCATCGCGCAAACGGTGGAGGAGTACGACATGCAGCTGTCGGTCCAATTGCCGCTGTCGGCGTGGGAGCCAGAACCTGGCCATGACGCGATCGCGGAACTGATCGACAGCGGCGAGAGCTTTGACGCCATCATTGCGATGAACGACCGGCTGGCCTTCGGCGCCTATCAGGCGATGCTAGAGCGCGGCCTTCACGTCGGCGAAGACGTATCCGTGGTCTCGTTCGACGACGACGAGTTTGCACGTTTCGTCCGACCGGCCCTCACGACGGCAGCGCTGCCGTACGAGGCGATGGGTCGGCTAGCGGCTGAACTCATCCTCACGGGCGCGACGCAACGCCAGGAGCACTTGATCCCGATGCCGATCATGTACCGCGGATCGGTCCGCTAGTCCAGCGCGTGGTCGACCGTGACCTCCAGAAGTCGGGGCATCTGTGACGTGCGCGACACGGGTACCCTTCTCTGGTGCACTTGGCACACATGCTGGCATGGCGCAATTGGTAGCGCACCCGACTTGTAATCGGGCGGTTGCGGGTTCGAGTCCCGCTGCCAGCTCACCGCGCCCCGTGTGACATATCCCACACGACGACACTCCGACGTCATATCTGAGGCTTTTGTCACTCTCAAGTGTCGGATATTTCACACCGATAGTGCCTCCGGGTGAAATCCACAGCCCGCGTTGCGGGGCACTGCCACAAGGGGAGAGCCCCGCGCGCACGACGAAAGGAAGAGCCAAGATCATGGCCAAGAAGAAGAACTCGCGTAAGGCGCTCGCAGTCGCGCTCGGCATCATGGGCGTCGCCGGCCTCAGCGTGGCATCCGCATCGACCCTGAACCTCACGGCGGGCAACGAGGTCGCCATCGGTACCGACACATTCGCCGCCTGCGACACCGACGGCGTCGCGGTGGACTACGCGTACGCGGCGAACTCGGCCGCTGCCTCCGGCTACGCCATCACCAACATCACCGTGACCGGCATCGCCGCGGCGTGCGCCAGCGAGCCGCTCACCCTCACGCTGGCGGACACCGCCGCCACGCCGGCGACGCTGTTCACCGGCTCGGTCGCCTCCCTAACCAACGGTGGCACGGCCACACTCAATGCCTCGGCGAGCAACATCGACGTCGCCACCGACCTGGGCAAGGTCACCGTCATCATCGGCTAGGAGTTCGACTCCGCCACCACGCACTGATCGGATGACGTGAAGATTCGGCGATTGACTGATACCGGCGAGTGGACCACTCGCCGGTATCTGTCGTTGCTGGGCAACGTCCTCATCTGGATCATCGTGGCCATCGATGCGTGGTACCTGTGGCCCACGCAACTCGGCGGCGATACGTCGATCGTCGTGGTCTCCGGAGAGTCGATGGAGCCCACCTACTTTGGCGGCGATCTCGTGATTGCCCGCAAGATGGAACCGAGCATCGGAGACGTCATCGTGTACGCGCCGGAGGCGCTGGATGGGTCTCAGATCGTCCACCGCATCATCGGCGGAAGTGCCGAAGACGGCTGGCAGATGCAGGGAGACAACAACGACTTCGTGGACCCGTTCACGCCGCAAGGCGACGAGGTCAAGGGCGTCGTCCTCGTGCAGTACCCCAACTTCGGGCGCGTGACGGTGCTCCTGCTCAACCCCATGGTATGGGCTTTTGTGTTGCTCGCCGCCATGGTGTTGATGCTCTGGTGGAGTGGCGACGACTGCGACGACGACGATGAGGACGACGCGGGAAAGAAGCGCGATGACGCTGGCACGACGGACTCTGCCGCCCAGGACGAACCCGACCTGATCGACCGCGTGGTCGAAGGCGCCGAAACCGCGGTGTCCCGCATGGTCGATGCCGCTGCGAGCGCGGGGGCTGCGGTTCTTGCCCTGGTGACGCGACCGTCTCCCGCACCCCGCCACGCCGGCCCACCGCGCCGCGTCGGGGCGCCCGCGTACCTGCGCGGCTCGGCGATCGTCGGGTTGCTGGCACTCCTGGCGGTCGTGGGTCCGTCGACCGCATCCGCGTCACAACTCAACGTCACGACGTCGGGGGCGGTTTCCTCGGAGGTGCTGAACCCCTGCGCCAATCTGGCACTTGCCGCGGCACCAGCCACCCAGGCCAACGGCAACCAGTATGCCGCGGTGAGGGTCGACGGCCTCGACTCGGCGTGTTCGGGCTCGACCCTGACCGTGTACCTTCACAAGAGGAACGGCAACCTCATCGAAACGGCCACGGGTGTGGTGGGTGCAACCTCGACCACCGTCAACACGGCCGGAAACTACAACACCAAGCAGGTAGCGGCCGTCGTGGTGAAAATCAACGGGTGGCTGTTTCCTGCCACGTGGTCGCAGGGCACGCCACCAGCCCCAGACCCGTTCGAATGCGACGGCATCCTCATGAGCGACGGTCAGGTGGTCACTGGCACCGACTGCACACTGAGCGGCACCGTGCAATACCAGTGGCTCGACGCGTACAACGGGGGACCCGCGTTCTACGGCACCGTGAGTGCCAATACCGCGTTCAGCCCCGGCGGCTACCAGTCCGGCTCCGGCTGGGTCAACTACCAGAACATCACGTTGTGGCGTTACACCGTCGACCTGACGACAATGGGCGGCTCGTACTACCTGGGCAACCTCTACAACGGTTTCTATCTGTACAAGAACGGCAACAACACCGCGCTGGCGCCAGACGAAGACTGCTCAGATCCCGCGTCGGTGACTTTCCAGGAGGCGGTCGCAAGCGCGAACCCGTCGAGCAGTTTCATCGTGAGTCCTCGGCCCATCAGGTGGATGTCGTCGGCCAACTTGCTGTGTCAGGGCCCCTGATCTTCCCCGGCACCGCGCAAGTGGCTAGGAGGTCGCCCACGCGATGGGTGTGGCCCCGTGCTCCTTGAGCAGCGCATTCGCCTGAGAGAACGGCCGTGACCCAAAGAACCCACGGGACGCGCTGAGGGGACTTGGGTGGGGCGAACACAGACGCGGCACGTCGCCCAGCATCGGCGCCAGGGTCTGCGCGTCGCGTCCCCACAGGATGGCCACTAGTGGCCCGCGGCGCGCCGCCAGGGTGCGGATTGCGTGCTCCGTGAAGGCCTCCCACCCGTGCCCGCGATGCGAGCCGGGCTCGCCGGGCCGCACCGTCAGACACCTGTTGAGCAGCATCACGCCCTGATCGGCCCACGCAGTGAGGTCGCCTGTCGTGAGTACCTCTGCGGTGTCGGCCGCGAGTTCGCGAGCGATGTTGGTGAGCGAGCGCGGCATCGGGCGACCACGGGCCACCGAGAACGACAGGCCCATAGGATCCCCGGGCGTCGGATAGGGATCCTGGCCGACGATCAGGACTTTGACGTCGGCCAGTGGCCGCGTGAAGGCGTTGAGGATCGCCGATGCGGCGGGAAGGTAGGTGTGGCCGGCTGCCAGTTCCGCGCGCAGGAAGGCGCCGATGTTCGTCAGGAGCGGCGCGACCGGCTCCAGAGCGTGGGCCCAATCCGGTGCCACCTGCTGACGCCACACGTCGGTCATGGCGTCAGCGTATCCAAGCCTCAGCCGCGCCCAGCCCCCAAGAACGTCGATCGAATGACAAGAGTGTGATTCGCGGGTACTCTGACCCCATGTCTGCGGTCTGGGTCGATTCCTCCTCGATTGACGTCGCGCCTTTGAGCGAGCGCGACGAGCGCATCCTGGCGTTCGAGCGCCAATGGTGGAAGTTCGCTGGCACCAAGGAAGACGCGGTTCGCGAGCATTTCGACATGTCGGCCACGGAGTACTACCAGGTACTCAACGCGCTGATCGACTCGCAAGCCGCGCTCGCGCACGATCCCATGCTGGTCAAGCGTCTGCGCCGTATGCGCTCGTCCCGCCAGCGCGGGCGCGCGGGTCGGATCGTGGAGGCCTCACGCCAGCGGTAACGTATCCACGTGCCACAGTTCCCTCCAGACGAGTTTGACGCGGCCGCCGACGAGCGTGGCCCCGTAGGCGTCCACCGCAAACGCACGAGTTGGCTGCGGGCGGTCGCCACCCCCCTGATCATCTTTGTGGTGGCGGGTGCACTGGCGTACGGCGTGGTCGTCTACCTGTGGCGGGCACAGGGCAACGAGGGTGTGCCTCCCCTGACCGACATTCCGCGCACGACGTCCACCGCGACCGTGGCCGCAACGCCCGAACCGACCGCGAGCACCTCGGCGCCCGCGTCGCAGTCGCCGAGCCCCACACCCACCGTGGACCCGGTGCAGTTCGATGCGCCGGTGACCGTTCTCAACGGCGCTGGCATTTCCGGGCTCGCGGGAAAGAACCAAGAGAAGCTCGCGGCGGCAGGCTTCACTGCCGCGACCGCAGGCAACCTGACCGGCACCAAGCCTGCCAGCAACACCGTGCGGTATTCGGATGCGCGTTTGGAAAGCACCGCCGCGAAGGTGGCCGAGGTGCTCGGTATCGGCACCATCGAGTTCGGCGTGGTTGCGGATGGGGACATCGCTGTACTGCTCGTGACCGACCCCGCCGCCTGACAACCGTCGCCCGGCGTTCTTCGCCGCGCGCGAAAGTGGCCCGCGCCATTTGCACTCTCAGGGGGACAGTGCCAAAATCGCATTAGCACTCGCACTACGAGAGTGCTAAGACTTCGGCACCAACGATGAGGCGCTCCGTGGGATGTGATGTGAACATCCCACGTGGGCGTCGTCCGTCGCGGGCATCAGCGGTGCCACAACCCATCGAAAGAGGAACAGACACCCATGGCAAAGATCATTGCCTTCGATGAGGAGGCCCGTCGCGGTATGGAACGGGGCATGAATGCCCTGGCCGACGCCGTGAAGGTCACCCTCGGTCCCAAGGGCCGCAACGTGGTGCTCGAAAAGAAGTGGGGCGCCCCCACCATCACCAACGATGGCGTGTCCATCGCCAAGGAGATCGAACTCGAAGAACCCTTCGAGAAGATCGGCGCCGAACTCGTCAAGGAGGTCGCCAAGAAGACGGACGACGTCGCTGGCGACGGCACCACCACGGCCACCGTTCTCGCCCAGGCCCTCGTCACCCAGGGTCTACGTAACGTGGCGGCAGGCGCCAACCCGATCGCCCTCAAGAGAGGCATCGAGAAGGCTGTCGAGGCCGTCACGCGCGAACTGCTCGCGGCAGCCAAGGACGTGGAAACCAAGGAAGAGATTGCCGCCACCGCGGGAATTTCCGCAGGCGACCCCGCCATCGGCGAACTCATCGCCGAGGCCATGGACAAGGTCGGCAAGGAAGGCGTCATCACCGTCGAGGAATCCTCGGCGTTGGGTCTCGACCTTGAACTGACCGAGGGCATGCGCTTCGACAAGGGCTTCCTGTCCGCCTACTTTGTGACCGACTCGGAGCGTCAGGAGGCCGTCCTCGAAGACGCCTACGTGCTGCTGGTCGAGAACAAGATCTCGCACATCAAGGACCTTGTCCCGGTGCTCGAGAAGGTCATGCAGACCGGCAAGGCGCTCGCGATCATCGCCGAGGACGTGGAGTCCGAGGCCCTCGCCACGCTCGTGGTCAACAAGCTCAAGGGCACGTTCAAGGCCGTGGCCGTCAAGGCTCCGGGCTTTGGCGATCGCCGCAAGGCCATGCTCCAAGACATGGCCATCCTCACGGGCGGAACCGTCATCTCGGAGTCGGTGGGTCTGTCGCTCGAGAACGCCACGCTCGACCTGCTCGGTCAGGCGCGCAAGGTGGTTGTCACCAAGGACGAGACGACCATCGTCGAGGGTGCTGGTAGCGAAGAGCAGCTCAGCGGACGGGTCAAGCAGATCCGTACCGAGATCGAGAACTCGGACTCCGACTACGACCGCGAGAAGCTGCAGGAGCGCCTCGCCAAGTTGGCTGGCGGCGTTGCCGTCATCAAGGCCGGAGCCGCGACTGAGGTCGAACTCAAGGAGCGCAAGCACCGCATCGAGGATGCCGTTCGCAACGCGAAGGCCGCCGTCGAAGAGGGCATCGTCGCCGGTGGCGGCGTGGCGCTGATCCAGGCTGGCATCAAGGCGTTCGCCACCCTCGAACTCGAGGGTGACGAGGCCACGGGTGCGCGCATCGTGGAGCACGCCGTCTCGGCGCCTCTGCGTCAGATCGCCATCAACGCGGGCCACGAGGGCGGCGTCGTCGTCGAGAAGGTCAAGGGCCTTCCCGTGGGTCAGGGCCTCAACGCCGCGACCGGCGTGTACGAGGACCTGCTTGCCGCTGGAGTGAACGACCCGGTCAAGGTGACGCGCTCTGCCCTGCAGAACGCGGCGTCCATTGCGGCACTGTTCCTCACGACCGAAGCGGTCATTGCGGACAAGCCCGAGCCCCACGGTGCGCCAGCGCAAGGCGGCGGCGACATGGGTGGCATGGGAGGCATGGGCTTCTAGGCCCCAGCCGACACGCACGAAGGGCCCCGAGGAGCGATCCTCGGGGCCCTTCGTCTTCTGCTGGCGTCCGGTGCTGCGGTCGTCTGTGCCCCCGTCCGCATCGCCCGTCTGCCGCCCCACCCCCGCACAGCGCGTTCTCCGAACGCTAAGAACCGCATGCGCGTGCGACACGCCGACTGCGGGGCGTGAGATACCGCGTGTCGGGCGGTTTGCGGTTCCCAGTGTTCACGGACCGGTGTTCACGGATGCGTGGTCACCGACGCGTCGGAATCATCACCCGCTGTGTGTTAGGAGATGTCGTTGAGCGTCTTCTCGGTGTGCTCCAGTCGCGCGTCGAGAGCGTCGAGAGCGTCGAGCCGGGCCATGATCGCCGCCTCACGCTTCTCCGCGCCAGCGTCTCGACCGATGTGCTTCGTGGCCTCGACGACGGCCCAGGCAATGATGGCCGTCACCGGTACGAGCACGACGAGCCAGCCGACCTATGCGGTGCCTTCCATGTTCATTCCTCTTTTTCTGTGAGATGGGTGACCGCGTCCGCGATCACTGAGGGACTCAATGCGATGCTGAATGAGGTGGACGAGTAGGTGTTCATAGCCCTGCCGTCTTCGCTGAGCGTCAGTTCGCTGCTGACAAAGCCCGCCTCCTCGAGTTTGCGAAGGTGCATGTAGAGGAGCGCTCGCGACATCTCAACCCTGCGCGCGAGTTCGCTCACGTGAAGCGGTTGCGCGTGCAGTTCCGCAATGATCCGCATGCGCGGGGGGCTTGCGATCGCCGCAAGTCTTTCCGCAAGTCGCGTCGCTTCGTTTTCCGGTGCCGCCACATGTCACCTCGAGGCATCACCTGTTATAAGGGACTTTCAGGTAAGAGCGAGGAGGGGCCGTGGACCAATGGTCCCGGTCCGCGTGGGGCGGCGCTAACGACGGCGTGCGGCCGCTGTCACTCGCAGGCCGGAGGCGCGTAGCCGTCGCACCAACTCGCGGCCGTCCACCAGGAGTGCGCCCGCCTCGATGAGCCGAGTATGCATGTCCACCGGCACGTCGTAGTGATCGAGGTCGAAGCCGCGCTCCGGAATCCCCATCGACCGAGCAAACTCGTGAAGTTCCTCAAGCGAGACGTCGGAGACCAGGTGACCCCACACGCGCCCGTGACGAGGCCACAGCGGCGGATCGATCAGGATGGCCATGTGCTGACTCTAATCGTGAGTCAAGGGCCGTAGGGTGTGGCCTACTCGCCGCTGTCCGCGGGAAGCGTCACGACGACCTGTGCGCCGTCGCCAAGGTCTGATGCAGCGGCGAAACCGCCATGCGCTGACACGATCGCCGACACGATTGCGAGACCGAGGCCGGAGCCCCCGGTATCGCGGGTGCGCGAGTCGTCGGCGCGATAGAAGCGCTCGAAGAGCCGCTCCACGTCGCCCGTGGGGAATCCTGGCCCGTGGTCTCGCACGGTCACCGTGACCGTTGAGCCGTCGCGCACGGTGGTGAACTCCACGGCAGACCCTTCCGGCGTGTACCGCAACACGTTCCCCGCGAGGTTGGCGAAGACCTGGCTCAGATGCCGTTGCGAACCTCGCACCACGCATCCTGCCTGGTCTGTGACGGTTACCGTGCGCGACGAATCCTGTGCACGCAGGTCGTCTGCGGCCTCCGCGACCACAGCGCCAAGGTCGACCATCTCGTCGGCGGTGAGTTGAGACGCGTCCTCGTCCGACCGCGCGAGCAACAGCAGATCGTCCACCAGATCGGACATGCGCGCCGCATTGGTCTCGATCCTGCCCACGGCGTCGCCGCGCTCGTCGCCGCCGATGCGGTGCAACTCCGCGTAGCCACGGATGGCGGCCAGCGGTGTGCGCAACTCGTGGGACGCGTCGGACACGAACCGGCGTAGTCGCTCCTGGGTTGCCTCACCGCGCGCGAGTGCGCCGTGCAATCGATCGATCATCACGTTGAGCGAGGCCGCGAGCGAGCCGGCCTCGGTCGCCTGCGGGTAGTCGGGAACGCGTTGCGTGAGATCGCCCTCCGCAATGGCCGCCGCCGTCCGCTCCGCTTCGGCCAACGGACGTAGCGAACGCCGGGTAGCCCACGCCGCGAGCCCGGCCGCCAGGGTCGCCACCACCAATCCCAGAACGATGATTCCGCGCCGCAGCGCCAGCGCGGCGGCGCCGGGATCGCGTAGCGGCATCATCACAGCCACGGTCGCACCCCCGGCCCCCGAGGGACCCACGTCGCGGACGAGTACTCGCCACGCCTCGCCCTGCACACGCGACGTGTAGGGGCTGCCGGAACTGACTGAGATCGTCACCGCCGGTACCGGTAGGCCATTATTGAGCCGCCCGTTGAGTCCCTCCGCGAACGAACCGTCGGCACGGATGACCGCAACGAGCACGTCGCTGCGAGGACGGAGGGGATCCACCACGTTGGACTTTGGGGAACGGCCCAGTTGGCTGAGCACGGTGCCGGGCCGGTTCTCGATGGTCGTCATCGCCTCGTCGAGCCTGCTGTCGATCTGCGCCACCAGCGTGCGGTCAAGCAGGGCCAACGTCGCGGCTCCCAGCACCAGTTCGGTGAAGAGCACCAGCACCAACGCGATGCCGGGGATGGTCCACCGCAGCGGCCAGCTGCTCACGACGGCTCCTTCAGGACGTAGCCGATGCCGCGCTTGGTGTGCAGGAGCGGCGCGTCGAAGGCAGCGTCGACCTTGCGCCGCAGGTATGACATGTAGGTCTCGACGATGGCGCCGTTGGAGGCGGACGCGTAGCCCCACACCTCATCGAGAATCCTCGCCTTACTCAGTACTGTCCCGACGTTCACCATGAGGTAGCGCAGCAGTGCGAATTCGGTGGGGGTGAGGTCGAGGGGCGTGCCCGCACGGTTTGCCTCGTGAGCGGCTTCGTCGAGGGTGAGGTCGGCGACGGTCAGCGTGGTCGCTGTGGGGGAGGTTGGCCGCGCACGACGCAGGATGGCCTGGATTCTTGCCGCCACCTCGGCAAGGGAGAAGGGCTTGGTGACGTAGTCGTCTGCGCCCACGGTGAAGCCAGCCAGGGCGTCGTCGGGTGCGTCGCGCGCCGTGAGGAACAGCACGGGCACGTCGTCGCCTCTGGCCCGCAGTTTACGCACGGTGGTGAAGCCGTCCATCGTCGGCATCATCACGTCCATCACCACGAGGTCCGCGGCACTGTGGAGGAGGTGATCGAGGGCCGCCCGACCGGACGCCACGGACTCCGTGGCGTATCCCGCGAATTTGAGAGACGTTGCCAGGAGGTCCCGTAGGTCCGGCTCATCGTCCACCACCAGGATGCGTGCCGGTTGCTGCGCCATGCGTCCAGTGTGACGCTCCAGGCTGAGAGATACCTGGGAAGCGCGCCCGTGCACACGCCATCGCCCTTGTAGACTTGCCATACGCGCCGCGCCTGCGGCGCGTGGGAGAGGTGCACGTGCCAACGGGACGAGTGAAGTGGTTTGACGCCGACAAGGGGTTCGGCTTCATCGCCAGTGACGAGGGTGACGAGGTGTTCCTGCACGCCTCCGCGCTACCCGACGGCGTACCGTCCCCCCGCCAAGGCACCAAGGTCGAGTATTCCGTCGTGGATGGTCGCCGCGGGCCCTCGGCGATGAGTGTCATCGTCGCGGAGCAGGTACCGTCCGTCGCTCAGGCGCAGCGCAAGCCGGCCGACGACATGACCGTCATTGTCGAGGACCTGATCAAAATGCTCGACGGCGTCTCGAACTCGTTGCGCAAGGGACGCTATCCCGAAGCCGCAAAGGGCAAGCAGGTCGCCTCCGTGTTGCGTGCCGTGGCAGAGCAACTGGAGGCCTGATGGCCGTCACAGTGGAGGACCGTATCGCAGACGCGGCCCGTGACGCCGTGGTGGAAACGGCTGGATACGAGTCCGCCGTCGGTGCGATGCTCGTGAGCGAGGTGTGCGGCGACGACCTCATCTGCGTGCGCTTCGCCTGCACGTTGCCGGGCTACCGCGGTTGGGAGTGGACGGTCGACCTGGCGGTCGTCGATGACACGGTGACGGTATGCGAGTCGGCACTGCTTCCCGGAGGTGACGCGCTGCTTGCCCCCACGTGGATCCCCTGGTCCGAGCGCGTGCAGCCCGGCGATCTCGAACCCGGCATGATTTTGCCCTTTCAGGCTGAGGACCCGCGACTCATCCCCGGCTACACCGAGACGGGTGACGAGGATCGCGACGCTATGGCGATTTTCGAGTTCGGATTGGGGCGCGAGCGTGTTCTCGCTCCCGAGGCGCGCGAGTCGACCGCCCGACGCTGGTACCGCGGCTCCCACGGTCCCACGGCGCCCGCGGCGGTCGCGGCCGGTGCCGCGTGTGCGACGTGCGCCTTTATGGTGCCGCTCGCGGGTTCCTTGCGCACCATGTTCGGCGTGTGTGCCAACGAGTGGTCGCCGTCCGATGGCCGCGTCGTGAGTATGGACCACGGGTGTGGAGCCCATTCGCAGACTGACGCGGAGCGGCGCGCGTCTGAGTGGCCCGCAATGGACCTGGTCGTTGACTCCGCGGCCGTGGACGCGCTCGATCTGGCAGCGCCTGAGCCCGTGGCTGAGCCCGTGGCTGAGCCCGACGCAGCCCCGGATGGCGGGAGCCTCGCGGCGCCTGAGGCGCAAGCGAATGACGAAACCTCACCCGCACCCGAACCGATCCCGTACGATGCGGAGCATGGCAAGGCGCCGGGGGCGCCCGCTGAGTAGGCAAGACGCGTCCGACCCGGGCGTCGTGCGCGTCCTTGCGCTGTCGGTTTACCTTCCCACCCTGCTCGCCGAGATCGGCATCGGCGCCACGTTGCCACTGTTCGCCTTGTCGGCCCTGTCCCTGGGTGAGCCCGCAGCCGTCGCATCGATCGCGGTGGCGGTGTACTCGGGCGGACGGATGGTCGGCTCCGCATTGGGAGGGTGGGCCTCGACGCGTCGAGGCCCCATTCCTGCGACGTTCGGGGCGTACGCCGTCCTTGCTGGCGGCGCGGTGGTGAGTGCGATCGCGGGGCAGGTGGCCGTGTTGGCGCTCGGGGTGGCGGTCATCGGAATCGGTCACGGCGGCGTACACGTGGCCCGCCAGGCCCACATCGACGCCGTGGCGCCGCTCAAGATTCGCGCGCGCAGCCTGACGACCCTCGCTGGCTCATGGCGCATCGGCAATTTTGTGGGGCCGTTCGCTGGCGCGGTCATCATTCAGGCTTCGGGATTGCCCGCGGCCTATGTGTTCGCGGCGGCGATGGTGTGTGTCGGCATCGTGACGCTCGTGTTCACGGCTCCACGCCATCTGTCGATCCCGCGCGCGCACAGGCCTCAGGTGCGCGTGGGTGAGGTGTTGCGGCCGCAATGGGGCATCTTCTCGACACTCGGTGTGGGGGTGTTGCTGATGGGCGCTTTGCGGCAAGCGCGGGTAGTGGTCATTCCCTTGTGGGCCGCACACATCGGGATGAGCGACTCGGGGGCATCGCTGGTCTTTGGAGTGGCGACGGCGATCGATATGGCGATGTTCGTTCCGGCTGGCTACGTCATGGACCGTTTCGGTCGCGTGTGGACTGCCGTGCCCTCGGCGATCGCTTTGGCTGCGGGCGCCTCACTGCTGCCCGCGACATCGCAGCCATGGCAGGTCGCAGCCGTCGTTGTCCTGATTGGGTTTGGCAATGGGTGGGGCTCGGGAATCGTGATGACGTTGGGCGCCGATGCCGCGCCCGAACAGGGCAAGGCGGTGTTCCTGGGTGCGTGGTCCATTCTTCAGGACGCGGGCGGGTTGTTGGGGCCAGTGGTCGTTGCCGCTGGCGCGGCGATTGCGTTGCCTCTCGGGTTCTTCGCCGTGGGCGCGGTGGGTGCCGCGACCGCGGGGGTGCTGTACACGTTCACTCCCCGGTGGACACTGCCAGAGTCCTCGCGGGCGTAAGCATCCCCGCCACCACTACTGGAAGTTCACGGTGAGGAACCAGGTGTTGCCGCCATCGACCGACGCCGCACCCGCCCCCATGGAGTTCCACCTGGTGTTCAGGATGTTTTTGCAGTGGCTGGGCGACGCCATCCATGCGGAATGGGCCCACGTCGCCGCACCGGATTGCGACTGTCCGCCAGACGAGTAGCGGTACGCCACGTTTTGGCCTCCAGGGCTCGGTGCCATCCCATGGGAGAGGTCGTTGTTTGCGGCCTGAGCCTGGGACCAGGCTTGCGCGTCGCTCGCCAGGGCGCCATTCCACGCCAGCGTGCTCAACCCCCAGCGGGCACGCTCCGCGTTCGCGGCGTCCAGGAGGCCACCGACGCTCGACGCCGATGCCGTCGCACCGTAGCCACCGTCGCACCAGGCCGCGGTCGTGGTGACGCCCGCGCTGGTGGCCGCCTGGCTGCGTTGGCTCGACGATCCCCGCTTGGGCGTCTTGGCAACGGGCGGTGGCGGAGGTGGAGGTGGAGGCAGCACAATCTCGATGGGTGAGACGAAGGGTTCGGGACTGGCTGTGGGTGCTGGGGCAGCGATCTGCGGTACCGGAGACTCGCCGGAGGGGGCTCGAACCTCGGCCACCACGGTATCCGCCGCGGGCAAGGCGGCGCGCACGATCGTAGCCGTCGCAAACACCGCCACGAGGCCCAGGGCGAAGGGCGCGGCCCACCGCCGCCAGGTCGACGTGGCGGCGGAGCCCGGTCGTTGCGTCGTCACCGGTGGTCGACCACCCAATCGATGCACGCAAGCAGCGCCTCGACATCGGCCGTCGCGACGGCGGGGAACACGCCGATCCTGACCTGGTTGCGCCCCAACTTGCGGTACGCGAAGACGTCCACGATGCCGTGGGCCCGCAGGATCGCCTGCAACTGGCTGGAGTCGACGTCGTCGCTGAGGTCGACGGTGACGACCACGGGTGAGCGGTGGGCGCGGTGCGCGACGAACGGCGAGGTGAAGTCGCGCGACTCGGCCCACTCGTAGATGGCGGTGGACGATGCCGCGGATCGGGCGGCCATCGCGGCGAGGCCGCCTTGGTCCAGCATCCATTCGAGTTGGGCTCGCATCATGATCAGCGTGGTGATCGCTGGTGTGTTGAGGGTCTGGTCGGCCCGCGAATGGGTCACCGCATCGGCCAGGGACAAGGACGCCGGGACGTATCGGCCGCTCGCCGCGATGTGCTCGATGCGTTCCACCGCCGCAGGGGAGGTCAGCGCGAACCATAGGCCGCCGTCGGACGCGAAGGACTTTTGTGGCGCGAAGTAGTAGAAATCCACCTGGGTGGGGTCGAGTTCGATTGCGCCCGCAGCAGAGGTTCCGTCGACCACGATGAGGGCCTCGCTAGCCTCCCCGACGCGGTGGACGGGGGCGCACGCGCCTGTGGACGTCTCGTTGTGTGGCCACGCGTACGTGTCGACACCGGCCTCGAGCACGGGCACCGCGATGGATCCGGGGGCGGCACGATGCACGGTCGGTTCGTCCAGGTGGGGTGCCGCGCAAACGGATGCGGCGAACTTGGAACCGAACTCCCCGAAGGCCGCGAGTTGAGCCTTGTCCCGGATGAGGCCGAACGCCGCCGCGTCCCACACGAACGACGCCCCGCCGTTGGACAGCAGTACCTCGTATCCGTCGGGCAATCGGTACAGTTCGGCGAGCAGGCGCCGCACATCGCCGACGAGCCCGCGCACAGGGGCCTGCCGATGCGACGTGCCGAGCACCGTCGGGTTCGCGTCGGCAACTGCTTGCACCTGCGCGGCGCGCACCTTGGAGGGCCCCGAGCCAAACCTGCCGTCCCGCGGCAACAGGCGGCTAGGGATTGTCGACTTCATGGCCATACGCACACAGTAGCGGGCGGTTCGATGGCATGATGGCGTGGGTGATCGCCCTGACTCCCGCCGTGCAACGCTTCGATTGGGGGGCGCCGGAGGACCTGCCTCACCTGCTGGGCATCGACTCCGACGGTGGGCCGTACGCGGAAGCGTGGTGGGGGGCGCACCCGCTCGTGCCGTCCGGCACCGAGGAGGGAACCCTCGACGCCGTGATAGCCCGCGACCCGGTGGCCGCACTGGGCGCCGAGGTGGCTGAGAGTTTTGGGCGTCTGCCCTACTTGCTGAAGGTGCTGTCCATCGCAAGGCCGCTGTCCATCCAGGTCCATCCGACGGCTGTTGCCGCCCGCGACGGATTCGCGGCCGAGCAGGCGCAAGGCATCGCCTACGACTCGTGCGCGCGCACGTTCAAGGACGACTCGCACAAGCCCGAGTTGCTGGTGGCCATGACACCGATGGTGGTGCTCATCGGGTTTCGCCCGGCATCCGACCTGCGCCACGACCTGGAGTCGCTTGGCGGTGCGGGCGCGCTGGCGCTGATGAAGGCACTCGACACCGGGTCAGTTGCCGCCTATGTCACGGCCGCGCTCGACGACGGACACCTTGACACGGTGGCTGCGCTGGCGTCGTTGCCGGAGGACGCGGACGGCTCGCTGGGGGGGGCGCGTCTGGCCGCACGGACCTATCCAGGAGACCCCGGCGTGCTCGTCGCGTTGGCGATGAACGCCGTGTCGTTGGCCCCCGGTGAGGCGGTCTTCACCCCCGCCGGCATCGTGCACTGCTATCTGGGCGGCATGGGGCTTGAGCTCATGGCGAACTCGGACAGCGTCGTGCGTGCGGGGCTGACCTCGAAACCGGTCAACACCGCACTGTTGAGAAGGCTTGCCCTGCTCGAACCGACGATTCCCGTACGTCCGGAGGTGTGGACGGAGCGCGGGGTGCGTCGCTTTCGTCCTGATGCCACCGAATTCTGCCTCGACATCGTCGAAGGCGGCACCGTGGTCGTCACGGATGGGCCCCGCATCGTCTTGGCTCTCGGCAGTGAATGCGAGGTCGCGACCGAGGCCGAAACGCGGGCGCTGGCCCAGGGTCACGCCGTGTTTGTGCGCGCTTGTGCGGGGCCGGTCACGGTCACCTCCCAAGGTGTGACCGCAGTCGCATCCGTACCCCACGGGCGCGACTAGTCTGGCGTCATGACGATGCGCGTATCGGTTTTCGGCACCGGGTATCTGGGGGCGACGCATGCCGCGGGGATGGCCGAACTGGGACACGACGTCGTCGGAGTTGACGTGGACCCTGTGAAGGTGGCGCGGCTGTCCGAAGGTGAGGCTCCCTTCTTCGAGCCGGGGCTACCAGAGCTACTGTCTAAGCATGTCAAGTCGGGGCGCCTGAGGTTTACGACCGATGCGGCTCAGGCCGCCGACGCGGACGTCCACTTCATCGGCGTGGGCACCCCGCAAAAGCGCGGCGAATATGCCGCCGACATGACATTCATCGACGCCGTGATCGAAACCCTCGCGCCGTTGCTTGAACGCCCCACGGTGATTCTCGGCAAGTCGACCGTGCCGGTGGGCACGGCAGCGCGCGTGGCGCAACGCGTGCGCGAACTTGCGCCCGTGGGCGACAAGGCGGAACTGGGGTGGAACCCTGAGTTTCTGCGCGAGGGCCATGCGGTCGAGGACACGTTGAGGCCCGATCGCCAGGTTCTGGGTATCGACAGGGAACGTCCCGGCCGCATCGAGGCGGTCACCCGTGAGGTGTATGCCGAGATCATCGGCAGGGGCACCCCGTTCCTCGTCACCGACTTGCCGACGGCGGAACTCGTCAAGGTCAGCGCAAACGCGTTCCTTGCCACCAAAATCTCCTTCATCAACGCGATCGCCGAGGTGTGCGAGGCGACCGGCGCGGACGTGGTGGAACTGGCCGATGCCATCGGCTACGACGACCGCATCGGCCGCAAGTTCTTGGGCGCCGGGCTTGGTTTCGGCGGCGGGTGCCTACCCAAGGATATCCGGGCCTTCCAGGCGCGGGCGGCGGAGCTCGGCGTCGATCAGGCGCTCGCGTTCTTGCGGGAGGTGGACTCGGTCAACGTGCGGCGTAGGCAGCACGTGCTGGACCTTGCCGAACGGGAACTGGGAGGCAAGATCGCCGGGCGCACCGTCGCGGTGCTGGGCGCCGCGTTCAAGCCCAACAGCGACGACGTGCGCGACTCACCGGCCCTTGACGTGGCAGGCCGTCTGCACCTCATGGGCGCCGACGTCAGGGTGTATGACCCCCAGGCGATGGGCAACGCCAGGCAGGTGTGGCCCACCTTGACGTTCTCGGTCTCCATGATGGACGCGGTGCGAGACGCCGACGTGGTGGTCGTGTCCACAGAATGGAAAGAGTTCCGACAGGCGGATCCCGTGGAACTGCGATCCCACTGCCGCGGCGATCTCGTGATCGATGCGCGAAACTGTCTTGATGTCGAGTCGTGGAAGGCCGCCGGATGGCGGTATCGAGGCATGGGTAGGTACACCACATGACTGACCTGATCGACACCACCGAGATGTACCTGCGAACCATCTACGAGCTGATCGAAGACGGCGTGCCGCCGCTGAGGGCGCGGATCGCCGACCAACTTGGGCATTCGGGTCCCACCGTTTCGCAGACCATCGCCCGGATGGAACGCGACGGATTCGTGGTGGTGGGGGAGGATCGCACGTTGGTCCTCACTGCGGCGGGCGTCGACCGAGCAACCAAGGTGATGCGCAAGCACCGGCTCGCCGAGAGGCTGCTGACCGACGTGATCGGACTGGATCTGCCACACGTTCATGAAGAGGCTTGCCGGTGGGAGCACGTGATGAGCGACCGCGTGGAGCGCCGGTTGGTGGAGATGCTGGGACGCCCCGCGAGGTCCCCCTACGGGAACCTCATTCCCGGCCTTGAGGAGTTGGATGTGGTTCCGGTGGCCGAGCCCGCCGCTGGCGCCGAGCCCATCAGTATCGCGGCAGCGTTCGCTGAGGGCGTAACTAATGCCATCCTGGTAAGAATCGGTGAAAACCCACAGGCACTCGCCGGTTTCCTCCAGGACGCCTTTGAAGTAGGCCTGCTACCGGGCACTTCGATCCGCCTGAGGTCCGCCGGAGACGATGTCGAGTTGTCCACGGACCGCGGATCGGTGGTGGTTTCCGGGGACGTTGCGCGCCACCTATTCGTTAGCCCGGAAGCCAGGCACGCTGGCTATCAGGTACCGTAGTTTGGTCAACAGGAGCGGTATCTTCCGCCCCGGGCATGGTGCGAGCGGTCAGCCACGTGATGGCGATCTGGGATCGGGCACGATGCTGAGCGGCGCTGACAGCGCGAAGGGAACGGGAATTTGAGGTACGGATACATGCGCGCCAAGACGCGCGCGGCGGCAGTTTCGGCAGGTGTGGCGCTGATTGTGGTGCCCGTGTCGGGAGCGGCCGCCGTCGCGATCGCCGGTGAAACACCGGTGACGCCCGACGTGGACGCGGTGGCCAGCCAAGGCGCCGAGTTCGTCGACCAGGTCGAGCAGATTGGCGCTCCTGTCGTTGCCGATTCCGCGGCGGGATTCACGGTAGAGACCCCGTCTTTGGATGTGAAGCCCAACCCCAAGCCGGTAGTGCGGCGTGCGGCACCGGTTTCCTCGGCTCGGACCGTGGCCAACAGCGCCGACGTGGCCCAGGCCGTTGCAGGATCCGCAGTGATCGCCGAGGCGGCCAAGTACGTTGGCATCCTCTACCTGTTGGGTGGCACCTCGCCCAGCACGGGCTTTGACTGCTCAGGCTTCGTGAGTTACGTGTATGCGCAGTTTGGCATTTCTTTGCCGCGCACCTCGGGTGCCTATTACAACGTGGGCACTCGCGTGAGCACTCCCGAGGTCGGCGACATTATCGTGTCGCCCGGCCACTTGGGCATCTACGCCGGGCCCAACCTGCAGATCGACTCGCCGCGACCCGGCAAGACGATTCAGTTCCGCCCCATCTGGCAGAAGAACCCGGTGTACGTTCGCGTCACTGGCTAGGCTCCATGGCACGGTCGGCGCTCGTGGTCCCGTAGCGTGGAACCCATGCGCACTTCAAAGATTGAGCGGCTAGGCCGCCACGTCAGCGAAATCGGCCTGGGTTGCTGGCAACTCGGTGCGGACTGGGGCAACGTAGACGAGGATCGCTCACAGGCGATTCTCGAGGCGGCTGCCGACTCGGGCGTCACGTTTTTCGACACCGCCGACGTGTATGGCGACGGTCGTTCGGAGCGAGCGATCGGCTCCTTCCTCGCATCCTGCGCCGATGCTGACAGGTTCTTTGTCGCGACCAAGATGGGTAGGCGCGCGCAACCGCACGAGGCCAAGGCCTACACGCTGGATGCGTTCAGGGCGTGGACCGATCGCTCCCGGGAGAACCTCGGGGTCGACACGCTCGACCTGATCCAGCTTCACTGCCCGCCCACTCCCGTGTTCTTCGACCCCGCCACGTACGACGCCTTGCGCGTGTTGGTCGACGAGGGTCGAGTGCGCGCGTGGGGCGTTTCGGTCGAAAAAGTAGACGAGGCGCTCCAAGCGTTGCGGGAGCCCGACTTGGCGTCGATCCAGATCGTCGTCAACGTGTTCCGCCGCAAGCCGCTGGAACAGGTGGCTACCGAGGCGGCCCGACTTGGCGTGGGTATCATCGCGCGCGTGCCCCTCGCATCGGGACTGCTGTCGGGCAAGTACGACGAGACCACCACGTTTGCCGAGAACGACCACCGCAACTACAACCGCGACGGCGCCGCCTTCGACGTGGGTGAGACGTTCGCAGGGGTGCCGTTCGACGTCGGTGTGCGCGCGGCGCGCGAGGTTGCCGCCCTGACGCCCGAGGGGTGGACGACGACGCAGTTGGCGCTTCGATGGCTCACGCAATCCGGCATCGCCACGGCGATCCCCGGTGCGCGCACGGTGGAGCAGGCGCAGGGCAACGCGGCGGTGGGCGAACTGCCCGCGATCGACGACGCCACCATGGCGGAACTTGCGCGGATCTACAACGACTCGATTCGCGAGCACGTGCACGCCCGCTGGTAGTGGTCCCTGGGAGTTTCTTTCGGGGCAACAGGTCGGTTGTGTCCCACACGCGGACGCCCCGGGCGGAACATGACTGGCGCCACCCACGCTCCCTTGGAGGGCGACAAGCCGCCCCCTTGCGTGCCGATGCCGCCCAAGCCAACCCCCTCGGGGTCTGCGGGTCGAGCAGGCGGTCAAGGGCGTTGACCATGTGGAGTTTCAGCGCCCGTGCAAGGATATGCGCATAGCGGATTGTCCCCACGCGGTCCGCGCCTCGCTCAACAAGCTCATTTGATCCGGTGGCGGCCGGAGGCCCGTTCGATGGCCACTACCCCGGACACGAGAGGCGGCACCTGGTCATGTTCGTATACCCCTTTTCCTACGGCGATCGCACCATGAAGGCTCTCCTTGGCGGCAAGGGCGCAAACCTTGCGGAGATGACCAAACTGGGCCTGCCTGTTCCGCCAGGTTTCACCATTACTACCGAGGCGTGCCGTCACTACCTCGCGTACGGGAGCACACCGGACAGCCTCGATGCCGAGGTCAGTGAGGCGCTCGACACGCTTGAGGCGAGCGTCGGGCGACGGCTTGGCGATCCTAAGGACCCGCTACTCGTCAGCGTGCGGTCCGGCGCGACGGCGTCGATGCCAGGGATGATGGAGACCGTCCTGAACGTCGGCCTCACGGACGAGTCCGTGGCGGGGCTGGCGCGCGTCTCGGCCAACCCGCGCTTCGCTTGGGACTCGTACCGCCGGCTCGTGCAGATGTTCGGGCGGACCGTGCTGGGCATCGACGCGGCACGGTTTTCCGGTGCGCTCGACACTCTGAAGAAGGCGAAGGGCGTGAAGACCGACGTCGAGCTGGACGCAGCCGACCTCGAGGCTCTGGTGGGGGAGTACCAGCGGATCGTGTTGGAGAGCACCGGACGAGCGTTCCCGCAAGACCCACGCCAGCAGTTGGACCTCGCGATTTCCGCCGTCTTCGACTCATGGAACACCGACAGGGCTCGCGTCTACCGGCGCCGCGAGCGCATTCCGCACGACCTGGGAACGGCAGTCAACGTCTGCACGATGGTTTTCGGCAATCTCGGCGAGACCTCAGGCACCGGTGTCTGCTTCACGCGCGACCCCGCCACCGGCCACACCGGGGACTACGGCGATTACCTTTCCAACGCCCAGGGCGAGGACGTGGTGGCCGGGGTGCGCAACACCCTCTCGCTCGCGGACATGGAGCGCCTCGACCCAGCGAGCCACGCGCAGCTTCTCGGGATCATGCGGACGCTGGAGGGCCACTACCGAGACCTGTGCGACATCGAGTTTACGGTCGAGCGCGGCAAGCTCTGGATGCTCCAAACGAGGGTTGGCAAGCGGACTGCCGCCGCGGCCTTCCGAATCGCCGTCCAGCTCGTCGACGAGCAGATCATCAGCCTCGACGAGGCCCTGAGCCGGGTGACCGGCTCCCAACTCGCACAGTTGATGTTTCCGCAGTTCGACCCCGACCAGGAGCGTGTCCAGCTCACCACCGCGACACCGGCCTCACCCGGCGCTGCGGTGGGCCGCGCGGTATTCGACTCCGCCACGGCGACCGAGTGGGCCGCGCGGGGTGAGTCCGTCATCTTGATCCGTCGCGAGACAACCCCTGACGACCTCGAGGGCATGATCGCGGCAATCGGGGTCCTGACAAGCCGTGGGGGCAAGACAAGCCACGCTGCCGTGGTGGCCCGGGGTATGGGTCGCACGGCGGTCTGTGGTGCGGATGGGCTCGACGTTGACGAGCAGGAGCGTTGCATGCGCGCGGGGGACACCCTCTTGCGCCAGGGCGACGTGCTCTCGATCGACGGCTCTACGGGAGCGGTCTACGCCGGGGCGGTCGCGGTCGTGCCTTCGCCGGTCGCCAGGTACCTGGAGGAGGGCCTGGTAGCGGCTGTTCAGGGCCTGCACGGTGAGGCGGCCGAACTCGTCATGGCGGTCGACCGACTGCTGCGGCACGCAGACAGCGTGCGGCGGCTGGCCGTGCGGGCCAATGCCGACACTGCGGTCGACGCTGCCAGGGCCCGCAGTCTCGGCGCCCAAGGGATCGGACTGTGCCGGACTGAGCACATGTTCCTCGGGGAGCGCAGGGTGCTCATCGAGCGGGTGATCCTTGCCAACACCCACCAGGACCGGGACGAGGCGTTGGCCGCGCTGCTGCCCCCGCAACGGGACGACTTCGTCGCCCTCTTCGAGGCGATGGACGGAATGCCAACGACGGTCCGGCTGCTGGATCCGCCGCTGCACGAGTTCCTGCCAGATCGGGCCGACCTCATGGTCAAGGTGGCGCGCGCGGAGGAGCGGGGCGAACCGCACGAGGCTGAGAGCCGGTTGCTCGATGCCGTGAACCGGCTGCACGAGAGTAACCCGATGCTCGGTCTGCGCGGGGTGCGCCTTGGCCTGGTCGTTCCAGGACTCTTCGGCGTGCAGGTGCGGGCGATCGCCGAGGCCGCGGTCACCCGGCTGCGCGCTGGCGGTCGGCTGAAGGTCGAGATCATGGTGCCGCTCGTCGGCTCCGTCATGGAGCTTCATCTCATCCGGGACGAGATCGACGGAATCGTAGCGGCGGTTGCCAGCGAGGCCGGTGTGGAGCTTGCCATCCCGATCGGGACGATGATCGAGCTGCCCCGGGCCGCGCTGACCGCCCACCGCATCGCAGAGGCTGCCGAGTTCTTCTCGTTTGGCACGAACGACCTCACTCAGACGACGTGGGGCTTCTCGCGCGACGACGTCGAGGCCGCCTTCTTCGCCTCATACCTTGACAAGGGCGTGTTCACCGTGTCGCCGTTCGAAACCCTCGACGTCGACGGTGTGGGACAGCTCGTGAAGACGGCAGTGGAAGCCGGTCGGGCAACGCGAACGAGCATCAAGCTCGGCGTGTGCGGCGAGCACGGTGGAGACCCCGAATCGGTGCGGTTCTTCCATGACGTCGGACTCGATTACGTCTCGTGCTCACCATTCAGGATCCCCGTCGCCAGGCTCGAAGCTGGGCGCGCTGCGATCCTCGAAAGGAACCTGGTGACGGTGAGTGACTAGTCGTCTATCGGCCGCCTGGGGCCCGGCCCGCAGCGTGTCGTCTGCTCGTGCGCTTCCGGCCGGACCAGCCCGCTCTCGATCGAAGCTCGCCTCCGGCGGTTCGAGGAACTTGAGGCACCGAGCAAGGAACTCGAGGCCTGCGGCGTTGCGATGACGCTGGAGGATTCTTTCGACCCTCGTGGAACCGGTAACCTGAGAGCCCCGGCGCCTGTAGCTCAGGGGATAGAGCACCGCTCTCCTAAAGCGGGTGTCGGCAGTTCGAATCTGCCCAGGCGCACTTCAAAATCCCTGGTAATCATGCGCTAACCTCCTGGCGGTCGATCCGCACCGAGCTCTCAGTCCGCACAGAGTCCGCAAGCGTACGAGCGCGAGCACTCCCGAGCGCATCCGCAACGGCGTCGAGATCCGCGTCGAACAGGTCCGAGTACACGTCAAGTGTGGTCGAGGGCTTCGCATGCCCCAGCAGTCTGTGTAGCGCGAGCGTTCGGGGCCTTGTGCTGTGACTTGTGCTCGGCGTCGGGCGCACGAATCGTGCTGCGCCCGCCCGCCCCGACACTTGCGACCGCCCGTCCCGACACTCCGAACCGTTTTCACGCGCGACACGCCAGAACATGGGCGTTTTGTCCCGGTCGGTCCGGCGCGGCGCGTCCGGATTCGGTTCGGAGTGTCCGGTGAGTCGGAGTGTCCGGCGGGCCGTGGGGCCCGTGAGCCAGCGGACCTACTCCGCCGTCGTGTGCTCCAGAAGTTCGCCCCGACGGATGGCCTCTTTTTGGCGCAGAGCGGTCAGGGCCGGGCCGACGCCGACCACGCTGACGATGACGCCGTTCGCGTCCTGACCGGCGACCGTGAATGCATGGGTGGCCGGGTCCCCATCGATGACCGTCTCGCTTGTCGCGGCGTCCGGGTGTCCGACGACGGTCAGGCGGGTGCCGTAGGCATCGCTGGTGAACGTGGGCTGCGCCTCGAACGGTTCCGGCTCCGCCGCTGCGACGCCCAGGTCGAACAGCGCGGTGCGGGCAGCGTGTTTACCTTGCTCGACGGCGAGGGTCCAGTGGCCGCTCGCCCTGCGTCGTCCGTCCGAGTCCTGTACCCGGGCGACGTCGCCAGCGGCGTAGACGCCGGGCGTCGCGTGCACGCGGAAGCGGGAGTCGACGGCGATGCCGTCAGTGGCGGGCAGGCCGCTGTCCGCCAACCACGCGACTGCGGGCTCGGCACCGTGCGCGAGCACGGCGATGTCGACGTCCCGCACCTGAGCGTCGGTGAGTTCGAGCCGCAGACCGTCGCCCCCCAGCGTGGCCTGGGCGACGGTGGTGCCCGCGAGGTAACGGATGTGGCGCCGGTGCCGCTCGGCCACCCACGCGCCGACGATCGACCCCAGGTGGCGGCTCATGGAGGCCTGCGTTCGGGTCACCATCGTGACTTCCGCGCCAGCGGCATGGAGGACACCGGCGACCTCCAAGGCGACGATGCCGCCGCCCAGCAAGGCCACCCGTCTGGGCGGTGCGGCGGATTCCGCGAGCCCACCAAGGCTGCGCAGGCGTTGTGCGTCGGCGGCTGTGTGCAGGTTCAGGATGTGCTTTCGCGCAGCCGGTTCCACCGGTCCGGACAACGCCCTGGGAGCGGCGCCGGTGGTGATGATGAGGGCGTCCCAGCGCAACTGCGTGCCTGTGGTCAGGGTCAGCCGACGCGAGTCAAGATCGAGCGCCATGGCTGGGTCGACCGGGCGCCACGCGACGTCGGGAGTGGCCGCCTGGGGCAGGACAATGGCGTCGACATCGAACTGGCCCTTGAGCAGGCCTTTGCTTACGGTCGTGCGGTTGTAGGGAGGCCCTGCCTCTGCGGTGACCACGGTGACAGGTCCGTCGTACCCTTGGTCGCGCAACGTACGCGCGGCCGCCGTACCGGCCGCGCCAGCACCCACGATCACTACGCCCAAGCCGTCGGCCAACCCCTCGTCCTTTCCCCACCCGCATATACCCCTGGGAGGTATGTTAGCATCGCAGTGTCGCAGTGTCGCAGTGGGCACTGCGGCGGCACGCGATCGTCGCTGATCGCCCCGAACACCGACTGCACGAGGAGCACACCATGGCGCACGACCACCACCACGACCACAGCCACACCCCCGCCGACGCGTCGGCCGAGGGCCTCGCCGAGTGCCCCGTGATGCCCGGCAGTATGGCGGTCAAGGCCGAGGCCGAGGCCGCCGGACTCGTACGCGAGTACGAAGGCAAGACCTACTACCTGTGCTGCGATGCCTGCGCCCCCATGTTCGACGCGGACCCGAAGAAGTACGCGGTCGCCTAACGCGCCGCGCAACCTCCGCCGGGCCCCGAAGCGCACTCCTGTCGAGCCTCAGAAACTGCATCGCTGTCAGACGCGGTGACCTGACAGACTTCCGCCTGGCTGGCACCAGGACACGTCACCCGTGCGTCGACGCGCGTGTTCACCCACCGCGCCCGCTGCGGCGCGGTTCGGTGAGGATGTGGCAGCCGTCGGAGTCGGCGCAGTCAGCAGGGTCGAGATGGCGGCTGCGGGCGAGGAGGCGTTCCAGTTCCGCCTCAAGCGAGGCGAGTTCGGCTTGCCGGGCGCGCACGCCGTCGAGTTTGTCATGGAGCAGGGTTGCCACGTGCGTGCACGGGAGGTCGCCGTGGTCGCGCAGGCCGACGATGCTGCCGATCTCGGCGAGGGTGAGGCCAGCGGATTGAGCGCTGCGGATAAAGAGCACACGGAAGACACTCGAGTCGTCGTAGGCACGGTAGCCGTTGGCGGCTCGGTGCGGGGCGGGTAGCAGTCCCCGGCGCTCGTAGAACCTGATGGTCTGGCTGGTCAAGCCGACGGCCTCGGCGAGTTCCCCGATCAACATCCCCCCAGTCTACCCCTTGACGTTGTAGTGCGGTGAAGGGTTTATGGTGGTTGCATGGAAAATCCCGTGGCGTGCGTCCACCGTGACCCGCGTTGACATCGGCGTGAGCCACCACACGGTCGAGACGGTCGCTGAGACACAGCGCGCCGCTGTGAACGGGCTGCCGCGCATCCTGGTCGCTGGCGCGAACGTGTGCGCGGATGGACCGCAGGAAACGGGCTGGCGTGCCGCATCTACCAGATCCCGAGTGGCCTGGCCAGCGCCCCGACGCTCGAGCACCTACGCCATTCAGGTAGCCCACAACCTACGGCTCAGGGGCACCATTTCACCGGGCCTCGACACTCACAAGGAGACGACATGACCACCTACGACCTCATCGTGATCGGCGCCGGGACGGCTGGCATCGGCGCCGCCAACAAGTGCGCGTCTCAGGGGTGGAGCGTCGCGATCGTGGACGAACTCCCCTACGGCGGCACCTGTGCGCTGCGGGGTTGCGACCCGAAGAAGATCCTGCGACGTGGGGCAGAGATCCTCGACAGCGCCCGGCTGCTGCAGGGCAAGGGCATCGACGCCAACGGCCTGTCGATCAACTGGGGCGACCTGATGGCGCACAAGCACGGGTTCACCGATCCGGTCCCGCAGAGCATGGAGGAGGGGCTCGCGGACAACGGTGTGGAAACCCTGCACGGGTCCGCCCGGTTCACCGGCAAGAACCGCATCGACGTCGACGGCACGCCGCACGAGGCGTCGCATTTCCTGATCGCCACGGGTGCCCGCCCCCGCCCGCTCGACTTCCCCGGTCACGAGCACCTGGTCGACAGCACGCGGTTCATGGAACTCGAGGAACTCCCCAAGAGGATTCTGTTCGTCGGCGGGGGGTTCATCTCCTTCGAGTTCGCGCACCTTGCCGCACGCGTCGGCAGCACTCCAGTGATCATCGATCGCGGTACACGCCCCCTGAAGGGGTTCGACCCGGACCTTGTCGAGTTGCTTGTCGCGCGCGGCAACGCCGCGGGGATCGACGTGCAACGGTCCACCACCATCGCGGGAATCGACAAGACGGCGACTGGCCTGCGGGTCAGCGTCGATCGATCGGGCGCACGCGAGACGATCGAATGCGACCTCGTGGTGCACGGCGCTGGCCGTCTCCCGGATCTGGCGGGACTCGACCTCGACGCCGCGGGTGTCGCATGGGGTAGGCAAGGGGTGAGTGTGGCCGACCATCTCCAAAGCACCACCAACCCGGCCGTGTATGCGGCCGGGGACGCGGCGAACACGCCGGGCATGGCGCTGACCCCCGTCGCGGGGTTCGAGGGAAGGGTCGTCGCCTCGAACATGCTGAAGGGCGCGACCACCGTTCCCGACTACACCGGAGTGCCCACGGCCGTGTTCACGATCCCCGAACTGGTGCGCGTCGGACTGCTCGAACAGGAGGCCCGGGACAAGGGCCTCGACATCGATGTCCGCTACCGGGACACCAGCGGCTGGTACTCCAACTACCGCGTCGGAGAGACGACCGCCGCCACCAAGTTCCTCGTCGACCGCGCCACCGACCAGATTGTCGGCGCACACCTCCTGGGACCCGAGTACGGCGAGTTGGTCAACATCGTCGGCTTGGCGATGAAACTCCAGCTCACCACCCGCCAGCTCAAGTCCATGACCGCCACCTACCCGACGGTCGGCTCGGACCTTGGCTACATGTTCTGACAGTGCCGCGTGACAAGTTGACGACGCTGGCATAGGGGCGCCACAATGCGTCCAACGATGCGCGTCGGCTGGACAAGTCGGCGCGCATTGTCGCGTGATCGGTGGGCGCGGCGTGGCAGTTCGTGGTGGGGTGGCTACATCGTTACCGTAGGTTCGTGGTGGACTACATCTCGCGGGCGCTGGTCGCCGACGCACTGAGCCAGTGGCGGACTCATCTGAGTTCTCGCTCGACGGTGTCACCGCTACGCAATCTCACGGCCACGCAATCGGCCATCGTCGAACTCGAGCACGCACACCCGTCGGGTCTTGCGCAACTCTTCGCCGGTCGCGCAACACTCCTGTCGACGCTTGTCCAGGACCGCGAGGAATACGCGACGGCGTCTGTGCGAGGGCGGTTGATTCTCGAAGAGGCAGTCGATGTGGCCGCGACCACGGGCATGTGGACGGCCGCGCTCGTCGTCGGCACCGTCTCGTGGGAGGGCTGCGAGATGCCGCTCCTGCTGCGGCCCGTGTCTCTCGATGCCGCCCGTCAAGACGACCTGGTCGTCACACTCAGACACGAGGCCTTCCTCAACCCCGTGTTCGCCGCGATTCTGCGCGACCGTGGCGGTCCTGCGGATCTTGCGTCCCGCGCCCCCGACACCCTTGAGGGCCGCGAATTCGACCCGCGCCCCCTGTGGACCGAAGTGCGCGACCAGGCGCACCTGTTCGAGCGTCTCGAGGTGAGCGAGCGCCTCTTGATCGGCTCGTTCGACGACCCCGAGCAGCGACTACTCGACGACCTCGACGACCTCGACCCCGTCATCGGCATCTCCGACGTGGTGGCGGCGATTGCGGGCGACGAAGACGCTCGCACCGCGCTCGCCGAGCCTCTGCCTCGCTGGGCGACGGTCGAACGCGACCCCTTCGCCGAACGTGGTATGGGCGACCTGGACGACTCCTCCTTCTTTGTGCTCGACACGGTGGCGCTGGGCCGCTCTGTCGCCGTGGACGCGCCCCCCGGGTCCGACGCCACCGCGGTGGTGGCAGCGATAGCCGCCGATGCCGCAGCATCGGGTCGCACCGCCATCGTGGTGGGCGGCTCCGATTCTGCCTTGGCATCTGTCGACAGCGTGCTCGCGTCGACGGGAGCGGGAGACGTGGCCCTGACGGGAGTGGCTCCCGCGTGGAACGCGGAGTCACGTTCGCGCCTGTTGGCATCCCTCACCCTCAACACCCCCGAGATCGACGAGTCGGAATTGCGTGTGCTCGGGGAGCGACTCCTCGACGCCAGGGCCGACGCGGCAGCCCGCTACGACGCGTTGCATCGGCCGCACCGTCCTTGGGGTGTGAGCGCATTCGAGACGGTCCAGGCGATCGTGCGGCTGACCGCGCAGGAGCCGCATCCGGGCACGGCCCTGCGCCTGGGAACGGACGCCGCCACTGCCGTCGCCGAACACGGCCTGGGTCATGTGGCCGCGGCGATCGTGGAACGGCTCCACGGCGAAGCACAGTGGCCGGACGAACCCGACGCCGACGCGGAGGATCAGGTCGCGCCGTGGTGGTATCGCATCGCGGCCTCCAGCGAGCATGGCGCCCACCTGGACGAGGCGCTGGCGGTCCTGGTGCGCATGGTGCCTGGATTGCGTTCGGATGCCCAGGCGGCGGCGCGCGACACGGGGGTGGACGAGGCGCAGACCCTTGCCGTGTGGCGCGAGCAGGTGAAGCTCTTCAGCGATGTGCAGGCGACGCTCGAGACATTCTCGCCAGCCGTCTACCACCGCTCCCTGTCGGAGTTGGTGGTCGCCACCGCGCCCCGCGGTGGCGACGGCGATTCCGACATGCCGCGTCGGGTGCGCCGGGCGCTGGCCCGGCGAGCGCGGGAACTCCTGCGGCCCGGTCGCGACACGTCGACGCTTCACGCGCGACTCCTCGCCGCAGCCCTTGAGGCCCAGACGTGGCGTGCACACTGCTCCTCCGGTGGCTGGCCCGTCGTGCCCGACGGCTATTTGGCCTACGCGGCGCGACTAGCGCGGGTGGAAGACGCGTGGGCCGTTCTCGCGCCCGTGCTACCCGACGCCTGCGGGATCGACGAACCGGCCGACACCGAGTGGGGCGAACTAGCGTCGGCCCTGGAGAACCTGGCGGACGGCGTTCCCGGCGGGATTGATCGGGCCCCCATGCGACCCGCATCGATGGATCTTGCCGTGCCAGGCTTCGCGCCGCTGCTGGCCGACCTCGAATCACGCCACGCGTCCGCCGAGCAGATCCGCGTCGACCTCGAATTCTCGTGGTGGGCTGCCGCATTCGACGGCATCGTCGAGGCCGACCCGAGGCTGATTCAGGCGGGAGCGTTGGGCGCCGCCGTGGAACAGTACCTCACACTCGACGCGCAATTCGGCGAGCGGCGGGTGGGGCCGCTCATGCGGGCGGTCGCGGAGCACCGCCGCCAGGCCATTGCGCGCCACCCGGCCGACGCGCGCGACCTGTTTGCCACCCTCATGGAGGGTTCGGAAGTGTCGGTGCGGGACGTGCGCCGCGACTTCGGGCCGGTCGTCGCGGCGTTGCGACCCGTGGTGATTGCCCGTGCCGAACAGGTCTCGCACCTTCTGCCGCCCACACGATGTGTCGACCTCGTGATCGTGTATGGCGCCGAGTCGCTCGCGACAGCACAACTAATCCCTGCGCTGGCGCGTGCCACCCAGGTGGTGGTCGTGGCCGACGCGCACGCCGCCACGCGATCGGCGGTCGCCGACCTCGCTGAGCTTCTGCCTCACGTGGCGCTTCGGGCGCTGCCGCAATCCCGGGACCCGCGAGTGAGCGCCGTCTTGGCGGGGTTGGGTTACGACAAGGCCGTCGTGGCGATACCGGCGCCCGGGGAGCCCGGAGGTGAGGGCGGCCTGGCCGTCACCGTCGTCGACGCGGTGGCTCAGCCGGTCGCGGGACGCACCGCCGTCGAGTCGACTCGCGCCGAGGTTGCCGCTGTAATCGAAACGGTGATGCGCGCGTCGGCGACGTTGCCCCGCCGCACCGTGGCCGTCGTGGCTGGCAACGACCTGCACGCCGCACGTGTTGCCGAGGCGCTGCGCGAACGCGACCAGGCCGTCGCCGACCGGGTTCCCGTGGTGGTGTGCGGGGAGGCGGCGGGTCTGAGCGCCGACGAGGTGGTGCTAAGCGTGGGCTACGCGCGCGACCACCGGGGGGTGGGGCCGTCCGACATGGGCATCCTCACCACCGAACGCGGGGCTGCGGCCGTGGCTCAGGCGCTCGTCGCCGCGAGGTCTCGTGTCACGGTGTTGAGCGCCCTCGCCCCGCATCATCTGATGCATGTCGTAAGCGGTCACGAGCACGCTGGCGGCGTGGAGGGCCTCGCGGAACTGGTCGCGGCCTCCACCAAGCCCGCAGTGCCTGCCGAACGGTCGGGGCCAGGCCCCTCGGATTGGCTGCTGGCCGACGTGGCGGGTCTGTTGCGCGCCGAGGGACTGGCCGTGCGCCTCCGCTACGGGGTGGGCGCTCAGGCGATTCCCATGGTGGTGGGGGACACCCACGACCGCGGATACCGCGTTGCTGTGGTCACGGACGAACCGCCGGCGGGGCCACGCGGTTCGGTGCGCGACCGTCTGCGCTGGCAGTACCGACATCTGGAGGCGATCGGTTGGAAGGTTGTCTCGTTGTGGACGATCGACGTCTTCATGGACCCCGCATCGGCGGCGGCGCAGGTCACGCGAGCGCTGAGGGGCGCAGACGACGTGGCGACGGCGCTGGCCGTTTACCCGGAAGGGGCGGGGCAGTTCGAAGAGGCGACGACCCGTGACGACGTGCTGGGCGACGACGACGATGCGGCGGAGCCGGCCGAGGACCACGAGCCGCCGGACCACTCTGAGCCAGGGGAGGAGTCCGACTCAGTGGAAAACCCGCCAGCCGACACCGCCGTCGCGGACGAAGGTGCCGCGCGGGACGAGCCCGCCACCATGGACGAGTCGGCGCCCGTGGCGGCCCCCTCGCGCACGGGCTCAGACCGCCCGCTCATCCCGACGCGGGCGTGGGAGGACGAGGATGCCGCGTGGGGGGATCGCGACACCAGCCGCGACGAGGAGATCACACGGGATCGGCCACCGCACTGGTAGCAGGCGTGGGTTCTGCCTTGGGCTTGGGGGTGCCGGCCGCGCCAGTCGTGTCCCGCTTGGCGCTGGCACGCGAGTCGGTTCGATAGAAACCGGATCCCTTGAAGGCGACGCCCACGGCGGAGATGACGCGCCGAATCTGGCTCTCACACACGGGACAGGTGGTCAGCGCGTCGTCGTGAATCGATTGGTTGGCATCGAAACGGTGTCCGCACGCGCTGCAAGCGTACGAGTAGGTGGGCATGTGTGGATTTTACGCGCCGATGCGGGCAACCGATGACGGCGTCACCACGATGGTCACGGGAACGTCATGCCGTTCGCGCGGCACGGCACGGACATCGGCGTCATGGAACTCGTCGTCGAATACCAGCGCCACGATCGGCACGCCGGGTGTCGCGTCCGCCAAGGCGCGGTCGTACCATCCTGCTCCCTGTCCCAGTCGGGTGCCTTTGGTGTCTACGCCCAACGCAGGCACCACGATGAGTTGGGCGTCGGCCAGGCGATCGGCTGGCAAGAACTCGCCCGAGGGCTCCGGCGGCCGCCCGGGAGCCCTCTCCAGCATGCCGTCCATCCCTGAAAAGACGCCCCAGCCCCGCACCAAGCCGTCTCCCAGGCGAGGCATGAGGACCTCTACCCCGCGCTCGTGAAGCGCCAGGATCAGCGGCATTGTTCCGGGCTCGTGCGCTCGGGAGGCGTAGATCGAGACACACGTGATGCCCTCGGCCTCGGGTAGCGTGAGGACCCGGTCGCGGAAGGACTCGGCGTTTTCGTTGGTACGCCGCTCTCCGCGGCGCAACCGCCCTTGGCGCACCACGCTACGCCAGGCGGACTTGGCCTCGCGTGGCGGCATGGTGCGCGGGTCGATGTGGGACAACGGGGCCATGGGCCCATTGTGTCAAAGCCTGACGACACCTGCATGACGAGGGTCCTACCAACTAAGACCTGTGGTTGCACGGGGCTGACGTGGCACAGGACAATGCCGGGGTGGCATTGCGCAGGCTCAACGAGCATCGGTCGGACGTCCGCGCGCGTGTGATGCCGGGCACCGTCGTGCGGATCGCCGGAGGCGACGCGCCACCCATCTCCCGGCGGCAGCGGTGAGACGGGGCGGACCGCGCCTGGAACGCGACGGGTTGCGACTGAGGTTGCTGCGCGCCCGCGACGAGTCGGAGTGGATCGCGCTGCGTCAACGCAACAGGGATTGGTTGCGGCCGTGGGAGGCGTCCTCCCCCCCCGGTGCGCACGACGCTGCCGTGTCGTTCCGTGCCTATGTTCGGCGCGAGCGGGCCTCATGGCGTGCGCGGCGCAGTTTTCCGATGGTGATCGAGCGCGACGGCGAGTTGGTGGGCCGGGCTTCCCTGGGTCGCATCGAATGGGGACCCGAGCGCGGCGGAACGTTGGGCTACTGGGTCTCGAGTCATGTGGCCGGTCAGGGAATCGCGCCAGCAGCCGTGGTGTTGCTGAGCGAGTATGCGTTTGCCGAGGGCCTGCATCGGATCGAGATCGCTATTCGGCCCGAGAACGCCGCGTCGCTGGCGGTAGCGCGCAAACTGCATCTGCGAGAGGAGGGCATGCGTGCGTCGTACCTTTTTATCGACGGCGCGTGGCGCGACCATCGGATCTTCGCGGTGACGGCGGGGGAACGGCGCACGGGAACCTGGTGGACGGGGGCCGCCAAGGCGCCCTGACACTGACACGCCGAGCCGGGTCCCGGCGTCGTGCCCGGCCCAGCCTTACCGTCGTGTCATGCCTCCTGCAGGACTTCTCGCAATCATCGCCGTAGGACTGGTGCTTGCCTATGTCCTGCCGCAGCGTATCCGTGAACGTAGCGACTATGCGCTGGTGCGCACCGAGGATCGTTACAGCGCCGACATGCGCGTGGTGCGAGCCACGGCGGCACGGGTGAGCCCCGCCGATGCCGCAAGCGCGTCGGCCGAGGTCCCCCTGCTGGTCACGGGTGCCGCTCGCGCCCGGGTGTCTTCGGTGGGACAGACCCACATGTCGCGCCCGAACGGCCCGCTCGACCGCGCGGCCACACGCGCGCAACGCGAGAGTCTCCACCTGCGGCGGGACCGGCTGGGATCGATGTCTCAGCGTGCGGCTCGTGCGCGCAGACGCGCGTTCCTGTCAGGAGTCGCGACGGTGGCGACCGTGGTCGCCTGGGTGCTCTCGGCCACCACCACCGCGCCTTCCTGGATCGCGGCCGTCGCGACGGGTGCCATGGTGACCGCGGTGGGCGCATCGGTGCGTGCGGGAGCTGCCGAACGGGCAGCGCTCGCCCAGATTCGCGCCGTCGATCACGAGGTGCGAGCGGCGGCAACCGCGTTGCGTGCCCTCAAGGTGGTGTCTGCCGCCCGTGCGCATGGACACGACGTCCAGCCAAGCGACGTGGCGACACAGGCCATTCGCATCGTCACGGCGACGGACTTGGCGCCGCTCACGGCGCCCGCGATCTCCAAGCCGCGACGCGCGCGGGCCACTCACGAGGCTCCCGCAGCCACCGCGTCGGCCGTGCAGGGTGGCCGACAGGGGCCCGCTGGCAGCCCGTGGCGACCCAAGACGATGCCGGTACCCGCCTACGCACTCAAGGCGTCGGTGCGCCAACAGACGGCGCGACCGTTGTCACAGGACGACTACGCGGCGTCCTCGCATGCCTCCCACGGAACCACACCATCCGCGGCTCTGGCGGAGCAGGCCGCGCACGACCTCCCGCGTACAGGGGCGCTCGACGCGATCCTTACCAAGCGTCGGCAAGCCAGCGCCTAAGTCCTCCGTCATCGGCCCCGTCCCCGAACAGCCCGCACAAGAATCCTCTGAATTTCCTCAGATCGGGAACGCTGCGCCGTTTCCGACGTTGGTTGAGAAGTACCGACGCCGCTCGTCGGCGGTGGGCGCGGACCATGTGCTCCACCGTGGGACACTGGTGCGTCACCGAATCACTGGGAGTATTGCACGTGAAGCACAAGTTCGTCCTTTCTGCCGCCCTTGCCGCAGCTACCCTCGCGCTCGCGGCCTGCGCACCGAGTCAAGCCAGCACGGTGTCGCCTGGCGCGTCACCCGATTCCGCCACCGCGCAACCAAGTCCCGTCGCTGCCGTCGACCCCACCGACGCCCTCGCGCAGATGAAGTGGATCGACAACGGCGACGGAGTCGCGCCCGAACTGGAGGCGACCACGCCCGTCGAGTTCACCACGACTGGTGCGCGTCTGGTCACCGACGGAAGCGGGGAGCAGATTTCTGAGGGCAAGATGCTCTCGCTCCAGTACATTGTCGTGTCGGGTGCGGATGGCTCCACGCAGTACTCGACGTACGACACCGACACCACTGAGAAGGTTCAGTTCCTCACAAGCAAGATCGACCCCGCCATCGCCGATGTGCTCAACGGCGCCCGCGTGGGAGCCGACTTCCTCTACGCCGCGCCCGGTGATGGCACCGGCGGCAGCATCATGGTGGTGACCGTGACCGGCGTGGGCGACGTTTTGGAGCGGGCCGAGGGCGTCGCAGTTGCTCCGGTTGACGGGCTCCCCACCGTCACCCTTGCTGCCAACGGCGCCCCGTCGGTGGCGTACCCCAGCACCGAGTTGCCCTCTGGCCTCGTGGCCCAGGACCTCATTACCGGAGACGGCCCCGTGGTCGAGGACGGCCAGAGCGTGACCGTGCAGTACACCGGCTGGATCTTCAACGGCGACAAGTTCGATTCCTCGTGGGATCGCGGCGCGCCCGATACGTTCATCTTGACGTCCGGCCGCCTCATTGACGGCTGGGTCCAGGGACTCGTCGGCAAGAAGGTCGGCAGCCAGGTGTTGCTGGTCGTTCCGCCGGACCTCGGCTACGGCGACGCGGGATCCGGTGACACGATCCCCGGCGGCGCGACACTCGTGTTCGTGGTCGACATTCTGGCGGCCAGCTAGCGGTCGGTCGGCGTCGGCGGCCTGGGGGTCGCCGACGCCGATCCCGCCGATGCGTTCCCGGGCGGCGGGGTCGAAGTGATACTCTGTTCGTCGCTCCGCGAGGGGCGATGGGGCTGTGGCGCAGTTGGTAGCGCGTCTCGTTCGCAATGAGAAGGTCAGGGGTTCGATTCCCCTCAGCTCCACCCGACGCACAAGGCTCGAACCCTTGCCAACAGAATCGTTGGTGGTGGTTCGGGCCTTGTCTGCGTTCTCGGCCCAGGTGAGGGCGTTGGCGTTGATCTCGGGGTCGAGGAGCATCTCGAAGGGTCGGTTGTTCTCGACGCGCAGCTCGTCGTCTTCGTCGATGTAGACCTTGGTGAAGAACGCCTGGTTGCACAGGCGACGGTTGGCGTCGTCGCACCGGTTGTAGATGTCAGCGCAGTTGGCGAGGAGCCCGAGGGCGTCGTCGAGGTGGGCGCGGGCGTCGGCGTAGTCGCCGAAGTGGGCGTCGATACGTCGGGTCACCTTGTCGAGTTCGGCGAGGATGCGGTCCTGCTCGCGCTTGAGCACGGTCAGCGGGATCGCGTCGGCATAGTGGGCCTGCATGAGTCGGTCTTGCTCGCTTTCGAGCCGGTCGCGGTTGGCCGTGAGACGCGCGAGTTCTTCGGTTTCGGCGGCCATCAGCCGGTCGAACTCGTGGTGGAGCATCCCGGCGAGGGCGTCTTGCTGGGCGGGTGTGATCTGGACGCGGGAGTAGTAGTCCTCGACGAGCTTCTCCACGTCCTCGATGAGCATGGCCTGGCGCGTGCACTCGGTCCGCTTGGAATGCCGGCCGGAGCAGACGAAGTAGCAGTACACGTTGCCGTGGCGGTTCTTCGCGTTGGAGACGATGAGCCGCGACCCGCATTGGCCGCAGTGGATGGTGCCTTTGAGGTAGTGACCGTGAACCTGGGTCGCCTCGACGGCGCACTGGTGCGCGGTGAGCACGGACTGGACCTGGTACCAGACCTCGGCGGGCACGAGCGCGGGGTGGTTCCCCTTGTAGCGGGTGCCGCGGTAGACGACATCGCCTTTGTAGTAGGGGTTGGTGAGGAGCCGGTGCACGGTCGAGACGGCGAGAGCCTTCGCCGCTCGCTTCGGGGTTGGCAGGCTGCGGAGTCCGCGTGAGGTGAGTTCGTCGTGGAGCTGGCTGACGCTCCAGTTCCCGGAGGCGTATGCCTTGAAGGCCCACTCGATCATGGGCGCGCGCTCGGGGTCGAGCTCGATGGTGCGGAGCTCGCGGCCCATCTCGTCGCGGGTACGGACGTTGAGGTAGCCGATGGGCGCCTTGCCGAGGGTTCCACCGACCGCGGCCTTCTGGGTCATGCCTTTGGTGACCTCGGTGGCAAGGTTGCGGGAGTAGAACTCGGCGATGGTGGACATGATGCCGTGTAGCAGCATCCCCGAGGGCGTCTCGTCAATGTTCTCGGTCGCGGAGACGAGCAGGACTCCGGCTTGCTGGAGAGCGAGGTGGATGGTCACGTCATCGGCTCGATTGCGGGCGAGCCGGTCGACCTTGTGCACGATGCAGTAGGCGACCTTGTGCTGTTTGACGTAGCGGATCATCCGCATCAGCTCGGGCCGATCGGCCTTGCGCGCGGACTCGCCGGCGTCGATGAACTCCTCCACGACCGCGGCGCCGAGTTGTTCGGCCTTGCGCCGGTTGGCTTCACGCTGCGCGGGGATGGAGAAGCCCTCGTCCCGGCCGCCCTTCTGCGCCTGCTCCTTGGTGGACACGCGCAGATACGACACTGCTACGGCGGCGCCCTCGGGCGGGTCGATGAGGCTCTGTACCGGATCGTCAAGCACAGGGTCGGTGTTGGTGGACGCGGTGGTCATCGGGATCCTTCTCTCACGCGGATCGACCCTCGCGCCCGCGGGCCTACAAAGGCCCGGAGAGGGTGTTGATCGTGAGAGCAGCCCGAAGGCTGTAGGACTAGACCCAGAGGGGCCCACGTTGCGTGTTGCCCGCCAGTCGGCGGGGTTTAGGACCACAACACCCCACGCGGTGCGCGAGGCTTGCTTCGTTCATTCTACCCTCCCGGTCCGGCGCTGGTCGATAGCCGTAGACATCGAGGCGCCAGGCGTGCCAGCAGTCGCCGGCCGGTAGGTGTCGGGTGGTTCAGCGGCCCGATGTTCGGCACGGGTGCGGCCGGTCTCCTGCAAGGTCAGCCGGATGAGTACCTCGGCGAGCTTGTGCAGGTCGGGCCGGTCACGATGCACCGCGCGGATCGAGAACGACCGGTCCTCATAGCGGCGGCGGTTCGTCTTCTTCACGTACGTGCCCATCAGTCCCACACCTCCCCGGTGACGGCGTCAATGTGGGCGTAGAACTCGTCCTCGGCCTGCTGGCGGCGCCGCACATCGGCTTGGACCCATTCCACGAACTCCATGTCGCGGTCGGCGATGACGATGTCCTCCACCGGCGGTGCGGGGTCCTCGCCGGGCCAGACGGTCTGCCGGGTGGACCGGTCCCGATCCAGACGAGTGCCGGAGGCGGCGACCCAGTCGCGGAGCCGGTTGCGGGTCTCGGCGAAGTCGCGGTGCCACCCGCTTGGGGCGGACCCGTTCTGCTCTGCGTCGTAGGCGCACAGCCAATGCAGATGCAGAGCTGACAGCTCCCAGACCAGCTCGGGGTGGTGGTGCCAGAACGGCGGGATCACGCTGGCGGGCAGCCCGTAGGTATGCCGCAGCCAGTCCACCCACCGGTTCAACGCCAGCCATTCTTGTTCCAGCTCGTGCGCGGTCAGCAGGTTCCAGTTCACCGGGTGCGGTGGCTCCGACACGTCCGCAGCGCTGATCCGCGGCGGACTGTTGAAGACATCCGGCTCGTCCACGTCGGGTTCGTCCAGGTCCGGCTCGTCGGTGTCGATGCCCGGGTCGGGTTCGCGGGGGTCGTCAGTCATCGTCGCCGCTCCCGGTTCACAGACTCAGCGCTGAGGACTGCGCGGCCGGTACCGGCCGGCCCGGCGCCTCAAACGCGGCCGCTGTCCGCTCCACCGCCGCCCGGCGCGGTGTGCGATCCACGTCGTAGCGGGTGCGGGCGAGGTCGTGGCCGATCTTCTTGGCGACGAACTCTTCACCCTCGACGTTCTGGCCATCGCGTTCGTAGCTGACGGGGCGCGTGTAGCCCTCGGCGATGAAATTGTCGCCCTTGGCGAACCGGGCGTCCGCGAGTTCGGCCGACCGGCCGAACATCACCATGTGGTGATAGGTCGTCTCGGTCTGGGTGAACGAGCCGTCGTCCTCGCGGCGGAAGTGTTCCTTGCCGATCCGTGCGTAGAACCGGGCATCGCCCTTCGACGTCTCGCGTACCTGCGGGTCCGATGCGATGAACCCCGACAACGACTCCTGCGTCTGAATAGCCATGACAGTGCCTTCCTGACTTCTCGGTGGCGACCACCTGATCGGGGCCGCTGTGTCAGGCAGGTGCACGCCCGCACCCACGGACGCGGGGCATATCAGGACTCGGTTGGGCGGCGCAGCAGCGCCTCGATCTCGGTCCGGTCGACCTGCAACCCTCCGGCGTCGCGGCGTGACGGCCAGGCGCGCAGGTCGGTGACGATGGGTGGTGCGGCGCGCAAGAGAGTGACGCCGGTGCCGAACGGCAAGGTGCGGATGCGGTCGGGTGGGAGGATCGGGACGCGGCGGATGGAGCGTTGGTTGGAGCGAGTGCCGTGGTCGCCAAGAGTCACGCTGTCGGTGTATTCGTCGCGTTCCCCGATCAGGGTGCTCAGGTCTTGAAGGTCGCGGGAGTTGGAGGCGCCGCCGAGGATGATCTTCACGATGGAGGCATCCCAGATCGCGCCGGCGGCGTTCTCGTTCCACTTGTCCCTCGCCTGCGCCAGGGACTGGAGCACGGGCAGGGTGGTGATGCCGGTGCCGCCGCCTTCGGCCATCAGCGTCGGCAGCGACGGCAAGGGGGCGAGGTTGCCGATCTCATCCAGCGCGAGCAGCAGGGGCGGGTCGAGGCGTGCACCGGGTGAGCGGGCGGCGATGCGGCGCGCGGTCTCGATGAGGTCTTCGACGAACGCGGCGACCAGGGCGGCGGATGCCCCGGCACCGGCGCCGGTCGCCAACAGGTAGAGGGTGCCTCTTTCTCGGATGAAGTGTTCGGGGTCGAAGCCCTCACCCGGTCCCGGTGAGACGGCGTCGAGAACGCGGGGGTCGGCCAAGGCTCCGAGGGCGAGTGCGACGCCTTGCCAGATCGAGTCGCGGGTCTTGGGGTCCGAATCGATCATCGCCCCGAGTGAGTCCGCCCATCCCATCGCCGCGCTGGGTGAGTTGGTGAGGATCGCGACGGCCTCGGCCGCGGCGGAGGGGTCGAGGGTCCACCGGAACAGTTCAGCCGGTGGTCGGTGGTCGAGAGCTGCGGCGTGCAGAAGGGCTTGGAGCGCGGTGCGGGTCTTGCCTTCCCAAAACCCGCCGGATTCGACCCCGCCAGCGGAAAGTCCGGTGGCGGCGGCGAGGCCGGTGGCGCGGATCATGGCCGTCAGCGGGTCTTCACAGCCGCGGATCGGAGACCAGCGGAGTCCGGCGGGGATGCCTTCGGCGAGGTGCTGGGGGTCGAACACCGCCACCGGACGGCCGTCGCGTTGGCGGGCGCGGAGGGTGGCGGTGAGGTTGTCCGGCCGGGTCGAGGTGGTGACGACGGCGCCGGGTGCGTCGAGGATCGCCGGGATCACGATGTGCAGGCCCTTGCCCGAGCGGGGTGGGCCGATGAGCAGGATCGAGTCCTCCACCGATGCCCACACCTCACGACCCTTGGAGGCGCCGATCAGATAGCCAACATGCGAGGGGTCTGGGTTGTCCAGGGAGGGCCGGAGTGTCCCGGCCCGGCGCAGCAGTGCCTTCGCCGAGGCTGTCTCGGCTATCTCATGGGTCGTAGCGGTGCCAGCGAGGCGGCGCGGGTCGGTCTCGACCTTGCGGGAGTGGCGGCGCAGCAGAACCCACACCCATGCCCCGGCGGCTACGAGCCCAGCGAGCATCACCGCGGTGGTGCCCCAGTAGGCGACGGGGTTCAGTCCGTCGGCATCAAGCGCGGCGGCTGGGTCGCCGGGGTTGAACAGCACCCCGAGGCCGGCGGCGGGGCCAGCGTCGGGTTGGGGTGGGCCGGTGAGGAACGCTGCGACGGAGCCGGATGCGCGGAGGATGAGTGCGACCCCGAACATGCTGACGAGCCCGATGAGGGCGGCGTTGGTCAGCTCGTCGCCGAAGGAGCCGGTTTGCCGCTGCTGCGGCGTGTTCACGGCAGCCGCCGAACATGGAGGGTGGCGGAGATGCGGCCGAACAGCACGACCTCGCTGGCAACATCGGATGGCAGCGACCGGAGTTGACCCCGGTCCAGGAGGGCGCGCGCATGACCGGTGCTGGTGGCATCGGTGTGGGCGATGATGACCGCGACGGCGACGTCTTCGCCGGGCACGAACCCCTCGCCGGTCACTTCGACCGGTTCCGGCCGCCGCTTGCTGCTGCTCGTGAACCGCGTGCCCCCTTCGGTCTCGGCCTCGGTTTCTGGTGGTTCGGGCGCGCGACGGCGGGCGCGGATGATGTCGGTGAACACGCTCCCGTCGCTCTCGTGCACCTCGATGCGCACCGTGCTGGTTCGGTCCCGGGTGAGCGCATCCAGCAGGGCTCCGAAGGTGCTCCGCGTCCACGCGTCACCTTCTGGTGGTGGAAAGTCGGTGCCGTCGAGGGTGACGTCCAGGGCGCCGGTCTCGGTGACGATGATGACCGCGTGCGGCAGCACGACCGGCGTGTCCTCCGGTTCCGGCCCGGTAGCGTGGCGTGGGGGTTTGCGGTTCATCACTTCACCCCCGAGGTGAGCCGGGAGCTGGTGTCGAACAGTGCCAGTTCGGCGGGATGGAGTTGGTGCTGGGTGACGAAGGCCCGGTCCTTGATCCGCCACAGTCCCTGCCCGACGCCCAACGATGGGAGGAGTTTCTGTTCGGTGCCGGTGAGTCCGAGGGCTTGGGCGGTGGGGCCGAGTTGGTCGGATTCTTGCCGGTAGACGATCCGCGTCTCCGCGTTCGCCAGCAGGCTGCTGGCCAGGGATCGCATCGCGGAGCCGGCGTCACCGACGTTGTCCAGGTCAGAGAGCTTGTGGAAGATCAGCATGTTCGCGATCCCGTAATGCCGCGCCAACCGCCAGTGCGCATCCATCCGGCGCAGCAGGGCCGGGTGGGACATCAGCCGCCAGGCTTCGTCGTAGATCACCCAGCGTTGACCACCGGCCGGGTCCAGCAGCGCGGATTCCATCCACGCCGACGAGCACGTCATCAACACCGAGATGAGCGTGGAATTCTCCGTCACGCGGGACAGGTCGAGGGAGATCATCGGCAGGCTCGGGTCGAACGTCACCGTGGAGGGACCGTCGAACAGGCCGGCGAGGTCACCGGCCACAAGGCGGCGCAGGGCGTGGCCGACGAGCCGGCCGTCCTCGGCCAGCCGTCCATCGGCTGCTTCGTTGGGGGTGAGGATGCGGTCGACGACCATCGGCAGGATCGGCACCGCGTTCTCCCGTACCGTCTCGGTCAGGGCCAGGTCGATCGCGGTGTGCTCCAGAGGCGTCAGTCCGCGGGCGAGGACGGTTTCGGCCAGGGCGCCGATGAGGTCGCGGCGGCGGGAGGCGACCGTGGTGGCCCACTCTTCATCGGTGAACCCGCTGGGCCGGTGACCCTCGTCGAGCGGGTTCAACCGTGTGTTCAGGCCGTGTCCCAGGACGATCGCCCGGCCGCCGACCGCGTTCGCGACCGCGGTGTGCTCGCCCTTGGGATCACCGGGCACATACACGCGCCGCCCGAAGGGCAACGACCGCGTGTAGAGCGACTTCGCCAGGGAGGATTTGCCGGAGCCGACGATCCCGGCCAGGACGAGGTTGGGGGCGGTGATGACCCCACGGGCGTAGAGCACCCAGGGGTCGTAGACGAAGGAGCCGCCGGAGTAGAGGTCTTGGCCGACGAAGACCCCGTCGGCGCCCAGACCGCCCTCGGCGACGAACGGATACGCCCCGGCAAGAGTCGCGGACGTGTCCTGGTGGCGAGGGAGGTGGAATCTGCCCGGTGTGCGCAGCGCTGCCGGTCCGGGTTCACCCGCCGCAGGCAGATATTGCGTCGCACGGCGTTCGGCGCGCTCGGCGTCGGCTTTGGCCTTCGCTGCTGCCTGCTCGGTGCGGCGCTGTTCGGCCTGGAGGCGGGCGGCCGCCTCCAGGCGCTGCTTGCGCATCCGGCGTCGCTCCTTCGCCGGAGCGACCAGCACCGAGGTGTGCAGCCGCTCGGTCTCGCGCGCGCTCATCGGGACAGCCCCAGTCCTGTCGATCCAGCGGTGCGGGCGGGTCCGACGAACCAGTCCTCCTTCGTCGCGGGAGATGTCCGCAGCGGCCCCTCCCGCGTCGTGACGGGCGTGGCGGCAGGTGTGCTCGTGTCGAGGGGACCGACGCCGGCGATGGCTTCACGGACGGGCACCACCTCGGCGTCATCCAAGGCTAGATCGGGTGGGACGGTGTGCTGGCGCAGCAGGCTGACGTGCCCCATGGCCGGGTTGTAGGTCAGGGCGTAGGCGCCCTCGGTCGCGACCCGGTCGAGGGCGCCGGTCGGGGGTGCGTCGTAGACGTAGCCGTTCTCCATGGCGGCGTCGGTGGTCTCCTCCCCGAAGTCCCACTGAGCGAGGTGGGTGATCGCGGTGTCGGTGCCCTCGCGGTCAATCAGGGCCAGCACCTCCTCGGCCTCCTCGCCCTGGAGGAACACCACGGAGACCCACCGACGCTCTGCGTCCTCGGCGAGGACCTCAGTTGAGATAGCGGGCTCGGGGTGCCAGGCGATCCGCCCCGAATGGGAGAACGCGGCATCGAGGCGGTCCTGGGCCTGGTCGAGCAGGGTGCCGGCGTGGTGCAGCTCGTCGGCGGCAGCGAACACGCTGTCCGATCCTGCGAGGTGATCGCCGTCGTCATTGTGGGCACGGTCGCGGTGGCTCAGATGCGTGTTGGCGAGCTGGTCGAGAACCTGCCGCAGCGACCGGACGCCGGCCACGAGGTCACCGAACACCACGTACGTGTCGGCGGGATCGTCGAAGACCCGGCTGGCGTGCGCGAGGCCGCGCAGCGCTTCGGATGCTTCAGCGGCATCTTTGAGCGGGTCATGGAACGTGGGCATGAGCGTCTCCTGTGGGCGAGAACGGACAACCCCGGCACCCGGGGTTCGCCTGTCAGGTGCACGCACGCCCCCACCGTGAGCCCCGCCGTGGGCTGGGTCAGATGTGGCGGCACAGCGGCAACGCGGCGGCGGTGAACGCCGCGGCCTGCTGGCCGACCAGCAGCCGGGTCTCGCAGGAGGCTTGGATGGCGGCTTGTTCGATCGCGGCCACGGCGGCGTCGAGTTCGTCGACGGTGGGTGCGGAGACGCTGATGAGGCCGGTGTAGCGCAGCACGCCGTGGCCGGCGGTCAGGTCGGCTTCCTGCTGGAGGACGTCGTGGTATTCGGCGGTGTGGGCGGCGTCTTCGATCTGCCCGATCTTGGCGCGTTGGGCGGCGTCACTGATGTGTTCGACCTTCTTCTTGCGGATGTCCCGGGCCGCCTGGTCCGAGCGCATCGGCGTGCACAGCAGCGAAAATGAGCGCTGGATGCCGGTGGAGAGCAGCACCGGGGACAGGAAGCCGGGGTAGACCATGGAGCGGGGCCACTCGCTGATCCACAGAACGGCGTGGTAGGCGGAGTCTGTGCGCAGGCGTGTCCAGGACTCGTTGACGGCCACCGGCCCGGCGGTGGCGAGGTGCTGGCCGAGTTCGCCGTGGCGTTCCAGGGTCGCGGCGACCGCTGGGTCGTACGTGCCGCGGAGGATGACGGCGATCTGTCCGGGGGTCAGCCAGCCTGATGGGGTCAGGTCGGCTGAGCGCAGCGCCGAGGTGAGGGTGGACATCTCCTGTCGCAGCACGGCGGCGGCGCCGCGGATGCCGCCGCCGGCGGTCCTGATCTGCCGCGCGCTGGTCTTCATGTCCAGGCTCAGGGACAGGGTGGTGGCGTGGCGTTCCCCGGCGGGACCGGCTCGGTCGATGAGTTCGGCGTAGGTGATCGCGGCCCACGTGTCATCGTGGGTGCCGTGGCTGGCCCACCATTCGGCCAGTCCGGTGCCCGAGTCCGGCAGGGTGCGTTCCAGCACCTGGAGGGTGGCGATCCGCCCGGAGCGGCAGACCGTGGCCAGCACGCGGCCCCACGAGGTGACGCGGCGTTCCTGCTCGCCGGGATCGAGCAGTACGAACGCGGGATGGGTCACCTCACAGACGACGGTGAGGGTGGCGGCGGTGGGGTCGTGGATCATCCCGGCCCCGGTCTGGGGGTCGGTGTACTCCCGCAAGCGCGCCATATCGCCGGGCAACGCGAGCGTGCCGGCCGGCCGCGGGACAACGATCCTGCGCCGGTACAGGAGCTGGCCGCCGGTGGAACGCCATACCCACCAGAACGTGACCGGCAGCCACTCGACTGCCGGGCGCCCGGCGACCGGTACCCACGTCAGGGCGGCGGAGAGTACCCAGGCGGGCGCGGTGTAGGCCAGCAGGATGCCGCCGCCTGCATAGAGCGCGACTACGACCGAAAGGACACCGGTGGCGAGGGTGATGAGTTGGGATAAGGAGAGGCCGAGGAGGATGCCGCGGCGAGTCAAGCGGGAGAACTTGACCGGCACCAGCGCGGTCGAGGGCTCGTTCTGCTTCGAGGTCATGGCCGTCTCACTCCTTCCCAGTGGGCTTCGGCGCCGGTGGTGGTGGCAGCTTCGGCGGGCGCGGCTCCGGCTGGGAGGGACCGGTCGACGGTGCCACGGGTGCCGACGTGGACGACGGCTTGGGCGTGAGGTTCGATGGCGGGGGCGCCTGTGATGGCGGTGGGGCGCTGCCGGTTTGCCCGGCGGCGTCGGCGGCGGTCTCGCCCTGGCTGCCGAGGGCGGTGCCGGCCTTGGGGCCGGCGGTGGCGGCGTCCTTGGCGACCTTCGCGGCGACCACCGCCGCTGCAGCCGGACCAGCCACCGCAGCCCCGGCACCAGCACCTGCACCAGCTCCGGCTGTGCCGCTCGCGCCGGCGGACCCGCCGCCTGCGGCGGCGGCTTTCCCTCCGCCTGCCCCGGCAGTGCTCCCCGCGGCCTGGGGTGTCGGACTCTTCGGCTGAGGCGGGGTCTTCCCACCGCTCCCACTCCCACCGCCGCCACCGCTGTTGCCGCCCCCGCCGCTGCCGCTGTTGCCTCCGTCGAGGACCTTCTGCGGGCCGTCACCGGCCGGTTTCATCGGTGTCGGGATGGGCCGGTTGAGGGCGCTCTTCGCGTCCTGCTCGGACCCGATCGCGTGGTACATGTCGAAGCCCACAAACGACAGGAACTTGTACGTCAGATACGGGGCGAACGCGGCCATCGCCATCAGCACGATCCCGGCAATCGGATCGCTGACCGAGGACAGATCGCCATCGATCGGCGCGGCCACCTGGGTGACGGCGACGAGGAACATCACGACCAGGACCAGCTTGGAACAGATCAGGGCGATGACGAACATCGCCCACTTGCCGATCCACCCCCGCGTGGCATCCCAGGACGCGCCGGAGAACGCCAGGGGTGCGAGCACGATCGCCACCAACAGCAGCGCCTTCCGCACGAGCAGGGAGAGCCACACGATCGCGGCCGCGCTGATGGCCAGGCCGGCGAGGAAGATCGTGATGATCGCGCCCACCCCGGGCGCGGCGATGTTGATGCCGACCAGTCCCGCGGCCAGCAGGGTGATCTTGTCGCCCATCGACTCGGTGGTCTCCCCGGCGGCCTGGATGATCCCGACGCACAACTGATCCACGATCTCCAGCAACAACGCCGTCAGGGTGATGACGACGAAGCTGCCGAGCACGGACTTCGCCAGACCGAGCGCAGCCCTACCCAGGGCGGTGGGGTCGCGGCGGATCAGACCGGTGATGAGTTGGAGACAGAAGAAGATCAGCATCACGAACACCGCGATGCCGAACAAGATGTTGTAGACCGCTACGTACTCGGGCCGGGTGACATCCACCAAGGTGGTGGTGTCGAACACCGTCCACACGGCTTCGAACAGCCAACCGGCGGCAGCGCCCATTGCTTGGGCGAGCCAGTCGAACGGCGCCGCCACCAGCGAGGCCGCTGCTTCGCCGGCGGTGTCGCACAGGGTCGAGATGATGGGAACATCGCACACACCCACCGCAATCACTCCTCAGATCGAGTTGATGGAGAGGGTGGGGTCAGACCTGCTGGCCGACGTCCCAGAAGAAGTTGATCAACGTCACCGACGCGCCGCAGATCACCGCGGCGCCACAGGAGACGAGGACGCCCACCTTCCCCCGGCCGGCCAGATGTGGATTGGAGGAGTTGGCGCCGAAGCCCCACACGATCGCCGAGATGATCAGGGCGAGGACGGACAGGATCAGGCCGATGGTCATGACCGCGCCGACGATGGTGCGCAGCTGGGCGATCCCGGGAAGACCGGAATCGTTGGGGTCGATGTTGATGTCCATCGGCACCAGTGCGGGTGCGGCCAGGACGGTGGTGATGAGATCGAACACGGTGGGTCTCCTGACGAACGGACCCGCCCCGGAGGGCGGGGAACGCGGATGGGTTCGTCGGTCAGGTGCACCGCCCGCTCCACAGTCTTAAGAACCCGGCGCCGCGCGGCGCGAAGGTTCGAGGACGGGCAAGGGGTCAGAGTTGCTGACCCAGGGCGATGAGCCAGTTCAGCCACGCCACCCCGCCGCCGGCCAGGACCGCGGCACCGAGCGCGGTCCAGGCGCCGACGCGCGCCTTGGTCGCGGCAGCGTGGTTGCCGTTGGCGGCGGCGAGTGCCCAGATGAGGGCACAGACGATCAGCATCAACACGGCGATCACCAGGACGAAGGTGAGCAGCGCGCCGATCACCTCGCGCAGGTCACCGATCCCGCCGAGGCCGTCGAAGTCGGGGAACACGTCCATGCCGCTCAGCTCCCAACCGGCGTAAGCAAGTATTCGAAGCGTTCGTAATCCATGCTGTTCAGGTGTGCATCGGGGTGCAGGGGGCGTCAGCTGGGTGGGGCGTTGGTGCGGCTGTTGCGACGGGTGGTGTGCCGGTTCTCGGGAGGCTCTGTTGGGACTGCTGCACGTGCGCGCTGTCCGCTTCGGTGTCTTTCTGAGGGTCCGGGTTGTGCGTTCAAGGCTGGTGTGGAGCCCGGCCACCTATCACCAGTCGTAACTGTATCGTACGTATGGTATAGTTACGGGTGGTGATAGTTCGGTTCCGGAAAGGTGTGATGACGTGAGTTTGAGCAAGCGGCAGCGGTGGGGTCTGCTGGTGACGGTGGCGGCGGGGCTGCTGTTGATCACTCTGGACAACTCGATCCTGTATACGGCGTTGCCGACGTTGACCGAGGAGTTGGGGGCGTCGGGGTCGCAGAGCTTGTGGATCATCAACGCCTATCCGGTGGTGATGGCGGGCCTGTTGCTGGGCTCGGGCACGCTGGGGGACCGGATCGGGCGCCGGCGGATGTTTTTGATCGGTCTGGTGGTGTTCGGGGTGGCGTCGTTGGGGGCGGCGTTCGCGCCGTCGGCGGGTCTGCTGATCGCGGCGCGTGCGGTGCTGGCGGTGGGCGCGGCGGCGATGATGCCGGCCACGCTGGCGCTGATCCGGGTCTCGTTCGAGGTTGAGCGTGAGCGCAATTTCGCGATCGCGGTGTGGGGGAGCCTTGCGGTGGTGGGTGCGGCGCTGGGCCCGATCGTGGGCGGGGTGCTGCTGGAGCACTTCTGGTGGGGCTCGGTGTTCCTGATCAACGTGCCCGTGGTGATCGCCGCGTTGATCGCGGCGGTGCTGATCGCACCGCCCAACGACCCCGACCCGTCCAAGAGGTGGGACCTGGTGTCGTCGTTGCAGGCGATGGTCGCGCTGGTGGGTGCGGTGTTCTTCATCAAGGAGCTCGCGCATTCCCCGCAGAACTGGGTGATCGTTGGTGCGGGCTTGGTGGCCGCGGTGGTCGGGTCGGTGCTGTTCGTCCGCCGTCAGCGGGGCTTGGAGCAGCCGCTGCTGGAGTTCTCGATCTTCCGCAATCCCGCGTTCAGCGCCGGGGTGCTGGCGGCGGCGTTCTCGATGTTCGCGATCGGCGGGTCCCAGCTGGTCACGACCCAGCGGTATCAGCTTGTGGAGGGTTTCACCCCCCTGGAGGCCGGGCTGCTGGTCGCGGCGGTCGCGATCGGGTCGCTGCCCACCGCGCTGTTGGGCGGGGCGTTCCTGCACAGGATCGGCCTGCTGCCGTTGATCGCCGGGGGCCTTGCGGTCGCCTCGCTCGGGGTGGTCGTGGTGATCATCGGTGTGCAGGCCGACGTGTTCGGTGTGTTGGTTGCCGGGCTGCTGGTTACCGGCGCCGGGCTGGGTGGGGCGATGTCGGTGGCCTCGACCGCGATTGTGGGCAATGTGCCCGCCCGCCGTGCCGGGATGGCGTCCTCGGTCGAGGAGGTGTCGTATGAGTTCGGGTCCCTGACCGCTGTCGCGTTGTTGGGCAGCCTGCTCACCTTCGTTTACACCACCACCGTGCGGCTCCCGGCCGGCGCGCCGGAGGGTGCGCACGAGAGCCTGTCGGATGCGCTGGCGACAGCGGGCGGGGACCGGGCGATCATCGAGGCGGCGAGCAGTGCCTTCGACACCGGGTTCTTGGTCACGATGATCATCCTCGCCGTGGTCCTGGCGGTCGGGGCCGCGGTCACCGGACGGTTGCTGCGCCACCACGGGCCGGGGACTCAGTCGCAGGCCTTCTCGGGCAACCACTGACCGGGCGGGAGTGGAGGCAGAGGCTATGCGTCCCAGCAAGCGGACCGAGATCCTCGATGCGGCCCTGGGGGTGATCGAGGCCGGCGGGGTCACCGCGGTGACCTTCGAGGCCGTGGCCGAGGCCGCGGGCATGACCAAAGGCGGGCTGCTGTATCACTTCGGCACCCGCGAGGTCATGCTGCAGGCGCTGCACGAGCACCTCGCCGAACAGTGGGAGACCGCTCTCACCGAGGCCGCGGGCAAACCCGCCGAACGGGCCAGTGATGCTGAGCGTCTGGCCGCCTACGCCCAGGTCGCGACCCACAGCGCGACCCGGGCCGAGTTGTTGCTGATGCTCGAAACCGTCAACGACCCCGCCATGCACGCCCCCTGGAACGGGGTCCTGGCCCGGTGGACCCCGCCACTGCCCGAGCATGCAGACATCTCCCCGGGTGAGTTGAGCCAGCTCATCGCCCGCCTGGCCGCCGACGGGCTCTGGCTCATCGAGTCCCTCACCACACCCCTGCACCCCTCTATGCGGGCCAGGATCGCGAACCACCTCACCACCCTCGCCTACACGACCGAGACCCCCAGTGCACCCGGCACATCCGGCGGGGGCGGCGCACGTGATCCGCGGTGACTGTGGGGCTGCTGCTCACCCTGGTGGGCTTGGCGTTGCTGGACTCGGTCAACGTCTCCACGATCTGGATCGTCGTGGTGATCCTGCTGGCCGCCAAGCGGCCCGCGGCCACCGGGTGGGCGTACGCGGTCGGGGCGTTCGTGACGTTCGGGACCTTCACGCTGCTGCTCTACTTCGGGCTCAACGCCGCCGAGACCTGGCTGGACGGGTTGACGCTGTGGCTGCGTCGCATCCTGTTCACGATCATCACGGTGGTCTTCATCGTTCTCGGCGTCCGCCGGTTCACCGCGCGCCCCCGGCGCGGGTACGGGCTGCCGTCCTGGGTGAACGCCTGGACCGCGCTTCCGCTCGGTCTGGTCGCCACGATCAGCGACATCCCTAACGCGTTCCCGATGTTCCTGGCCGTCGAACGCCTCATCGACACCGGCATCGGCCCCGAGACCGCGGTGCCCGTGCTGATCGGCTACACCGCGATCTACGCCCTGCCGACCCTCGCGGTCCTGATCATCGGCCTGCTCTACCAAGACCGCCTCCGAGCCCGGCTGCAAACCCTCTACAACCGCTACGCCACCGGTCACACCAAGCCCAGCGGCAAGATCGCCGCGCTGTACTTCACCGCAGCCGCCGCGAGCCTGGCCATCCTCATCTTTCTCGTCCGATGACCCACGCGCTCGTGCCTGACGGTGCGGCAGGCCCGGCCTCCTGAGCGTGCCCGCCCGGTAACGATCGCCGGGCCGGCGCGGTCATGCGGCTGAGCCCGCGAGAGCCCAGGAACTCAGTAGGCGACGGAGAACTGAGCCCGCCGGTGGGTGGGCGTGTCGATCTCAGCGACGATCGCCGCGGCGAAGTCCGGTCCGCTGATCGCCGACTTCCCCTCAGCATCGAACAGAGCGACCTCCCCGCCGATCCGGTACCGGCCCAACTCCTCACCAGGCACATAGGAGCCGTAGTTCGCTGCCGGGCTCACATAGAACCAATCCAGTCCCTGCGGAGCGTCGCTGAGCAACCAGTCCAGCACCGCGCCCATCGTCCGGGCCTCAGCGGCGAACTCCGGCGGCAGCTCCCCGGACTCATAGAACCGCGGAGCCCCCTCCGCCGGCCGTAGCGCACTGAACCCGCCCACCACCCCGAACCGCACCCCACCGGCCGCGGCCAGGCCGGCCACCTCCCGGTACACCCCTGCCAGGGAGTCCTCCAGCTCACCCCGCGGGGCGAGGGCACCGATCACGACATCCGCCCCGGCCACTGCGTGCTCGCGGATCGCCGCGTCCGTCAACGACCCCGTCCGGTACGTGACCTCATCGACCGGTTCGGACGGGGCCGTGCGGCTGTAGGACGTGACGTGGTGCCCCGCCCGCACCGCCTTGGCGACAATGTGGCCTCCGGTATAGCCGGTGCCACCCAGAACAGCAAGACGCGCCATGACTCGTGCTCTCTCTTCCTCAGGACAAGGAACCCCCGCGGCAGGATCTCCGCAAAACTAGCCGTATGGGCCAGAACACCCGGATCGGCTTCGAGGTGTCTGCTCAGCTGTGGCCTGGACTCGGAGCTGGCTGACTCGGCCAACTGGTGATGGCCAGGTCCTCATCCAGTTTACCGCGCACGACCGGCTCGACCATATGCGGCAATCGGTGCCGCGGTGCCCCTTCGTCCGTGTCACTGTCGAACAGCTGGCGGCGAGCCACCTGTCCCCGCACCGACACCGTGCACCCGGACCGCTCCCAGACCACCCAGTGAGCATATCGTCGAGACTTGCTTCGCCGCCGCCACCGATCCAGGTCTGCTTCCCGTCCCCGAAGTCCACGTCCCCATCTTCCTCACCAGCAGCCGCTTCCGGGACCCGCTTCTCGGCCTGCCGCTACCCTCGCCTAGTCAGGCGAATCGGCGTTATCCAGACAACTAACCACTACTTGTCGCGTGGTCATTACTGACCAACCGGGGATCGCAAGTATTCGAAGCGTTCGAAATCCATGCTGGCGAGGTGCGCAGGCAGGACCGCCGCCGTCGGGCTAGCGTTGAAGTGTGGACGCATGGACTGACGAGCCGGGTGTGGTGGTGTTGCCCGACGGGCGACGCATCCGCGGCGTCGGCGTGCGCCGGCCGCGCGGCGATGTGCCTGCCCCCGATTTCGCGGTCTATCTACTTGGCCGTGACCCAGCGCCTGGTCCTTGGCCTCATCGCTGGGTGCGGTGGCGAGACTTCCGGCTACCGGACTCGACCGACGACGCGACGACGGCGCTGCGTGAGGCGTGGGAACGTGCCGGTGAGGAGCGAGTCGAGATCGGGTGTGGCGGCGGCATCGGGCGGACCGGGACGGCTTTGGCGCTGCTGGCAACGATGAGCGGTGTCGCGCCAGAAGACGCGGTGGCGTGGGTCCGTTCCCACTATCACCGGCGAGCTGTCGAGACGGGCAGGCAACGACGCTGGGTAGAGCAGACCGCGACCTTGCTTCAGACGGAGCGGGAGTGACCTTGGTCGTCAGCGTCGGGCGGCGGCGTAGGTGTTCCAGGCTGAGCCGGTGAGTTCAGCCCAGCGGGTCGCGGTGGTGATGTGGATGCCGATGAGCGAGGCGAACACGGCGGGCGGGGTCGTGGAGGCCAGGTGCAGTAGCGCGGTGCTCCGGCTGGCGCGGGTGAAGATGCCGAGCTGGTTCATCCGCCGCATGAGTGAAGCGGGATGAAGATGGGTGCCCGCGTTCTTGCCAGTGAACAGCCACCGGGCATCAGCCAGGATGCTCGCAGTGCCGAACGGCTTGACGACCGGTAGCGCGGTGACCAGCCCGTCCAGAGGCGGGATCAGCAGCAGCGGTTCGCGGCCGAGCCGCAGATAGGTTCCCGTGTCGCGGACCTCGATGTCGTCGGTGGTGAGGGCGGCGATCTTCGCGACGGGCTGGGCATAGAGCAGGATCAGGCAGGCGGCGGCGCGATCCTCGATGCTGGCGACGGTGGAGTCGTGCAGGAGTCGGCGGGCAAGGGCCAGCTGATCTTCGGCGTCAACCTGATGGGCGGGGTCTTTCGCCGCGACGGGTTCGGGCAACGTGACTCGGGGTAGGTAGCCGCCTCGTGTGAGCCAGCGGACGAACCCCAGGCGGGTGCTGCGGCTCGTGCTGAGCCAGGCGTCCACGCAGGCTTGCGGGCAGTCGTCGAGGGTGTGACCGCCCGCGGTCAGGTCGTCGAGAAAGGCGTGGGCGGTGTGAATGTCGCTGCGGCAGCGTGCGGCGACATGAGCGGTGAGGTGGCCGTGGCGGTTGGTCTTGGCGCGGCCGACGACGTGCCAGCGGGCATAGCGGGACAGCACGCCGCGCAGCTCGGGATCGGTGATGTCGGCGCCGGCTTCGGCGGCGTGGCGGTGTAGCCGGGCGGCGTTCTCGTCCCGGGGCGGCAACGCGCCGGAGGCGACGAGCATCGCGCGCAGGTAGGTCACCGAGAACACTTGCGGGCGGGCATCGAGAGCATCGTGTGACAGGTCGAGCCGGCCTTGAGCGATGTCGGTGAGCAGGTGCAGGCTCGGCAAGTCGTGCCAGTTGTTCAGCAGCGAGCGGGGTTGGCGTAGCTCGGTCAGGGCATCGCGGACGGGTTTCAGCTCGGGTCGGATCGTGCCGTCCGGGCCGGTGAGCGCGGCGTCGATCTGCTGGGTGGCTTGGCAGGCGAAGCAACGGGGCCGGCCGTGGTTGGTGGTTCGCCGGCCGAGCGACCGCTGGCCGCAGATGGAGCAGTCGATGACCGGCGCTTGGTAGCAGGTCGGGCAGACGTCCGGGCTCGCGGCGGTCGCTTTCAACGCGACTCGCTTGAGCCGGCCGCAGACGCCGCAGGACCGACGCGGGTGCCGGTAGCAGCGAACGCAGAGATTCCGCGATCCATCGGACTTCCCGCCAGCTCGGGTGGCGAGCGGGCCGATAGTGCCGCATCCCTCGCAAGCATCCTCACCGGCGCGGTTTCGGGCGTAGCAGGTGGTGCAGATAGCGCCGCCGTCGCTGGTGCGGGCGTTGACTCGCCGCTGCCTGCCGCAGCCGGTGCAGGTCTCCTGGGGTGAGCGGCGGGCGCGGCAAGCCCGACACTCACCCCGGTTGAGTGTGTGGTTCCAGCGCAGGTTCCTCACCCGTCCGCAGCGGAAACACTCACCGGGGACGATCGTGCTCGCCATCTGGTCCGGTCAGTCCCCAGCAGGCTTGATGACTGCGCGAGTTGGACGGTTCCGGCTGGGCTTGGACTGCGTGCTGGTGCCGGTGGTGCCGGTCTTGCGTCCGCGCCGCGAGCTGGTGGCGACGTAGGGCTCGATCAGGTCGTTGGGGGTGACGTCGAGGATGTCGCAGAGCGCGGCGAGCAGCCGCATGTTCAACCGCTCCGGCTCGCCGGTGACGATCCGGTAGACCTGGGTCGAGGTCATCACCACGCCCCGGTCGGCCAGCAGCGGCACCAGTTCGGTGGTGGCGTTCATGCCGTGCTCGTTCATGATCTTGCGCAGGTGCCAGTGGTAGGCGACGGTCTTCGTCATCAGCGTGATCCTTCCTCGGTTGCGGTCGGTGGGGTGAACGCGGCGTCCAGGGCGCGGCGCAGGGTGCGGTTGCGGTAGTCGCCCGAGACGCCGGTGTAGAGGGCTGTGGTCGATCCCCACCGGTGCCCGACCTGCTGCTGCACGAACAGCGGGTCGAAGCCGTCCTCGATCAGATGGGTCACATACGAGTGCCGCAGACAGTGCGGGTGCAGCGCGGCGTCGAAGCCGAGGTCGTCGCGGTACTCGGCGAACCTCATCCCGACGTAGCTGCCCGTGATCCTGGATTGTCGTTCGGTCGGCCACAGCATCCCGGCGCCTGCCGTGTCGAACAGCGGCAGCACGTCGGTGACGTATTCCTCGATCACTGGGCGGGTCCAGTCGAACACCGCCAGCACCGCCCGCCGACGGGGCGGGGAGCCTTTGCTGGCCTTGCCCCAGCGGACGTTGCAGACCCCGTACCGGCCGAACTCGGTCGCGGTCGGGTTGCGGGTGAAGTCATGCAGGTCCAGCATCCCGACCTCGCGGCGGCGCAGCCCGAAGGCGTAGATCATCTTGAACAGGGTCGCGTCGCGGAACACCGACTTCCAGCCCTTCTTTCCGCGCGTGCGAGCATGGTCGGCGCGATCGTCGGCGTAGTCGAAGAAGGCTTGTACCTCTTCCCGCGACAGTGGCCGGACCGCCGGGCGTGCCTCGTGATCGCTGGTGTGGATCGCGGTGTTCCACTCATGGCAGACCTGCACCGGATGAGTGCCGAACAGTTCCTCGCATCGCTCGATCCAGCCGTAGCGGCGGTCGGTCAGGTAGTCGCAGAACAACGCGACCGCGTTCTGATACGAGCGGATCGTGCCGTGCGAGCACGGCTTGTCGCCGGAGACCAGCTCGGTCGTCCACTCCTCGACATCGGCGGGCGACCACTCCCACGGCAAGCTCCCGCAGAACACGGCGAACCGGCGCACCTGCGACAAGCGCGCCCCGATCGTCTTGGGGTTCAGCATCCGTGAGACCTGCTGCGCCGACCAGCCCGTGAGCATGTCATCGAAGACCTGCTCCGCCGGACGCAGCAACGCCACGTTGCCCGCCCGCAACGCCGTCACCGATCCGGCGCGGTTCCCGTCCTCGAAGTCCACTCCAACAGTCTTACATCTAATGTATGAAAAGTACATCTAACGTAAGACTTGGTGCGTTTCCCCTGGTCAAGAGCCGGGTTCAAGGCTCAGATCAGTGACCCCTGGTACCCTTGCCTGACCAGCGAATACGCACGATTCCGGCCGTCGCGGATTACATCTAACGTAATAATTGCTAGTTGGACCGAACGGTGACATGGAGGTGGTCGTAGTGGCCGCCGGTGACGTCGCCGGGGTCGTGCATGCCGCCGCCGCTGTAGTCGCGCCAACCATCGGCGTCGCGGGCCAGTGACCACATCTTGCCCTGCCAAATCAGGTACTCGACACCGAGGGTTTCGGCGTGGTCCTGCATCCAGTTGGTGACGTCCCAGCCAGCTTCGAGCTGCGCCGGGGTGGGGTGCTGGCCGATGGCGTTGCCGAAGGTCAGATCGCAGGCCCGGCCGAGCGGGTGTTCGGAGCGGGTGCCGGGACGCGGTGAGTAGCAGGCCCAGGAGGTGTCGGGGAAGGCGGCGGTGCCCTGCTGGTACAGGTGCAGCATCCGAGCGGTGATCTGCCCGTCGCTGGTGGGGGCATCCACGAGGCGGTCCGGGTCACCGTCGAGGGGGTCCGGGTCGCCGCCGGGAGTTCCGGTGTCGGGGTCGCAGCCGTCCGGGGCGCCGGTCTCGGGTTCGGGCAGGTCGGCGCCATCATGGTCGTTGAGCCACGCGGCGGGGTCGGTGTGCTCGCCGTCGGTGCCGCCGGTCCGGACCTCGAAATGCAGATGCGGGCCGGTGCTGTTGCCGGAGGAGCCAATGTCGCCGATGTGCTGGCCGGCAGTGACGGTGTCGCCGGGTTGGACGTGGATGCCGGTCTCCCATATGTGCCCGTACGCGGTGGCCACGGTCTGCCCATTGAGGGTGTGCTCGATGACGATGAGCCCGCCGTAGCCGCCGGAGGACTCGGCGACGGTGACGGTGCCATCGGCCGCCGCGAGGATCGGGGCGCCGTCCGGGGCGGCGAAGTCGGTGCCGGTGTGGAACGAGCTCTCCCCGGAGATCGGATGGACCCGCGGCCCGTACTCGCTGGTCAGCACCCAGGTGCCCGCGGGCACCGGGAACACCACCCGCGAAGACTCCGCCACCGTCTGAACCGCTGGAGCCACGGTGTCGTCGGTCGACATCCCCGCATTGACTGCGTCGGCGGTCGTGGTGGAGCCGGTGAGGGTGGTCAGGATGGTCTCGGCGACGGGCTCGTAGTTGCGGTACCGGTCAGGGTAGGCGGACACCTCGACGGCTTGGGCGGCCTCGCCCTTGTCCATCTGCTCCCAGCCGGGAATGTCCAACAGGCCCCGCGGTGAGGGATGGTTGGGGCCGGTAGGACCGCCGAAGAACGCCTGCGCCTGATATGTCGGGTCCATCAGCTCGGCGACGGTGCCCCACCCGGACTGCGGCCGCATCTGAAACAACCCCAGGGAGTCGTGGTCGGAACCGTCGCCGTCGTTGGGATAGTCCGCCGACTCCGGATAGACGCTCGTGTTGGACAGCATCCGCAGGGTGGATTCGGTCAGCGCCGCCATCAGCGCAATCACCAGCCCGTCCTGGGTCACCCCGTCGATGCCGGACCCGGTCTCGATGATCGTCGCCGCATGCGTGAGCTGCTGATTGTTCAGTGTGAAGGTCTCGCCGTTGGCGGTGGTGACCTCCAGCTCGTCGGGGACGTCGCCGACCCTGACGCTTGTGCCGGCCACGGTGCAGGAGGCCGAGGCGGCAGGGTTCATCACCACCCCGACCCCGATCAACACCAGCGACGGCGCCAGGAACACCAGTGCGAGGGCCGCGAGGGCGAGCTTCTTCACCATGAGCGCACCGCCGGCCTATCGGAGGGGGTTGTCGAGCTGGGACAACCGCAGCAGGTGGCAGGTGTCGTAGGTCGGGCCGCAGACGAGGAACACGGTGAACGCCACCGGATGCTCGGAGGTGACGGTCTCGTCGTTCCAGAGGCCGGTGCGGTGGCGGGTTCCCTCGATCGTGTAGGCGATGGTGCCCTCGGCGAGCTGCCCGGGCTGCGCCTGTTCGACGGCCGCGTCCCACGCGTCGGGGACGTACACACGGTCGATGATCAGGTGCTGGGCGGTGGCGTAGTGGCGCAGCTCGATCCAGGCGTCCCGGTTCGGCAGGTAGGTGGCGATGTCGGAGGCGAGCCCGGCCTGCTCGGCACCCGAGGGGTCGCCGACGGCGAGGACGACCGAGGTGTAGTCCAGGGGCATGAACCCGCTGGCCGTGTCCCAGGCGAACAGCGCCGTCGCGACGGCGCGGGCGAAGGTCTCCGGATCAGCCGAGGCCCGCACCGTTGGCAGACGCGGTGTCGCGGTCGGGGCCGGATCGCCGAACGCCGGATCGCTGGGTGCGGTCACAGCCGGTCCAGGCCCGGAGCCGCGGTTGGCGTCCTCGTTGGCGGTGGGTGGTCCGTTGAGGAGGCCGTAGACGCCGACACCGGCCAGCACCAGGACCGCCACGAGGGCGGCGAGGGCGGCGATCAGCCGGTGACGCGAACGCGGGGCAGACAGGTCGGGAGTCTTCATGCCCTGTAGGTGCACCGCGAGCATCCGCAGTCAACCAAATGCTCAGAGGGCGCGCAGGTGCCCCCGTGCGGGCGGGGTCTCGTCACCCGCCCGGCGGTCGCGGGCGGTACGCAGCTCCTCGGCGAACTTGCTGGTGCCTTCAGCGGTGGCGAGGAAGGACTCGATCTGCTCATCGGTGAGTTCGGCGACGAGCTGGTCGGCGTCGTAGTGGGTCCACCAGTCGATCAGTTCGGTCCAGGTCAGCACGAACGCCCGCACGGGATATGGCGCCGGCTCACCAGCGTCGTCGGCTGGTCGTGCGGATCGGGGGGCGCGCTTCTTTGCTTTCGCGTTCTTGGCGCGGGTCAGCGCTTCGGCGGCGAGCTGGTGCAGGTCTGCCTCACGATGCTTCTGAGCGGTCTCGGCGGAGGCGCGGATTACTTCGTAGATCGGGTGCACCGGGGCGCCGGCGTCGATGCGCTCCAGTTCCGCGGTCACTTGCGCCCGTAGCGCGGCGGGCTGGGCGGGGTCGTCGGCGATCCTCTGGAGGTAGCCGATCTTCTCCAATGTGGTGTGGGAGACACCGCCGGGGATCATCGCCGCCGCCTGTTGGCGGGCCTCGCCCGGAGCCTGTGACGGTCCCGCAAATTTTGCGGGACCGTCAGCACCTGGCTGATTGGCGGCGCTGAACTGCGTCGCTGCCTTTCTTCGGGCGGCGTCCTCTGCCATCAACGCCCTCAGCTCGCGGTAGAGGGCGGCGGCCTCGGTCTGGGTCAGGGGTTTGTGCAGGACGTTGTCGTCCTGCTCGGCCAAGAGGTGACCGAGCCGGTCGGAGATGCCCGAGCGGACCCACACGTTGACGGTCTTCCAGCTGAGCTGTCTGATCGCGGTCAGCCTCCTGGCCCCGCACACGAGTACGCCGTCGGGGGTGATGGTGATGGGTTGGAGGAGGCCGTCGCGGTCGATGGAGGCCGCCAGTTCGTCGATGTCGCCCAGCTCGGTGCGGTGTCGGCGCCCCACCTGGATCGAGGCGACGGTGCGTTCCAGCTCGATAAATCCCGCCCGCGTGCTCATCGCGACCCGCCCCCACGGGGCTTCCGGTTGCGGTGGGCGGGTGCTGCCAGGGAGATGGTGAGCACGAGGTCGTCGTCGCGCAGCAGCACCGGCAGGCTCTCGCCGATCAGCAGCCGCAGCAGCACGCCCCGGCCCGCGGTCGTGGCGGCGTAGGCGGGGTGGGGGTTACCCAGCAGCGCCTTCAACAGCGCCGTCCAGGAGTGGCCGGGGATGTCGAGCAGGGCGCGGGCGTGCTTGTCGCGGCGCAGCGCCTCGTAGGTGGCCTGGCGGGTGCCGGTCTTGGTCAGCGCCCCGCACATGTGCTCGATCCCGGCGCGCGCGCTGGCTGGCGGCCAGTCCAGCAGCGTGAACAACGCGATGGCGTCCTCGACCGTGGAGCCCGCCCACGTGCGCGCCCGCGACGACGCGGGCGCGCCGTCGTTCTCCTCATCCGTGGCCGGGGTGTCATCGGTGATCTGGAATGCGGGGTGGTAGTCGGCCAGCGGGTTCTCCCGGTCGGAGAAGCGTTCGGGGTCGTGGAACGCTGAGATGTGCGGGCGGCGGGCTTGGTGGACCGAGCACAGGAGTCCTTGGGCGCGTTCTTCGAAGATGCAGGTGATCCGTACCGCGTGGGTGATCACCGCCCACGGATCATTCGCCTCCCGGGCTGCTGTGGTGCGCATCACGTCGAATGCTGCGGTGGCGGCCTCCCAGGGGTCCAGGCCGTGCTTATGCGCCAGTGGCGCGTACTTCTCCGCCGCGTAGGCCATCAGTGCCGCGGCGGTCCGGTCGTGCTCCCACGCGCCCGGCCCGGCATCGTGGAGTCGAGTCAGCAGCGCGCGTAGACCTTCGCTGCTCGTGAAGTCCTCGCCGTTCTCGGTTCTCCGGTGATTGGTGGTGTGGGTGTTCTCGGTCATGGTGGGGGCACCTCCTGACAGGCAGGTGCGCACGCCGTCCCCAACGACGACGTTTGCGCTCCGTGCCCGGGTGGTGCTCATGACCTCTCACCTGTTCAGCTCATCCGACCGGCGACCGCGACGGAACGGACTCGGTTGTCCTGCTGCGACCGAAGGCCGACAGCGGCGGCAGCCGGCGCGCCCGATCCCCGAACCCCCGCACACCGGTGTTCGTGGCGGTGCGGGTGCGGCGAGCCAACTCGACCTCGAAGTCGATGCCCCGCCCCGCCAGCGCCGCGCCGTGGCGGGCGAGCAGGTCCGTAGGCCGCACCCACTCCACCCCCCGCGCACGCAGGCCCGCATCGTGGGCGAGCCACTCACGGCTGTTGCCCCGGAGACCAGCGATCTTCGCCGCTCGCACGGCCTCTGGTGTCTCCATCTTCTCGGCTGGCGTCGACGGCGGGTGATCGGTCCCCGGCTCCGGCGGTCTCCGGCGAGGTTCCTGCTGCTGGTGGTCGTGGTCGGGATTCATGCGTCCTTCGCCTCCTCGGCATCGGCGTGTTCGGTGGTATTGGGAAGGTGCGCGCTGGTGAACCACCGGCCCACCGTGGACGGGTGCACGCCCAGTTCGCGGGCGATCTTCTTGTTCGACCATCCCTGCCCGCGCAGCGTCGCTGCCCGCGCGCGCCGGTCGGCGGAATCCGCCGCTGCATCGACCTGCGGGTCAGCGCGCCGGTCCGCTGATGCCTGCCTCGTCCCGGGAGTTGCGACGGGGTCGTTCTCCTGCGGGGTCGGCGCCGACAGCGCGGTGGCTTCCACGCCATCTGGTGGTGTCACCTCAGATACCGGCTCCCGCGCTGCGTTCGGGGCGGGCTCCTCGATCGCTGCGGCTTCGATCGCGGACTCGTCGGTGGATGCGGGTGCCTCGGCGGCGAGTTGCGGGCGGGTGAGGATGACGGTCAGGTGGGTGATCGCCAGCAGCACCACTGGCGGCACCGCCGCCACCGCAGCCGCCAGCACTCCGGGAACGTCCGCATCGGCTGCCACCACGGCGTGGATCGCGTTGGCGGTCACCGACACGGCCGCGCCGCCGATCAGTAACGCCCACGGGTACCACGCCGACCGCTGGCCGGCCAGGGCGACGACGGCGACGGTGGCCACGACGATGATGCCGTCGACGATCAGCGGCCACGCCCATGCCTGCGACTCGCCGACCCCGGAGCGTGCGGCCAGGTCCGCCAACGCCGTGAACGACAGCCAGAACGCGCCGGCGGCGATGAACACCGTCCCGGCGACCGCCGTGATCACCGCCCACCGTCGACTCGTCGGGCTGGTCGGGACGGTCATGACAGCCCCCGCATCGGAGCGGACGGACGCACGGTCGCATCGCGAGCAAACCACCCGTCCGCGGCCCCAGGCGCGCCGCGTTCCACCGGCGGCGAAGGGCGGGCTTGGGGTTGGGTGGTGCGGTAGGCCGAGCGGACGGTCGCGGTGATCTCCCGCTCGCCCAGCCCCGATTCCGAGGCCGCGGCCGCGAGTACATCGAGCGCATCGGGGGCCGGGACACCGTTCTCGGCCAGTCGGCAGGCGGCCCAGAACAGGCCCCGGTTCCGTTCCCCTTCGCCGCGGGCAGCGACCCACGTCGCCAGCCGCGACACATCCACGGGCGGCTGCACATCGTGGCCCGTCCTGGGCGGGGACGTCGGGCGCGGGTCGAGGAAGTCCCGCAGCCGGTCCGAATCCAGCGTCGCCGAGGGGCCGGTGTTGATCTGCCGTACCCGGTAGCCGACAGCGGCACCGTTGGTGGACACCATCGAGGGTGGGATGAGGATGTAGCCGCCGTCGCCACGGAAGTCCACACCGGCGCGCGCAGCCTGCCAGGACCGCTGTGCCCGTTCAGGTGTCGCCGGGTAGTAGGCGTGCATCCCGCCCGACGGCGTGGACACCAGGAACGCCCACCTCAACACGAGGCCGGCACGGTGGGCGCGCTCGAACGCCCTGTACCCGTCGGTGGGGGCGTGGACATCGACGTCCACCACCACCATCCCGGAGGTGGCGCCGGTGGGGACAGCGAGGTTCGCCTCCGGGTGCGTCCGCCACCAGGCCTCCACCTGGCCAGGATCGGTGGTGGCGTCGTGGAACCCGTGCTCGGTGAGCGGACGCTTCCCGCCCGGCACGCACGGGAACACCGGCACACCTGCGGCGGCGAGTTCTCGTGCTGCGGCGAAGACCGGCCATGGCCCGGTCATCTGCGTCAGCGCACCCGCGAGCGCGTCCGTGGCGGCCATCATAGATTCCGTCCCTGCATCACGGCCGCGCTGGCCGCGGGTCGGGGACCCGTTTCGGGCACGGGCTCGACATGCCTGCCCGACGCTGCGCGTTCGGGTGCGGAGCGCTCACGGGATGGCTGGTTGCGGTGCGGCGTCTCACGGTCGAGACCGGGTGGAGTGCCGTCACCGAGCTGGGCGGTGTCGAGCTGATCGAGGATCGTCAGGGCGGTCTTGCGGACCCGCTCGCCGGTGGTCTTGACGATCTCGACCGATTCCTTGCCGTCCACCCGCGCGGCCCAGGTCGACACGTAGGGGATCGTGTACCCGGTTGTGTCCATGTGATGGGCGGCGCCGATCATCAGCGCGACCGATTCGGCCTCCACTTCCCCGATGCCGCGATGCTGGCGGGCGTCCTCCTGGTCGGGGCCGTGCAGGAGGACGTGCCCAAGTTCGTGGGCGAGCGTCTTGACCTGAGCGGCGGGGTCCATGTTCTCCCGGACCGCAACCGTCTTCGCGGTGTAGTCCGTCATGCCGTTGGCGCCGTGGATCAGGCCCTCGTGCGGCACCGCCAGCACGGTGAACCCGCGATCCTCAACCAGCTTGGCCAGACCATTCCACAACCCGACCGGTGCTTCGCCTTCCAGCAGCTTCGGTGCCGGCGGCTCGGGGATCGGGTCACCGGCAGTCTGCGAGGCGTCCCACACGTAGGCGGGCTTGGCGGTAATCATTTTCGAGCGCACGACCTCACCGGGGCGGGGTTTCTCGCCCTTGCCGAGCCGCCGCCACGACTCCGGATCGGACGGTGTCGCGGTGGCGAATCGGCCGGTGACCGGGGCGAGGATCATGTATCCCGACTGACCCTTTTCCACTTGCCGGCCCAGGGTCTGCCACTGGCGATACCCGGCCACATACGACGGCATCGGCTCCGGAACCCGACCTGCCTCGTAAGCCGCGGCATGCTGTGCCCAGATCAGCAGGGTGTTGGAGAACGATCTCGCCCTGAACCGTGCGGCGAACGCGAGCGCACGGCCCCAGTCGTCGCCGGAGACGAGTTGTTCGACCGCGCCGGTCAGCCGCCCGTGCAGCTCATCGAGCTTCGCCTCCCGCGCGGCCTGGGCTTCCTCTCGTGTCGTGGCCATGTCGGTGTCTCCTCCCGATACCCTGAGCACCGGGCCGATCGGGCTCGGTGACCATCAGGTGCGCCGGGAACACCAACACGAACGAGACGGGCAACGGGACAACAGCTGTGACCGTCAAGGTGTGGCGGTGAACCCGACGAGTCCTACCGGACTATCAGCCCGCAACCCACGGCAGACCGAGATCGGGCGATGATGCGGATTCGTGTATCGCAGATGCGCAGATGTGAACCGGCCTTTCAGGTCACCGTCTTCTGGCGGCTGAGTTCGCGGTACCGGGCGGGCGTGACTCCGACGCATTGGCGGAACATCCGGGCGGCGTGGCCGCGGCTGTGCCAGCCCACCTGGCGCATCGCTACCTCGATCGGCATGTCCGTCTCGCGCAGCGACCGAGCCAGCTGTTCGGCGCGCCGGGTCGTCAGGTACGTCATGGGTGTCTGGCCGTAGGCATCGGTAAAGACCCGGCCGAGCTGGGACGACGACAGGTGCACGGCGGCAGCAAGCCCGTGTAGCGTCCATCGCTGCGCTGGCGCGTCGCGGAGAAGCTCCGCTGCCTCACGTGCCTCGGCCCGAAGCGGGGTGAAGTGGCGGCGGCGAGGCAGGCCGGGGTGGGTGGCCTTGCGCTGTGTCGACGTCTCCCGCACTGGGGTGGTGGCGACGTACGGGGTGATCACGTCGAGCACCGCGAACAGGAGTGCTTGGAGGCGGTAGAAGCGTTCCGGTGCGGGTCCATCGATGCTGAGGGCGACCAGCTCGTCCAGCCAGGGCATGAGCATGCCGGCTTGATCCTCACCTAGGTGCAGTATCTGGGCCGGTTCGGAGTACCGCTCGTTCATGAAGTCCTGCGCATCGAGACGGTCGGACAGCACAGCGGCGTGCTGCCAGAACACCTGGGCGATCACGTAGTCACTATCCAGGTAGAGCGTCGTGACGGTGATCGAGCCCTCAGGCTCGCTCCCGCACAGCGTGTTCGCTCCCAACATCACGATGTCGCCGGTCGTGACGGGTTTCTCGCCGAACTCACTGAGCAGGACCGCCGAACCGTGCCGGACGAAGATCAACTTCACACAGTCATAAGCAACCGGACCAAGGGGGCGGTGGATTGTTCGGGTGCGGGCGAGGACCGGAAAGAACCGATCGTTGCCGAGACCATCATGTGTCGGCACCGTTCAGATCCGTACCGGGATGATCTTCACGAGCGGGCGTCGAGGCGGTCTTGCCCGTCGCGGGGTTGCGGGTTTCGCCGCGGCCGGGGCGGAGCATGCGCAGGCCGTTGAGGATGATCAATGCCGCGCTCGCCTCGTTGAGGAGTAACCCGATTGTCAGGGACATCCATCCCGCCAGGGCGGCAACGATGAGCACGGCAACGACGGCCAGGCTCAGCGCGATGTTGATTTTGATGTTGTTCCGCGCGCGGCGCGACAGGCGGATCGCGGCAGGGAGCCGGTCGAGTTCGTCGGCCATGAGCGCCACGTCGGCGGTCTCCAGAGCGACATCGGTGCCGGCGGCGCCCATCGCGATGGCCAGGTCCGCGTTGGCCAGGGCAGGGGCGTCGTTGACGCCGTCGCCGACCATCGCGATCACGCCGTACTTCTCGCGCAGCTCGTGCACCGCGGTGGACTTGTCCTCTGGGAGCAGCTCGGCCCGGTAGTCGTCCAGTCCGAGGGCCTGCGCGGTAGATCGGGCGACTGTGTCGTTGTCGCCGGTGAGCATCATGACCCGGTCGATCCCGAGGGAGCGGAGCTCAGCGACGGCGGTCTTGGCGTCGGGGCGTAGCTGGTCGGCCACAGCCACCACTGCGAGCGGCTGGGTGCCCTCGCGAAGCACGACAGCGGTGCAGCCCTCGGCCTCCGCCTGAGCCAGAGCGCGGCCAAGCTCACGGTGGGCGCGATCGGCGTCGCTGGGGCGGCCGATGTGCAGGGCGCGACCGTTGACGGTGGCTTCCATGCCGGTCCCGGGCAGGGCGCGGGCGTGGTGTGCGGTCGGGACGGTCAGGCCGCGGTCGCGGGCGCCGGTGACGATGGCGGTGGCGATGGGGTGCTCACTGCCGGCCTCGACCGCGGCCGCCAGGGCCAGGGCCTCGTCCTCGTGGGTGTCACCGAACGGCACCACGCGGGCGAGGGCGGGCTTGCCCCGGGTCAGGGTGCCGGTCTTGTCGAAGGCGACCGCCTTGATGTCCGCCAGGCGCTCAAGGTAGACCCCGCCCTTGATCAGGATGCCGTCCTTCGCCCCACGAGCGATCGCGGTGACCACGCTGACGGGCACGGAGATCACCAAGGCGCACGAGCACGAGACGACCAGGACAACCAGCGCCCGGTAGATCGCCTCCCGCCACTCGAAGCCGAGAAGTGGCAGGATTACGGCCACCAGGATCGCCAGAATGAACATGGCCGGGGTGTAGACGGCGCTGAACTTGTCCGCGAAGCGCTCGGCGCCGCTGCGGTTGGCCTGGGCCTCCTCGACCTGTTCGATCACCCGGGCCAGGACCGTGTCGTAGTACTCCTTGGTGACCTGTACGTGCAGCACGCCGTTGCCGTTCAGGCTCCCGCCGAAGACCTCGGTCCCCGTGGTGGCCTCGACCGGCACAGATTCCCCAGTCACCGGGCTGGCGTCGACCCATGAGGCGCCCTGGACGACGGTGCCATCGGTGGGCAGCCGCTCACCGGGGCGCACGAGGACGACGTGGCCGGGGTGGAGCCGATCCACGGCCACGGTTTCGGTGCCCTCCGCGGAGGTGATCAGGTTGGCGGTCGGTGGTGCCAGCGCCATCAGCGCGCTGATGGACCCGCGTGCCTTGTCGGTGGCGTAGGCCTCCATCGCCTCACCGAGGCTGAAGATGACCACGAGGAATGCCGCCTCCTCGACCACCCCCAGCGCGATCGCGCCGATGGCCGCCACGACCAGCAGCACGGTGATCGTCAGCCGCTTGTTGCGCACCGCCCGGATGGCGCTGCGCAGCGGGTAGGCGCCACCGGTGAGGATCGCGCCCCAGAACAGGGCCAGGGCCACCGGTTCGGAGTGGATCGTCCACTCCACCACCAGCCCGGCCACCAGCAGCACCGCGGCGACGGCCAAGGTGACCATCTCGGGCGTCTGCCACCATCGACGTCGGGTAGGTCGCGCCACGTTGGGCGCAACGACCTGGGGCGGCGTTGTCGCACCAGTACTCATCTAGTTGCCTCTTCTCCGGTTTCGTGTCCGTCTCGGATCCGCAGCGCGGACTCAGCCGCGGACCGGGCGGGCCGGACCAGCCGGGACGAGCGGCAGCCCGGACTTGTGCGCGGCTTGGACCACCGCGTCGTCGGTCACGGTGCCGTCGTGAGTCACCAGCACGAGGCCGGAGGCCAGCGCGTCGACCTCCTTGACCCCGGGCAGTGCCTGGACCGGTGCGAGGTCCCCGGCGCAGGACACGCATCCGCCCTCGGTGGCGCGGTACTTGGAACGGAGCAGTGGGCTGGCAGCGGTCACTACGGAACTCCTTGCGTTGGAAGCGTCAGACTTCGATGCGTATCGAAGTCCTTTCAGCAATATTGCTCCAGACTTCGATGCATGTCAACATGTACCCATGTCGATGTCATTGATCCCTGCCCGGGAAGCCACGCTAGGTTCCTGCACGCCGCTGGCGCGCGAGCCCATCACCACGGAGCAGGCCGAGGGCGTCACCCGCCTGCTCAAGGCCCTGGCAGACCCGGTGCGGCTGCGACTGATGTCGATGATCCTGTCCTACGAGGGCGGCGAGGCCTGCGCGATGTGCGACCTGACTGAGGGCTTCGACCTGTCTCAGTCCACCCTCAGTCACCACCTCAAGGTCCTGCACGACGCGGGCCTGGTGGACCGCGACAAGCGCGGGGTGTGGGTCTACTACAAAGCTCGCCCTGAGGCCATGGGTGCCGTACGCACCGTCTTCAGCAGCGGCCTCGCGGAACCGCAGGACTGAACCCTCCGGAGGTTGGAGCTGCCCCACTTCCCGGGCCAAAACGCGCTCGCGCGCCTTTCCGAGCCCGCGCTCGCCCGATTTGTGTTCACTCCCAGTCCACGAAGCCGTACTGCAAGCCGTTCGGGCACTACAGGCCGAAGGCGCCGCCCTCGACGAGGATGACCACGCCCAGGCCGATCAACACGATCGGGAACAGCACATGCTCCCAGCGCTCCAGGAGCCGTGCTATCGGACGACGGGTAGCGACGAACTTGGCCAGCATCACCAGGACCGCCACGAGCACCGGGAAGACAATGCAGTAGGCCACCACGGCAGTAGGCCCGACGTGGAGGAAGACAGGGACATAGACGCCGATGTTGTCCCCGCGTTGGCGAAGGTCACCCCGGCCACGGTCCACACGGCGACGTTCTTACCTTCAACCCTCGCCTCGTCGTCATCGTCGTCATCCCCGCGCCAAGCCTGCCAGGCCGCCCACAGCCCCAGCCCCAGCGGTATGAGTCCGAAGTACGGGATGACCTCCGGGGGCAGGAATGCGCCCGCGCCCAATGAGACGGCAGTTCCAGCAAGGTCATCAGTATTCGTGACCGCGTCGGATCGGCCATGGCCCGACCCAACCGGTTCATCACATCCAAACGGGAGGAAATGTTCAGCCTTCACTGAACTATACAGTCCAAGCTGAATCCTCTCAGGTGGGTCGTCGACCGCGACCGGCGCCCGCTAACGACCGTTTCGTGATGTCGCCACGGCGATAGCCGAGGGCGAGGCACCGCTGCCGATGTCGAGAATGCGAGCTGACAGCCCGAAGCGGAACGCCTTCGTCACCGGACTCTTACGCGAGCGAGAGGGTAGCGTGGCGGTGCCGATCTGCATCGATCTCGCGATGGCGGACCGCTGAGGGTCACGGTGGCTCGAGGAGCTTGGTGAACCGGCGACAGCTCGAACGGGGACTGGTGGAACGTGTGAGCGCTGAGGCGCGCGCAGTTGTTGGGATCTCTCCTCACGGATCGGGCGCGCCAAAGCGCTGCGAATTCACCACCCTTGGTGCCATCTGCCGCGTCCTTGACCGCCAACCTGGCGACCTGCTGGCATACGAGCCCTCCGACACTCCGACCTGAGGACGCCGGGAGAGAGGGATGATTTAACCCGTCCCGGCACGCTGACTCATCACCCGCCAGGTGTACGATCGCCACCAGCCATCACGAGAGTCGATCCCTCGACGGACGACGAAACCCTTGTGATGCCAACCGGAACCGAGCCTCGATCCATGTCACCTCACTTGTCCAACTGAGCTGCCACGCCTCTTGCAGATCGAGGTTGAGCCAGGCATTACCGCGGCAGAAGTCACCGGCTGCGGGTGCTCACCTGCCCAGCAGGAGCGGAGGTGAACATGACGGTTTCGATGCGCGTGATGTCAGCGGGCGACGGCTACAAGTACCTGCTCAAGACGGTCGCGGCTGCCGATGGAGACAGGCCACTCTCGACGCCGCTCACTCGCTACTACCTGGAGGACGGCACTCCTCCTGGTCGCTGGCTCGGCGCAGGCGTAGCAGCCCTCGGCAAGGGCGAGATTCAGGTCGGCGACCGAGTAGCGGAACATCAACTCCAACTCCTGATGGGGGCGGGCCATGATCCGATCACCGACAAGCCGCTCGGTCGCGCGTTCCCGACCTACAAGAGCCGGGACGAGCGGATCGAGGCGAGGATCGCCGATCTTGAGCTGACGATGACCCCGGGGGCCAAGGGTCAAGCTGTCGCGCAAATCGTTGCCGAGGAGGCCGCCCGGAGTACGCGACGAGCGGTGGCGGGCTTCGACTTCACCTTCTCGATCCCGAAGTCCGCGAGCGTGTTGTGGGCGGTCGCCGATGCCGGGGTCCAAGCGCTCATCGCGGAGGCGCATCATCGCGCGGTTGCGGAGGTGGTTGCGTTCATGGAGCGCGAGGTTGCAGCCACCCGTACAGGCGCAACCGCCGGGGACGGTGCGGTTGCGCAGGTCGATGTCACCGGGCTCATCGCGACCGCGTTCGATCACTTTGACTCCCGCGCCGGTGACCCCCACCTCCACACGCACGTGGTCATCAGCAACAAGGCCAAGACCGTTCTCGACGGCAAGTGGCGCTCGCTCGACGGCAGACCGATGCACGCCGCTGTAGTCGCCCTCTCTGAACTACACGAAGCCGTGTTCGCCGACCACATGACGCGCGCCTTCGGCGTCTCGTGGGAGGCCCGAGAGATGGGCCGCGACCACAACCCCGCCTGGGCCATTACCGGAGTGCCCGAGGAACTGATCGCCGAGTTCTCCACTCGCGCTCGGCACATCGACGCGGAGACCGACCGCCTCATCGCTGAGTACGTCGCAACGCACGGGCGACGCCCGACACCGGCGGCCATCATGAAGCTCCGAGCCCAAGCAACGCTTGCCACGAGGCCTGAGAAGCAGGTCCGTTCCTTGGCTGACCTGACCGCCGAGTGGCGGGAGCGCGCCACGAAGACGCTGGGGCGGGACGCGACAACGTGGGCACGCCACGTCACCGACAACGACAAGCCGCTGCTCCTGCGCGCGGACGATGTGCCGCTCGACGTGATCGGCGAGATTGGGCGTTCAGTTGTCGAGGTCGTCGGTGAGAAGCGCTCGACCTGGCGGCGATGGAATCTCATGGCTGAGGCCTCCCGGCAGACGATGGGCTGGCGGTTCGCCACCATGCAAGACCGGGAAGCCATCGTCGCGATTGTCGCCGACGCCGCCGAACTCGTCTCGCTTCGCTTGACCCCGCCCGAGCTCGTCGCGTCCCCGATCGTGTTCCGTCGGTCAGACGGCAGCTCGGTGTTCCGTCCGAAGAGCTCGACCGTGTTCACCTCCGAGTCCCAGTTGGCGGCGGAGGACCGACTCCTCGAACGAGCAGCGAACCTGGCCGGGCCGACGGTGCCGCTCGCGACTGTCGAGAAGATCACGCGCAGCCCCGATGCGGACGGCCGGATGCTCGGCGACGACCAAGCCGACGCCTTGACCCGCATCGCAGTGTCAGGACGGATGCTCGACGTGCTGGTCGGCCCCGCCGGGGCGGGCAAGACAACCGCCATGAGCGCGCTCCGCCGCGCCTGGGAAGCCGAGCACGGCCCCGGTTCCGTCGTCGGTCTCGCACCGTCAGCGGTCGCCGCACAGGTTCTCGCCGACGACCTCGGAATCGCAACCGAGAACACCACGAAGTGGTGGCAGAACCACCTCATCCACGGCACCACCTTCGAGGCGGGACAACTCGTCATCATCGACGAAGCCTCCCTCGCCGGCACCCTGTCACTGGACCGCATCACCCACCTCGCCCAGGACGCCGGAGCGAAGGTGCTGCTGGTCGGCGACTACGCCCAACTGCAATCCGTGGACGCCGGCGGCGCGTTCGCGATGATCGCCAGAGACCGAGCCGACACCCCCGAACTGGTCGACGTCCACCGCTTCACCCACCCCTGGGAGAAGACCGCCTCACTCGAGCTACGCCACGGACGCACCCCGGCCATCGACACCTACCTCGCCCACGAGCGCATCAAAGACGGCGACGCCGAGGCCATGACCGAAGCCGCCTACAACGCATGGCGCGCCGACCGCGACGCCGGGCTCGTCTCGGTGCTGATCGCCGAAACCCACGAAGACGTGACCGCTCTGAACGGTCGCGCCCGCGCCGACCTGATCCTCAACAAGACGCTGAACCCCGACCGTGAAGTCGAGCTGCGCGACGGCACCGCCGCAGGCGTCGGCGACACCATCATCACGCGACAGAACAACAGGAACCTCCGCACCCTGGCCGGGCGGGACTGGGTGCGCAACGGCGACATCTGGACCATCACCGCCGTCGGCGACGACGGAACCATCACCATCGCACGCGACTACGGAACCGGCGCCACCGTCCGCGACGACGGAACCATCAAGGCCCGCAAGCATGGACGCAGGTTCGGCGGCAGCATCCTCCTCCCAGCCTCGTACGTAGCCGAACATGTCGATCTCGGCTACGCAGTCACCGCCTACCGTGCCCAAGGCGTCACGACCGACACTGCGCACGTACTGGTCGAACCGACCTCGACCAGAGAGACCTTCTACGTCGCGATGACCCGAGGACGGCACTCGAACCACGCCTACGTGGCTCTCGACCGCGCAGACGACCATGCGCAGCCGCACCCCGGCGACGATCCGCATGCTACGGCGCGAAGCGTGTTGTACGGCGTTCTGCAGCACAGCGGGGCCGAACTCTCGGCGCACGAGACCATCGTGGCCGAACAGGAACAGTGGGGCTCCATCGCTCAACTCGCCGCCGAGTACGAGACCATCGCCGCCGCAGCTCAACACGACCGCTGGGCCACCCTCGTCCGGGGCTCCGGGCTCACCGAGGACCAGGCCGAGAGCGCCATCGAGTCCGAGGCGTTTGGCCCGCTTACGGCCGAACTGCGCCGCGCCGAAGCCAACCACCACAACGTCGATACGCTCCTGCCCCGCCTCGTCGCCGCGCGCGGGTTCAGCGACGCCGACGACATCGCCGCCGTCCTTCATTACCGGGTGGAGCGTGCGACAGCGCGTCCCGCAGGCTCCGGCAGGACTCGCAAGCCACCGCGACTCATCGCCGGCCTCCTTGCACAGGCGCATGGAGTCATCGACGTCGAGATGCGAGCAGCGCTCGACGAGCGAGAGGAGCTGATCGAGGCACGCGCCGACGCCGTACTCGACGGCGCGCTGACCGAGAGCGTGCCGTGGACGAAGGCCCTTGGAGCGCAGCCGAACGACCGACGACGAGCGGCGACCTGGCGCAAGGCCGCCCGCGTAGTCGCCGCCTACCGAGACCGCTACCGCATCACCGACGACGCACCGCTCGGAGCCCCGCCCGAGTCGGCCGTACAGAAGATCGACGCCGCAAGGGCGCGCGCCGCGCTCGACCAAGCGCGAGTGGCCGCTGAAGCCCTGGATGATGCTCATGTGGTTCGGAGCCCGTCAAGAGGCGGTCCGTCGCGGGCGCTGTAGGGCCAGTGGCGGCTCCAGGGCGCGGACGGTCGAATGTCGGCGCGGCCAAGTAGCCTCGGAGCCACACGCCAGTAGACTTGAACCCACATGACGACACGGCTGAAGGAGGCGGGACGATGGCGCGCGCTGATCTACTCCTAGACCTCGTCGAGGCCGAACGCCGCGGTGATCGGGAACGCTTCAAGGTGCTGGTTGAGTCGGTCATCGCCGAAGAGCGCGCCAACCAGCATCATCTTCTCGCTGATCGGCTCTCGCAACTCATCACGACGACGGGGCAGGGACCCGTCCGTGACGACCGAGCAGCGGCGATCCGCGATCTCGTGCATGAGGTCGTACCGAACCGTCGGCTACATGAACTCGAACTTGCACCGGTCCCGCAGCGAGTCGTTACCGAACTGATCGAGGAGCAGAAGCGCGCGGAACTTCTGCGTAGTTACGGTATTGAGCCGCGCAACCGCCTTCTGCTGTCCGGCCCGCCTGGAAACGGGAAGACGAGTGTGGCCGAAGCGATCGCGGCAGAACTGATGCTTCCCTTCTACGTGATCCGCTACGAAGGTGTGATGTCGAGCTTCCTCGGCGAAACGGCCGCACGGCTTGACAACGCCTTTGAGTTCGCGCGGACTCGCCGTTGCGTGCTGTTCTTCGACGAACTGGACACCATCGCCAAAGAGCGAGCGGACGAGCATGAGACCGGCGAGATCAAGCGAGTGGTGTCGACGCTGCTGCTCCAAATCGACAGACTGCCACCCCACGTGATCCTCGTTGGCGCAACGAACCACGGCGAGCTGCTGGATCGGGCGGCATGGAGACGGTTCCAGATTCGGACGGAGTTGGGAGCGCCTAGCCGCGCACAGGCGACGAGATTCCTCGAACGTCTCGCTGAGCGCCTCGGAGGCGACCTCGGTTTCGCTCCTCGGACCCTCGCTGACAAGTTGGCCGGCGCGAGCTTCGCCGAGTTGGAAGAGTTCGCACTTGATGTGCGCCGCCGTGCGGTACTGGAACTTCCGGATGACAACATCCGCCGGATCGTGCAAGAACGGCTTGAACACCGCCGAGGTCAGGCGGCAGGGTGACAGTTGAGCGTAGACCGCTCCTTGCGTTCGGGCCGGCGGAGGTTGTAGCGCGGCCAACTCAGACCCCGCGTGATCTTCCACGTCTGTCAAGGCCGGGCGCTGGGCGACAAGGTGAACGCCTGACTCCTCAGTTCAAGGACTTGGCCGCGGCTTTCGAAGCCGAACGTGCCCGTCTGAGCGCAGACACCCCAGAGGAGATCGACCCCGCACTCGTGGTCGTGTTTGATCTGGCGGGAAGCGTCAAGGACTTCCGCAACGCGATCAACCGCATCGATGGCCTGGAGTTTCTGTCTGAGCTTCTCGGGGATCAATCTGACCCCGACGACGATTTCCACATGAGGGAGCGTGAAGCTGGACGGACCGACAAGCGCGTCACGCACTCGCTGTACCTGGTCATGTCCAACACCAAAGCGATCGACGAACTACTCCGGCTCTTCGCTCAATGGCAGGCCGACCCGTCCGCGTCGTTCGAGCACGGGCTCGGCAAGTTCAAGACGGCCTTCCAGCAACTGACAGCGATACGTCGGTGGGGCGCTGAGGACCGCATCCGTGAGACTGGTCTACGAGAGCGCTGGGAAGAGACTCTCAGCATGGTCGGTCAGTCAGTAAGCACCGTCCTCGTCGAAGTCGAGCTCTGGCACAGGCGTGATGCCGCCCAGCGTGCGGCTGCCGAGGCGCACGTCGAGGAAGTCATCACTTCCAGCGCCGGGCGAGTCTTGGATCGCTCGCAGATCGGAGAGATCGAGTACCACGCGCTCCTGGCTGAACTCCCGATCCAGCAGGTCCAGTCCGTGTTGACCAACGGAGCTTCGGCCATTCGGCTCCTCACGACTGATGATGTCATGTTCGTCAGCCCCTTCACCCCGATGAGCGTTGCGCCAGGGACTCTTGAGCCAGTTGCTCAAACCCAACTTGCTCGCAGCGACAGAATCGAAGGCAAGCCTCGGATCGCGCTGCTCGACGGGCTGCCGTTCACCAACCACGACGCGCTCCAAGGTCGGCTCTCGATCGATGACCCTGATGAGATCGGTGAGAACTACCCCGTCGCGGCTCGCCACCACGGAACCGCCATGGCGTCACTCATCATTCACGGCGACCTCACTGATGGCGGTCCACCGCTTGATCGTCCGCTCTACGTACGACCGATCCTGCAGCCCCACGAGTTCATGCCTGGACACGAGCAGGTAGTCCCAAATCGTCTGCTCACCGACGTCCTTCACCGCGCAATCAGACGGATTGTGAAAGGCGAGGGGAACCAACCTGCCGCAGCGCCGAGCGTCCGGGTTGTGAACCTGTCCATTGGCGCGCAGACGCGAGCACTCACGCGCCGAATGAGCCCCGTCGGGCGCCTGCTGGACTGGCTCGCCCACTCGTACAATCTGCTGTTCGTCGTCAGCGCGGGCAACCACACCGACGAGTTCACGATCCCCGCCGATGCCGCGCACGACACCGAGGCCGCTCGCCTGGCTGCAATGCGGGACGGCTTCGAGACGGCGCTGCTGCGCGGCATCCTTCCGCCTGGCGACGCCCTGAACGCCCTCACCGTCGGCGCCACGCACTCAGACGGCCTCGGTGAGATCGAGGTTCCGGACACGGTATGGGACATCACCCACCCGGACGCTCCCGCACACTATGGGTCTGTTGGGCCCGGCGTCGATCGGTCGGTCAAGCCGGACCTTCATCACTCCGGAGGTCGCGCCCTCTACACGCGCCCCATCGTCCTGCCCGGTCAGACTGACGTTGCCGTCGGCCTGGCTCATACCGCCGCGACGGGACCCGGCTTGCAGGTGGCCGCTCCGGGACGAGGCGGTGCTACCAACAGCACGGTGTTCACGAACGGCACCAGTAACGCGACCGCGCTCGTCACCCGTGAAGCCAGCAGGCTGTTTGACCTCCTTGAGTCCGACAACCGCGACCCCGAAGACGCACCCCTTCCTGATCCGCAGTACCACCCGCTGCTCGTGCGTGCCCTCCTTGCCCATGCAAGCAGCTGGGGCGCCTGGGAGAACAGCCTGCGCAACGGTCTTGGTCTCAATGGCCAGGACGCTCGGCGGCAGCTGACGGCTCTGCTCGGCTACGGTCGCCTCGACCTCGGCAGACTCGGCGAAGCCGCATCCAACCGAGCGGTCCTCGTTGCCGGCGGTCAAATCGCACGGAACGAGCGCCATACTTACGGCTTCCCACTGCCTCCCTCACTCCGAGCGAAAGCGGAATGGCACCGCTTCACCATCACGCTGGCATTCATGGCTCCAACGGTCGGCCAGCTCACTCGGTACCGCAGCGCCAAGGTCTACTTCAGCACGCCGGACACGACCCTGGCGGGTGGAGACCGAACCGATGCAGAGCACAACGCCGTGCGGCGAGGCAGCCTTCAACACGAGATCGTGCAGGGCACCCGCTCGATGTCTTTCGTAGATGGCGATGCCTTCCCGATCCACGTCGAGTGCATGGACGATGCCCAACGACTCCGTGCCGGTAACACCATCCGATATGCGCTGGTCGTGTCAGCAGAGACTGCCGAACAGACATCAAACACGATCCACGATGAAGTTCGCGACAGACTGCGACTCCGCGCGCGCGAGCGTGCCCGTGATCGCATCCGCTCGTAGCGCGATCTGAGACAGCGGCCTACAGCTGCCGCACTTCCCGAGCGCTGCTGACTGTGCGTTCAGGCATCAACAGAGATGCAGAACTCCCGCGCTCGACGTCGCGGGTCTCCAACGCGCGGTAGAGGTCAGCAGCATCGGTGATGACGGCGCAGTCCTTGTCGCGCAGCAGGCGGTGCGGCCCTGCGCTTGTTGCGCTGGTCACCGGACCGGGTACCGCGCCAACAATCCGCCCCAACTCTTGGGCGCGCTCTGCCACCTTCATTGATCCTGAGCGAGCTCCGGCCTCGACAACGACAGTCGCTGTGGAGAGCGCGGCCATCAACCGCGCCCGTGCAATGAAGCGGTGGCGCGTCGGAACCGCGCCTGGTGGAACCTCGCTGACCAGGAGGCCGAGGTCAGCCACCCGCTCAAGAAGTTCACGGTGACCGATTGGGTAGGGGCGATCAACGCCGTTCGCCACGACTGCAATCGTGTCGCCGTCGGATGCCAGCGCCGCTAGATGGGCAGCCCCTTCGATGCCGTACGCGCCGCCGGCCACGACTATCCGCTCCGCGTTGGCGAGATCGGAGGCCAGTTCCGCGGCGACATGCTCGCCGTATGAAGTCGCGGCCCTCGCCCCGGTGATCGTGACGAGATCATCGAGTGGTCGCGCGAGGAAAGATGTCGTGCCACGAGTCCACAGGACGTATGGCCGCCGGTCGCCAAGATCGTCGAGTGCGGATGGCCATTCTTTGTCGCCGGAAATCAGCGTGCCGATGCCAGCGCGCTCGGCGTCGACGATGCGCTGCCCAAGTGTCCGAGCGTCTGAGCGCTCGAACTGGGCGCGCCACACCTGAGCGTCAACAGCACTGAGGCCCGGCACCGCGTCATCACGCTCAGCAAGCCGAAGCAGCTCAAACGCCCCCAGCTCGCCCAGGAGACGGCCTGTCACGGCGTCGTCTGGTTCGACGGTCATCGACAGCAGCATCCGTGCTGTGCGCTCCTCCTGGACTACGTGGCTCAGGTTCGTCATCGTCGGGTCCTCTCACTCCTACAGAGAGGTGCGCGCGGCGGCGCGGGAGCCGGAGGGTTCCGTGAACGCCGACCCCGGCGTACAGTGGATGGTGAGGCAGGTTCTCCTCATATTGCGGGTCCTCCGGGACGGCCTTCGGGCACTCACACACGTTCTGCCTCCTCGACGGAGTAACACGTGTGACGAGAGGCCCGTCATGTTCCGCCTTATCTGGACGCTCAGCGTTCACACCCGCGACTACCTGCACCGCTACATGCCGAGCAACCGACTGCTCGCTGCCATCCGTACCCGGCGCGGACTCAAGTGGGGGATACCAGCGATGCTGGTCGCGCTTCCCTACATCCTGATCGCCAGCGTCTGCTCTGGCTCGGCAGCCGACGGTGGCCCCGGTTGGCTCCACCTCATCGTGCTGTGGGCCTGCTGGAACGCACTGAAGTTCATCATCATGGGACCCGTGAGCGTCGTTCTGCTCATCCGCGCGCGCCTGCGCGAGGCTGCGATCCGTCGTCGCCAGCGCCACGACTCGCTCGCCGAGGCAAGCACGCATGAGCCAGATCTTCGTGTCTAGGCTCAACTGCCCACGGCAGCGGCTGCTTTGATCCGAGAACGGCGGCCACCAGGTCGGATCACGACACCGTGCGATGCGAGCGCTTGCCGGACCGCCTGAGGCCCCGCCCCGACCTTCATGCCGACCTCTACCAGCGTCAACCCGCTGAGGTAGAGGTCGGCTGCTTCGTGGATGCGGGACGGATCGAACCGACCGCGGCGGATGGTGACCTCCCGACGGGTGAGGTGGGTGGCGACCGTGCGGCGGTTCACTCCGAACACGGATGCCAGCTCCACGAGCGTCGCGCCCTCGCGGTACTGCGCCACCAGATTGTCGACCTGCTCGGGCCGTAGCAGGGTTTGAGCCATCCCAAGTGATCGCACCACTCGACCCCTGGAGTCGGAAACGGTAGGCTCCGAGGAGCGATGGTCGTGGTCGTAGAAGCCCCGTGACCTGCGCAAAGACAGGGTTTTCAGGTGTGGGCAGGGGTTCTCAAACTCTCTACGGAGGTCCACCAACGTGAGAAGGGTCCGCCGCAAGGTGGGCCCTTCTCACGTTATTCGGTGCGGGATTCGAGGAGGAGGGCCGCGGTATCGCGGCCCGACGGGGTCTCCTTAGCTCCACCAAAACTCCCGGTAAAGCACCGAAACTTCACTCCCCGAACAGGGAGTTTGAATGTTTGGTAGTCGTTTACCGGACACTTCGCCAAGTCGCCGCAGGGCGTTTTCGAGCCTTCTCGAGCTACCTGGAAGGTACGCGGTAACCCCCGCGCACCTTCGCTGTATGGACAGTGCGAGCACCTCAGAGTCGGGACACGGAAGCTACGTGTCGTTGGCGGAGCTTGCCGCGCAGCTCAAGGTTTCGGTGCAGACGATCTACGATCTGCGGAGCAAGGGTGCTCCCGACCCTCGAATGGGTGTGGTGGTGGAACAACTCACGGCTCCACGGAGAGCTCGACATGCGCACCCCGATCGAGATCGAGGACGCGTACTACGCTGGCCAAGAATCAGGCCAACCGGCACCTGCCGGACAAGACTCCCGATAGGAACGAAAGTCAGGCCGATTCAATCAGCAGCTCAACGATTGTGAAACCGCGGCGTCGGTCTCGAACGTCCTCACCCAGAACGACTGACGAGTGAGCACGCTCGAAATCTGCGCCGCGGTGTGGCTGTGAACCTTGATTCGGAGTGGTGCGTGATGCCTGTCGCGCCATAACTGTCGATGACTATGAAGCACGAGCAGGATCCCGTCAACCGCATTTCTCCGGCCTTCCCCGACCGTCAGAGGTCACCGTTGACGGAACCACAACGATGTCTGTGGATATCTCCGCTAGCCTGGCGAGGCGCATCTCGGCCGTCGCCTCGTGGATCGCGTGTCGTGCAGGGTGCGCGGGGTCGAGGGTTCCTCGGCCCCGCGCGCCCGCGGTGTTGTCAGTGGATGGCGGTGAAGCGGCGTCGGTGGTGGGTGGGGGTTTCGATTTCGTCGAGGATGGCGAGGGCGAGGTCGTCCGCGGAGATGGTGGAGTTGCCGCCGTCGTCCCGGAGGAGGATGTCTCCGCCGAGGATGTAGCTGCCTTTGGAGGGGGTGTTGAGCCAGGCACCGAAGTCGGCGGGTGGGCTGACGTAGAACCAGTCGAGGCCCTCGGGGCTGGAACCGAGCAGTTCGAAGGCGTGGAGTCCGGTTTCGATCTCGGCGCGTGCTTCCTCGGGGATGCTCGCCTGCGTGACGTCCCAGAGGCGTGGGCCGCCTTCCTCGGTCCGCAGCGAGGAGGCGCCGCCGATGTAGCCGAGGCGGGTGGGGGTTCCGGTGAGGCGGTCGATGAGCGTGGTGACCACGGTCTCCTGCTGGTCTCCAAGACCGCCGCGGGGTGAGAGCGCGACGATCACGACGTCGCGGTCGGCGATCGCGGACTCCAGCACGGCGGGGTCGAGGACCGTCCCGATGATGTAGTCGACGCCGGCGACGGGTTCGGCGGGTGCGGTGCGGCTGACCGCGGTGACCTCGTGCCCGCGTTTGCGGGCCTCTGCGACCACGCTCGCTCCCGCGTATCCGCTGCCGCCCAGAACGGTGATTCGAGTCATGCTGTTCCACTCCTTCGATCGATGAGGTTGTTGATCCGACAATCAATACACCATTCCCGTGTGTCTCGGTCTCGGTGCTGCAATGAACCGTCGAACGGGACATGCTGATCAGCCCGCCGGCTCGCTCGGCGAGGCGGGATCGCGTGTGAGAGCCGTCTCGCAGTGCGTCCCGTCGGTGAGCTGCGCGAGGATGGTCTCGGTCACGTTTGCGAGCGATTCGAGCTGTTCCGGGGTGAGGGCGTCGATGACCAGCCGCCGGACGCTGGCGATGTGGGCGGGTGTGGCGAGGATCAGTTCGCGGCGCCCGTGCGAGGACAGCCGCACGTCGGTGGCCCGCTTGTCCCCGGGAGAAGAGGATCGCTCGACGAGGTCGCGCTTCTCCAGACGGGAGCACACGTGGGAGAGCCGGGTGAGGGTCGAGTCGGTCGCGGCGGCGAGGGCGCTCATCCGCATCGTCGAATCGGGGGCGAACCGCAGCGCGGACAGCACCACGAACTCGAAGTGGGTGAGCCCCGCGTCGCGCTGGAGCTGCGTCTCCAGTGCGCCGGGAAGCAGCTGCAACACGCCGGTGAGCCCGAGCCACGCACGCGACTCGCTCTCGTCCATTCGCGGCACCAGACGCTTCAAGCTCATACCCGCATCCTACATTGCTTGACGCATCAATGAAATGTGGATACTGTGGTCGTAACTTGACGCATCAATAATTGGAGGATGTCATGGCACAGGTGACGATCATCGGGGCAGGCAACATCGCGGGCGCCGTCGCGGGCATCGCGGCGAAGGCGGGAGCGCAGGTGCAGGTCCTCGCGCGTGAGCTCGCGAAGGCGGAGGCGGTCGCCGGCCCGCTGGGCGGGCAGGCAGGAGCACTGGGCGAGCAGCTGGCCGGCGACGTCGTGGTGCTCGCGCTGCCGTACGCGGCGGTTCCCGAGGTGCTGGACCGGTACGCCGGCGCGCTGGAGGGCAAGGTGCTCGTGGATGTGAGCAACCCGGTCGACTTCGAGACCTTCGACGGACTGGTCGTTGCTGCAGGTTCGTCGGCGACGGCGGAGATCCAGGCGCGAGTGCCGGACGTGAAGGTCGTCAAGGCGTTCAACACGAACCTGGGAGCCACGCTGCACACCGGCGCCGTCGGCACCGTGCCCGTGACGGTGCTCGCAGCCGGTGACGACCACGATGCGAAGGACGCCGTCCTGTCGCTGGTGCGTGCCGCAGGGCTGCGTGGCATCGACGCCGGCTCGCTCAAGCGTGCCACCGAGCTGGAGGCGATCGGATTCCTGCAGATCACGCTCGCTGCGGCGGAGAAGGTCGGCTGGACCGGCGGCTTCGCCGTCATCGACTGACCACGGATCACCGAGGAGGACACACTCGTGGAGATCGCATACTGGATCGTCGGAGGGCTGCTGGCCCTCGTCTATCTCCTCGCCGGCGGCACCAAACTGGTCCGTGCGCCCGAGAAGCTGGTGGAGTCGGGCATGGCCTGGGCCGGGAGCTTCCCGGCCGGCGCGGTCAAGGTCATCGGCCTCGTCGAGGTGCTCGGCGCGGTCGGGCTGATCCTGCCGCCGCTGACGGGCATCGCTCCCGTGCTGGCCCCTGTCGCCGCCGTCGGGCTCGCGCTCGTGCAGGTCGGCGCCATCATCACCCACCTCGTCCGCGGTGAAGCGAAGGCCCTGCCCGCGAACATCGTGCTGCTGCTGGTCGCCGTCGCGGTCGCGTGGATCGGATTCATCGTATGGACGTGACCACTCACGCCCCGGGCCCGACCTGGCAGCCGCCGGCGACCTCCACCCGCGGCGCGGCGCCGGACGCGACGCGCATGGACACCGTCGAGCTGCTGGTCCGCGATCTCGACACCATGACGACCTACTACCACGACGGCGTCCTGCTCGACGTGCTCGACCAGAGCGGCCCGACCGCGACCCTCGGCCGCGGCGGCGCGCCGATCATGCTGCTGCGTCAGGAGAAGGACCTCCCCGACGCGAATAGACGCAGCGCCGGGCTCTATCACACGGCGATCGTGTTCGAGGATCAGCGACGCCTCGCCTCCTCGCTGCTGTCGGTCGCACGACACGCGCCGCGCACGTTCACCGGCGCGTCGGATCACCTCGTCAGCGAGGCGTTCTACTTCACCGACCCCGAGGGCAACGGCCTCGAGCTCTACCACGACCGCCCGCGACCTTCGATTCCGTACGCTCCGCCGACCACGATGATCCGCTCAGCGCTGGCGAGGTCGGAGGCAAGCTGCCCGGCCACATGCTCGCCGTAGGAGGTCGAGGCCCTCGCGCCGGTGATCGTGACGAGATCGTTGAGCGGCCGCGCGAGGAACGATGTCGTGCCACGAGTCCACAGGACGTACGGCCGACGGTCGCCAAGATCGTCGAGCGCGGAAGGCCATTCTTTGTCGCCGGAAATCAGCGTGCCGATACCGGCGCGCTCGGCTCCGACGAGGTTCTGTTCAAGTGTCCGAGTGTCTGAGCGCTGGAACTGGGCACGCCACACCCGAGCGTCAACGGTACTGAGCCCCGGCACCGCGTCTTCACCCTCGGCGAGCCGAAACAGCTCAAGCGCACCGAGCTCGCCCAGGAGGCGACCGGTCACGGCATCGTCCGGTTCGACGAGCATCGACAGCGCCATCCGCGCCGTGCGCTCGTCCTGGACTACGTCGCTCAGGTTCGTCATCGTCGGGTCCTCTCACTCATACAGAGAGGTGCGCGCGGCGACGCGGGAGCCGAAGGGTTCCATGAACGCTGACCCCGGCGTACAGTGGATGGTGAGGCAGGTTCTCCTCATATTGCGGGTCCTCCGGGACGGCCTTCGGGCACTCACACACGTTCTGCCTCCTCGACGGAGTAACACGTGTGACGAGAGGCCTGTCATGTTCCGCGTTATCTGGACGCTCAGCGTTCGCACTCGCGACTACCTGCACCGCTACATGCCAAGCAACCGGCTGCTCGCTGCCATCCGCACCCGCCGCGGACTCAAGTGGGGGATACCCGCGATGCTGGTCGCGCTTCCGTACTTCCTGGTCGCCAGCATCTGCTCTGGCTCGGCAGCCGACGGCGGCCCAGGCTGGCTCCACCTCATCGTGCTATGGGCATGCTGGAACGCGCTCAAGTTCATCATCATGGGACCCGTGAGCGTCGCTCTGCTCATCCGTGCGCGCCTGCGCGAAGCTGCGGTCCGCCGTCACCAGCGCCACGACTCGCGCGTCGAGGCGAGCCTGCGTGAGCCAGCCCTTCG
>JASBTB010000006.1 GCA_030148645.1 Demequina sp. | reverse complement strand
GCGTGCCGTCATCGTGGTTGCCGTTGTCGAGAACGGGATGACGGGGACGGAGAAGTTGTCCCCGGTCGAGATCGTCGTACCCGCCCAGATTTCGGCTCCGCCTGCCTTGACGACCTTGGCAACCTTGTTGGCGGCGTTGGTGGGGTCGGCCACGATCTGCGAGTTTTCCGCACCGCCAAAGCCCGTCAGGACCGGAGGAGTCGGCTCGTCGAAGGTGATCACGAAAGCGCCAGTCGACGGCGGCGGCGTGAGGTACGCCTGCTGCGCGCTGGCACCAGACGTGTTCGCGTTGCCAGCGAGGTCGGTGAAGGCCCCGGCGGCGACGCTGACATCCAGCGTCCCGGTCGTGTCGGCCGGTGGCCTCGCCACGAGGGTGGCGTGGGTGGCGTCGACGCGGGTGAACGCGCCCTTCGTGCCGCCGGTCAGGATCACGTCGTCCTTCGTGAAGCTGGTACCCACATCCTCACTGAATGCGAAATTGAAGGTCACGTCACCGGTGGCAACATCGGCGTCGACGTTGTCCGCGATGGTCACGCTCGGTGGGGTCTCGTCGGTCAGGCGCACCAGGTCGAGCATGACGCGGCCCGCCGCCGAGCCGACCGGCACGCGGAAGCTGTAGCCCCAGACGTCGGTCAGGCTGAGGCCATCGTTGGGAGCGCCAACTGGCTGGTCGGAACTGCGCGTGAAGTCGGCGAACGGGACGGTCACCTTCTGCCAGCCGGTGAAGTCATCGACGAAGGGCGCCTCGAAGCGTTCCGCCGTGTCCGGGCCCTGGTAGACACGGACGTAGTCGATCTTCATCGACTGCGGCATGGTCAGGTCAGGGCTGACCGTGCCGCCGAAGTTGCCGCCGATCGCCATGTTGAGCAGCAGAAACACCGGGTCGTTGAACACCCAGTCGTTGGGTGCCACGTCGGCAGGGGTGGCCGTGTGGTACAGGGTGCCGTCCACGTACCACTTGATGAGGTCAGGCGCCCACTCGATCGCATACGTGTGGTAGCCGGACGTGAGGTCCGCAACGGTCAGCGTGTTCCCGAATGACGCGCCACCGGCGTAGCCGGGGCCGTGGATCGTGCCGAATACCGTGTTGGGGATTCGGCTGACGTACTCCATGAAGTCGATCTCGCCGGTCTGCGGCCAGAGGACCCGGTTGATGTCGGTGCCCAGGCTCCAGAAGGCGGGCCAGAGGCCATCCTCACCGGCTGGCAGTTGGATCCGGGACTCGATGCGCCCGTAAGCGAACTCGGCCTTGTTTGCCGAGAGGAGCCGCGCAGACGTGTACTCGCAGGGCCCGTAGTAGCACTGGAGCGAGCCGTCGGCGGCCTTGGCCGTGATCACCATGTTGCCGTCGCCGTCGGTAGCGGCGTTGTCTGTGCTGTTCGTGTAGTACTGCAGCTCGTCGTTGCCCCAGCCGGGGTTGCCATTGCCGGTGCCGTCGCCGATCTCAAAGCCCCACTTCGTTGGGTCGGGCGCGGTGCCTGCAGCGGCGTTAAACTCATCGGACCAAGCCAGGTCCCAGCCGCTCGGCCCCGGGTCTGACGCTCGGTTGTCGAGCACATCGACGGAGACGGTGCCACCGCTGTTCTGCCCGTAGTACCAGAAACTCAGGCCCTGGGCGTTGCTCCAGTTCTGGCCGATTGCGAAGTCGCGACCGAAGCTCACGGACTGGCTCTCGTTGGTGACGGCCCCACCGCCGTACGTCGTGCCGTTGAACGGCGTGTCTGTGGCGCCGCATGCGAATCCCGTGTCCTTGAAACGGAAGTGGAACACGACGTCCTTACGACCGTCACCGTTCGCATCCGCCACGTCTTTCTTGGCTGCGCCCTTCCCGGTAAGCTCCGCGCGGGCTTTGCCGAAGGTGACGGTCGTCGGGTCCACCGTGGTGGCATCGAACGTCGAAGTGCTGAGCAGCGTGACCGGGATTACACCGTTGCCCCGGTTACACAGACCGCCCTTGACATCGACATTGACAGTCGTCTTGGGAGCGGCCGGGAGCGTGGCGTTGAGCACCCGTTCGGAGGCGCCCTGCCCGGGCACTGCGTTCGGGTCACCGGACGTGATCTTCGGGTTGTCGAACTGGACCCCCGCGTCGGAGTTCCACAGGTACGGGTAAGTCTCGAAGTCGTCCAACAGCAGCGGCTCATAGGCGTCGTCGTCCTTGATCGTGCCGAACGCCACGAATCGCGTCCCCACAGGCATCCCGACTGGGTTGGACAGCTGAAGCACGACGTTCCGGTCACCCTGGTATTTGCTGTCATCGAACGTCGCGAGCGGGAACGTGAGTTCTTGAGGGCCGCCCTTGACGAATGTGAGCGTGCCGCTGGCGGGTGCGTAATCGCTGCCGACAAGAGCGGTGCCCGGGTCGATCGCATAGTCAATCGAGACCTGGTCCGGATCCCCGTCGCGCAATGAGCGGCTCAGTTTGACCGAAATGTCACCGGCGGTGCCCTCCACGACGGAGTAGCCAGTGGTCGTGAAGTTCGCTGCGAGCGGGACGAGCGGCGCAACCCCGTAGACGCCGACGTCGTCGACGTAGTAAGTGCGCGCGCCGCCAGTCCCGAGCGCCCCGATGGCCCAGCCGTACATCTCGGTTCGGTCGAAGTCGTCCCTAGGCGCCCCGTTTCCGACCACCTTCTCCGTGAAGGAGGAGAAGGGGATCTCAAATTGCTTCCAGCCGGAGAAGTCATCCATGACCGTTGTCGTCCAGCGCTGAGCGTCGTCCTTTATCGAGCCGGGGTTGCGGTTTTCGAGAAGGTCGATGAAAAGCGTCGTGCCCGAGTTCTGCCCATACAGCCACATGGTGAAGCCTGCGTAGGCGCTCCAGTCCTGAGAGACCCATGTGTCACCCGCCGAGTTCTCGAAGCCCCGGATGACGCCCGCATACGCGGTCACATTGAAGTCAAGTTGAAGCACCTTGTTCGGCGCAGGGTTCGCGCTCAGCGGCGGGGCGGGCGGCGTCGCCGGGTTCGCCAAGGCAATCGTGCTCCCAGCGCCAGCGAACGTGTAGTAGCCGATGTCAACACCGTTGGTGTCTTGCCCGCCCGGCAGGCCCGAACTGTACTCGAAGCTATCGACAACCTGTACCGGCGGTGGCGGTGCGGCGACGGCCCCGGTAGTCCCGAGGACAGACACCGCCAAGGCGGTCAGCGTGAAGGCCGCAACGGCGGCAGTACGTGGGGCACGGTATGAAGACATGGCAAACCTCTCGACACTGAGCGGTGATGAAATCAAGAATTGTGGCCAAGAACCAAGCGTGTGGGAGCGCTCTCTGAGAAACTAACACACGTTGGGCAAATGCGCGCGATGTAGAGAACTCGACCTTGCTCAGGGGGCCTGAGGGCCGCGACACAAGGCCGGGGCAAGCCACGCCGCATCACGAACAGCGCGTGGGGGCGATCGTGATGCATATTGGCCGATGCTCTTGGGCCTCGTAAACGTGGCTGTTGACTGTGGTGGGCGCGGCGCTACTCACGCTGTTGTTCCTGGGACCCACCGCGTTCACGGAGGGGATATCGAAGTCTCACATCCCAGAGTTTGAGGACTACCAGCGCAACACCTCGATGCTCGTGCCGTGGCGCTCGCGCGACGACGCGCGGTGACAGCGAGATACTGGGAACAGCAGCCCGACGGATACCTCGGCCGCGGCGAAAGGGGCGATGTGCGTGCACTAGTCAAGAAGGCGTCGGGTCCCGGCCTGGAGTTCGCCGATGTGCCCGAGCCCGTGGCGGGCGCCTCTGACGTCACGATCCGTGTCCTGCGGACCGGGATCTGCGGCACCGACCTGCACATCGAATCATGGGATCGGTGGGCGGCTTCGGCCATCACGCCGCCCCTCGTGCCCGGCCACGAGTTCAGCGGTGAGGTCGTCGCCATCGGGGGCGCGGTTCGCGACGTCCACGTGGGGGCGATCGTGTCGGGCGAAGGTCACATCGTGTGCGGAACGTGCCGCAATTGCCGCGCGGGCCGCCGTCAGATGTGCAACCGAACCTTAGGCCTAGGCGTCGACCGCGACGGCGCCTTCGCCGAGCGTGTGGTCCTACCCGAATCGAACGTCTGGGTTCACCCCGCCGACATCGATCTTGACTTGGCCGCGATCTTCGACCCGCTCGGCAACGCCGTGCACACGGCACTGAAGTTTCCGCTCGTCGGCGAGGACGTGCTCATTACCGGTGCCGGGCCGATCGGACTCATGGCGGCGGCTGTGGTGCGTCACGTCGGCGCCCGTTTCATCGTCGTCACAGACGTCTCCGAGCCACGCCTGGAACTGGCCCGCCTCGTGGGCGCGGACCTCGCGGTGAACGTGGCCCGCGAACGAATCGCCGATGCACAGCGGCACCTTGGCATGCGCGAGGGCTTCGACGTGGGGCTCGAGATGAGTGGCCATAAAACGGCGCTTCCGGAGATGGTCGAGAACCTCACCCACGGGGGCCGGGTCGCGATGCTCGGCCTGCCCTCGGGCCCCATCGACGTCGATTGGGCCAAGGTGGTCACCCACATGCTGACCATCTCCGGCATCTACGGGCGCGAGATGTTCGAAACGTGGAACGACATGAGCGCCATGCTCCAGACGAGTGTCGAATTGAGACAGGCGCTCGACTCCGTGATCACGGATCGCATGCCAGCCAGCGAATGGGAACCTGGATTCGCGGCGGCACGCAGGGCACAGGCTGGCAAGGTCGTGCTCGATTGGACCGAGGTGCCCGCCTAGCGGGCGGGTGCCGAAAGGAGAAAACATGTACGGAACGATGCAGGCACAACTGGCCGAAGCACTCGACGGAATTCGCGCGGCGGGCACGTTCAAGGGTGAGCGGCCGCTGCACGGCGCGCAGTCATCGGTGGTGAGCGCGGGGGGTGGTGACGTGCTGAACTTCTGTGCCAACAACTACCTGGGGTTAGCGAACGACCCGCGAATCATCGAGGCGGCAAAGGCCGGAATGGACGAGTGGGGCTTTGGTTTGGCCAGTGTGCGCTTTATCTGCGGCACCCAGGACCTACACCTCGAACTCGAGCGACGTGTGTCGCGATTCCTAGGGACGCAGGACACCATCCTGTTCTCCTCATGCTTCGACGCGAACGGTGGGGTTTTCGAGGCCCTGTTGGGCGTCGAGGACGCTATCATCTCCGACGAACTCAACCACGCCTCCCTGATCGACGGCATCCGGCTGTCCAAGGCGCGGCGCCTGCGCTACCGCAACCGCGACATGGCGGACCTGGAGGACCAGCTCCAGGCGACGAAGCAGGCACGTCAGCGCATCGTCGTCACCGATGGTGTGTTCTCCATGGACGGGTACTTCGCTCCCCTGCCCGAAATCTGCGATTTGGCAGAACGCTACCAAGCGTTGGTGCTGGTCGACGACTCGCACGCGGTGGGATTCATCGGCGAGCATGGTCGTGGCACTCCCGAGTTGTGGGGGGTCGAGGATCGCGTGGACATCTACACCGGCACGTTCGGCAAGGCGCTCGGAGGGGCATCGGGTGGCTACGTTTCCGGGCACAAGGAGATCGTGGCGATGCTGCGTCAGCGTGCCCGCCCCTACCTGTTCTCCAACGCGGTGGCGCCCTCCGTGGTGGCTGGCACCCTCACGGCGTTCGACCTGCTGGAAGAAGGCGGGCAACTGCGCCACCGACTCGTCGACAACGCCGCGTTGTTCCGCTCGCTCATGACCGACGCGGGGTTCGAGCTGCTCGACGGCGAGCACCCCATCGTGCCCGTGATGTTCGGCGACGCTGCACTGGCGGCGCAGGTCGCGGACCGTATGCTCGACCAGGGCGTGTACGTGGTCGCGTTCTCTTATCCGGTAGTCCCCGTGGGCAAGGCGCGCATCCGCGTGCAACTCTCGGCGGCCCACTCCCCCGACGACATCCGACGCTGCGTCGAGGCATTCGTCGCATCACGGTGAGCACAGACCCTGAATCACGGAGGTTGCGCACGCCTGGTCGTGTCGCGCCGCAGACCGTCCCCTCAAGAAGGGCGGGGGGCAACTCCGGCGCCCGTACGGCGACTGGGCCCCACAGTGCTGCGCATGCCAAGCCATCATGTGTTCCAAGAACCCGGCAGTCTTCGAGTGATCAACGGTGACCGTCAGCGACCCTCCCGACGCTAACAGGCGCGAAGCTCCCCCAGGCGCCGCCGCGGCGATGCAGCCTAGCCAAGTTGCATCGGCGCCGTCATGTCATCGTCGGGCAACCCGTCGGCGGTGGCGGTGACCTCCAGGGACTGAAGGTCCGCTTGGCCCTCCACCGTGGTGACGAAGGCCGTATCTGCGGTATCCCGGCCAGTGGCGATCCTGAGCATGGTCCCGCGCGGTGCGAGCGTTGTGGGGTCCACCACCCACCAACGGCCGCCCACGAACGCCTCACACACCGCGTGGAAGTCCATGGGATTGAGCCCAGGTGCGTACACGGACACCACACGGGCTGGAACTCCGCGCGCACGCAGCAGCGCCACACCAAGATGGGCATAGTCTCGGCAGACGCCCTGCCTGGCCAGAAATGTCTGCGATGCGCCGTCCGTCGGCTGACTCGAACCGGGCACGTACTTCAGATGCGTCCCCACCCACACGCTGATGCCGTTCACCAGGCCCATTCCCTCAAGCCCCTCAAACTCGGCGAAGGCCGTGGCCGCGAGTTCGTCGGACTCGGCATAGCGGCTCGGTCGTAGGTAGCGCACCTCGTGACGCGGACTTGTAGGCGAGGGCACACCTCGGCCCTGGACAGTGGCCTCGTACTCCACATCGAGCATCCCCACGCCTACCTCGATGCGGTGAAGACGCGTGCCGTGCGAGTCCGCAATCTCGGTGACACTGACGGGCTCACCATCGCGTCGCAGTGAGAGTCTCTCGGAGATGTCGGCGCCCGTTCGGGCCACAGCGATCGCAAGGACCAGATCGCTTGGAACCGACACGTCAAGTCTCATGGAAGTCGTCACATCCCGGCGCATGCCCCCATCGTGTCACGCCCTGGCCGGGGGTGGGCGGATGCCGACTCTGCGCCTGGGTGGGCCTACCCGTGCCTGTCACGCCAACACGAAACCGGGGAATCGTTGCGCGCGTCTCGCCCTCGCGCGCACAAGTGAATACGGTGGGGGCATGAGCGATGACAAGGAAGGCCTCGACCGTACCGATGTCGACTGGTTTAAGTCGGCGGTCTTCTATGAGGTGCTGATCCGGTCCTTCCGGGACTCGTCCGGCGACGGGGTGGGCGACCTCCGGGGCCTTACGGAGAAACTGGACTACCTCGAGTGGCTCGGTGTCGACTGCGTGTGGTTGCCCCCGTTCTTCCCTTCGCC
>JASBTB010000004.1 GCA_030148645.1 Demequina sp. | reverse complement strand
AGGGTGACCCGGGAGTTCCCGATGGGAGAGTTGGCGGGCCGCCAGCGCACGGTGACGTTCGACGAGTTGTGCCACGACGACGTGACCCGGGTGGTCATCAGGGCGCCCGGAGCGAACGTGGATCACTTCGACGCCATCGTCCACAGCATCGGCTTGGCCGACGTGACCTATGCCGTCGGCTACTCCGCGTGGCTGGACCTGACCCCCCCAGGGGTGTCCAAGGCGTCCGCGCTGGAGACGTTGCGCGAGGAGTTGGGCGTCCATCCCGAACACACGGTGACAGTGGGCGACGGCAACAACGACATCGAGATGCTCACGTGGGCCCGCGACTCGTATGCGATGGGAAACGCGCCTGACCGGGTCACCGCCGCCGCGAAGGCCGCGATCGGGCCGGTCGACGAGGACGGCGTCCTGGACGCCCTCGAGCCGCTGATCGACCCGGCCCGGCTGGCGATCTGAAACCGTGCGCACGGTGGATGGCCACGAGCCGTTCCGGCCGAGCGGTCGCGGGACGTCACCTACGTGGTGAGCACCACCTTGCCGGTCACGCCGCCCCTGACCAGCATGTCGTGGGCGCGCGACGCCTCCTCAAGCGGGATCGCTGCGTGCAGCATCGGCTTCACCTTGGATGGTATCCATGGCCACACCTCTCGACCGACCGCCGCCACGATCGCCGCGCGTTGCGCGTGGGGCCGCGAGCGCAGGGTGGTGCCAATGACGCGCAACCGCTTCGCCATGAGGGCGCCCAGGTCGAGCGGCGCGCTGGCACCCTGGAGCAGCCCGATCACCACGAGCCGCCCGCCCGTCGCGAGCGCAGCGAGGTTGCGTTCCAGGTAGGCCGCGCCGACGACGTCGAGGATCACGTCCGCCCCGCCCACGGCCTGCGCCGCAGTCACGAAATCCTCGCCACGGTAGTCGATTGCCACGTCGGCTCCGATGTCGGTGCACCACCGGGCGCGTTCCGGTCCCCCTGCGGTCGCCATGACACGCAGCCCCATGGCCTTGCCCATCTGGATGGCCATCGAGCCGATGCCGCCTGCGCCGCCGTGAACGAGCAGGGTCTCACCCGGCGTGGCCGCCGCGGTGTCCAGATTCGACCACACGGTGCACGCCGCCTCCATCAAGCCACCGGCGGCGATCAGGTCGAGGCCGGGCGGTACTGGCAGGGTGAGATCGACGGGCACCGCGATGGCGTCGGCGTAGGCACCACCCCCCACGAGCGCGCACACCTGGTCGCCCTCGCGCACGCCGGATACGCCCGCGCCCAACGCTGTGACCGTCCCCGCGCATTCGAGGCCCGGCCACTTGGGCCAGCCGGGAGGGGACGGGTATCGGCCCTGCCGCTGGAGGAGGTCAGCACGGTTGACACCTGCCGCTGCGATGGAGACCACCACCTGGCCACGGCCCGCGCGGGGCGCCGGCACATCCCGCACGGCAAGTTCACCTGGGGTGCGATCCGCGCGGACAACCATGGCACGCATTGACAATGTGCCCCTTTCCCGTCATCACCGGCTTGTTATACCGTCTCATGGAGTGCGCCCGCGCGAGGCGACCTCATGTGATCGTGGCAAGGTGCCGATATCACGGAGGATCACACGCTTCGGCGGTGTGGCTGGCGATCTGTTGGCACACCACTGGCGGGCACGAGGGAGAGGTACATGCTCCAAGGGCTGGGTATTCGTGGCAAGTTGTTGGGCGTCGTCGCAGTTCCGACGGTCCTGCTTCTTCTTGCCGCCTCCTTTGTGGTGTTCAGTGCCTCCACCACGTATACGGCTGGTCGCAACACGTCCCAACTCGTTGACGTGGTGCGAAGCGGGTCGGCGTTGGTGGAACAGGTGCAGGCCGAGCGAGCGACCGTGTCCAACTACCTGCGCGCCGTCATCGATGGCGACAACAAGACGTCGGCAGCGCGCGCGGCCGTGAACTCCTCGGTGGCGACGATTTCCGCGGCTGGCGAGAATGACCCCGCCTACGCCGCGGTCGCGCAAGCGGTGGTGGCGGCGGTCAACGGCACCGCCGGTGCGGAAGGCCTCGACGCGTATCGCCAAATCACGGAGGTACCGGCCGCGCAAGACGACTTCCCCGCCTGGCCCGAACCCGATGCTGTCGCGGCCGCGACGGCGGGTTTCGAGCGGATCGGCGCCGAGGTGGATGCGGTTGCCGCGGGCGCTCCCGTGAGCGATACGGGGTCGGTCTTTCGGCAACTTGGCAACCTGATCAGGGCCGAGGCCGACGAGACCGCGACGTACCTCAACGAGGCCAAGCAGTATTCCGACGCGCTCCCCACGACCTTCTTAGCGGTGGATCGCACCGGGGATGCCTTCCTGGCGACGTCTAGCGGTGTGGCCGATCGTCCCGACAACTCGAGCGTGTTGAGCTTCATCGATGCCCTGCGCACGCGATTGGCCAACATCGACGGGCTTCGCGGCCAGATTCGCGTGCGCAACATCCTGCCCGGTGACGCGGAATCCGCGTACGCAGCGATGGTGTCGGCGGTGTTCCAGTTGACCCGTGAGGTCGCCGACACGGCCGCGAACAGACAACTCGCAGCGTACCTGGGCGCCTATGAATCGATGAATGAACTCTTCGAGGCGGTGCGGCTCGAAGAGCAGTACGTCGCCCGCAAGATTCGCCAAGGGCAGTGGACCCTCGGCGAACCCGCCGTGTTCCAGGGCCTGTACTTCGGCACCAACAACGCCCTCGCCAACGCACAGCTCGCGGTGGCAGGCCTGCCGGGCGTTCCGGAGGTGCCGTCCTTTGGCGTGTCCTACGACGTCAACGAACGCACAGGTTTTCAGACGGTCCGAGACCGACTCCTGGCCGACTCGTCGGACGCGGCCCTGCTCGACCAGCGCAGCGCGCAATGGGAGGTCCAGGTCGGTGAGGAACTCGACGCTCTGGCCCCGATCCGTGCGGACATTCTGGACCAGGTCCAGCAGGTGGCGTCCGACTCGGTACGCACCAGCCTCATCCAACTGCTTGCCACCATCGCGATCGCGGCGATCGTCTTCGTCCTCACCCTGTTGGTTACCCTGACGATGGCGCGTCGCATCGTCAACCCGTTGCGCCGCCTGACAACGACGGCCACCGCAGTGCGTCAAGAGTTGCCGCGACTCGTCGAGCGGGTCGCGCTGCCGGGCCACAGCGTCGACGTCTCCGAAGTGCAGATTCCCGTGGAGTCACGCGATGAGGTGGGACGCCTGGCAGAGGCGTTCAACTCCGTCAACGCGGCAACCCTGTCGATTGCCGCCGAGCAGGCCGCCCTGCGAGGGTCCATCTCGGAGATGTTCGTCAACGTGGCCCGGCGCGATCAGGTGCTGCTCAACCGCCAGTTGTCGTCGATCGACGAGATGGAACGCACGGAAGACAACCAGACCACGTTGACCAAACTGTTCGCTCTGGATCACCTGGCGACGCGGATGCGGCGCAACAGCGAGTCGTTGCTGGTGCTTGCCGGAATCGACACGGGCCGTCGCTTGCGCCGCCCGATGCCGTTGTCCGACGTGATCCGTACGGCATCGTCCGAGATCGAGTTGTACGAGCGAATTCAACTGGAACTGGACGCCGACCCGTCGATGCTGGGCCACGCGGCCCTGACTGCGGCGCACCTGTTCGCTGAACTGCTGGAGAATGCCACGGTCTTTTCGGACCCTGGCGCGCCCGTCGTCGTGCGCACCATGACCGACGGCGACGACGTGGTGGTCGAAATCCAGGATTCGGGCATCGGTATGACGCCGGAGGAACTTGCGGAGGCCAACTCTCGCGTGGCGTCCACGGCCGCCTCGGAGATTCTGGGTGCCCAGCGGCTGGGTCTGTTCGTGGTTGGCCGCATCGCTCGCCGCGTGGGTGCTCGGGTGCAGTTGGAGTCCGTCGCGGGCGAAGGGACTGTCGCCAGAATCGCGATGCCGTCGTCGCTGTTCGACGCGAATGCGGCACCCAGCCAGGGACACCAGTCGACCACCGCGACGGATAAGGGCATCCACGCCCCCGCGGCGCTGGTGCACCATAGCGTGACGGACGCCGAGGTGCGCGATGCCCTTCCCGAGGAGGCGCACCGGCCCATCGCGTCGCCGCGCGACTACCAGCCGACGGCGATCGAAGAAGGCGTGAGCCTGACCGGCCGTCCCGTCGAGGTCGCTGTCGCGGATGGCGCGCACGCTGCGGATAATTCGCAGGAGTCGGCCTCCCCGGGGCTCGACGATCTTGTGAGCGCCGACGCCGAGTCTGCTCCCGAGGCCGTGCCCGTCGACATCGACGCGCTCACTGAGGGCGTGACTCCCGCAGGGCTGCCGACCCGCCGCCGCAAGCGCGCCGAGGTCAGCCCCGAGCCTCGCTCCGGTGCCGGTTCCGAGACCCCGCACGACACCCACAGCATCATCGGCGTGCCGATGCGCGCCTCCGACGAACAGTTGACGGCGCTCCAAAGCGCGGCAACCTCGGGCTTCACCCCGATCCTGGCTGCCGACGAGGTCTCCCCCGAAAGCGCTGAGCAGCGAGCACGGGTATTTCGTGGGTTTCGCGCGCTTCGCGACGATCCGGACCAGGCGCCCCTACCTTCGTCCGATGCGGAGTCGCTCGATCACGCCGTCAGGCGTGGCGCGCCCGACGCCGAAGCCGTGGGCCAGGCATCGGCTACCGACTCGATGCCATCGTTGGAACCGGACGTCCCGGCGCCACCTGTCGCCATGGCGGCGCCGTCGGCGGAGGGCGCGGTGGCCGATCACCCGAGCGATCGTTGGGGCGCCGAACCGCCTGCTCCTGTGACAGAGGTCCACGCGGCCGACCCTCGTCACACTGAGCCCGCCGTGGTGCGCCAGTCGCCCCTGATCGCCGCGGGCTACGCCGGGGAGGACGCAGACCCCAGCGGATCGGCGCTGAGCCCAGCGCTGGGCGACGGCCCCACCCCCTCGATGGCGATCCCGATGCTGGAGGAGGACGAGCCGCCGCCGGCGGCCCCCGCGCCGTGGAGTCAGCCAGACAGCAAGCCCAGTGCTGGCGTGGAGTCGGTGGCGCTCGATGACACCCCGTATCCGCACGACCCGCCCCCGCAACCTCCGGCCACGAGCGAGCACCCAGCCCCACAGTCCGGGCCCGTGTTCCGTTCCCCGCTGTACCCCGCGACGCCAAGCGACGCGGAGCCGCAACCCGTCGCCGTTGACGGCTCACCGGGACACGCGGGCAACGGCTGGAGCCAGGGGCCGCGGGACCAGAACCACGGCCCACGGTTCGAGTCCGATCCCGTGACCTCGACGCCGAGTCTCGACGAACTGATCCTGGATGACTCTCACGTCGGGGAGTCCGACGGACGCGGAGGCTTCTTCTCTCGACTCTTCGGACGCGGCCGCGGACCGCAGGAGCGAGCCGAAAGCAACTCCCCGCCACCTGCGGACGTCATCACGCCAGAGGTCGACCCTGCCGCCGCGTCCTCGTCGCTCGATCACATGGTGGCGACGCCGTCCGAGCCCGCAGCCATGTGGCAAGGGTCCGTTCCCATCCCGGCGCGTGACGAGAACGCCGTACCGTCGCCGTCAGAGCCTCGCAGCCATGAGATACCCGCGCCTGTCCCTGAACAACGGCCACAGGATGAGGACACCTCGATGTGGATCGGCCGGGCGCCCGCCGCTAGTTTCAATCAGCCAGCCCATCCTGCCCCCGACTACGACGCCACGCGTGAAGGAAACGCGCCGTGGGAGACGCAACTGCCAGCTCCCAGTGCCCCGCCCGCGGCGTGGTCGCCGACGACACGTCCGGCATCCGTGGATACCCCGGCCGCCTTCAGTCCGGATCCGACCCGCAACGAGACGTACGACGCGGAGTGGTCCGTGGCCGGTCGTAGCACGCCTACGAGCGCGGCACCGGCACCGGAGTCCTCTGGCCCCGGCGTCGCCAGCCACGCAGCGTACTCGCCCGACCAGTTGGCGCGCCCGTTGGGTTGGGAAACTGCGGGAGCGAGCGCCCTTCAGGCAGCCGCACCCGAATCGGCCACCGAGTACCGCCCGGTGGTGCAGATCGAACCGCAACAGTCGGGCGAGGGGTTCGCGGACTTCACGTCCGAGGTGTTTTCCGAGCTCAGTTCGCTCGCCGCTCAACGGCCTCAGGTAGCCAAGACGCAGGCAGGCCTCGTCAAGCGCACCCCTGTGGAGCGCTCGAAAGAACCTCAGCGGAGTGGCGACGTTGCGGCGCCGGACGTTCCGCGAGACGCTGAGGCGGTACGCAACCGCTTCTCAAGTTTCTATTCTGGTACCCAACGCGCTCGCGATGACGTGAAGAGCTTCAACGACAGCACGCAGGGTTCCCTGACGGAACCATGAACAACACGACGTGTCACCCCACTCGGGGTAACAGAAACAAGGAGGACCAGTGACCGCGCTCAGTACTGAGGCCACTAACTTTGGGTGGTTGCTGGACAACTTTGTCCAGACCGTGCCAGGTACGCGCCACACGCTCGTCGTCAGTGCCGACGGCCTGCTGATGGCGATGTCGAAGAACCTCGACCGCACGGGGGGCGACACCCTCGCTGCGGTCGTTTCTGGGATGGCGTCGTTGACGCGAGGAGCGGCGCGCCAACTCAAGGCAGGAGAGGTCCGGCAGTCCATCATCGAGATGGACGAGCTGTTCTTGTTCCTCATGAGCGTCAATAATGGCGCTGTGCTCGCCGTCGCCGCCGACGCGACGTGCGACGTCGGCCTGGTCGGATACGAGATGACACTGTTGGTGTCGCGCACTGAGAACGCGTTGACGCCGCAACTGATCACGGAAATGCGCCAAAACCTGCCCACCGACGGGCCGACACGCTAGGGACATGCGATGACGGAAGCGATCGAGCCGTACCGTGGCGCCGACGACGAGGCCTACACGGTCCGGCCGTACGCCGTGACCGGGGGGCGGGTGAGTGCTGCCAACTCGCACCTGCCACTCGAGGCACTCGTTCAGGCACCCTCCGCCACACAGAATCTTCGGGGCCTGACCCCGGAAAAGAAAAAGATCCTGCAGCTGGCTGCGGGTCAATATCAATCCGTTGCCGAACTCTCGGCTCACACCCGGCTCCCCTTGGGTGTGGTGCGCGTCCTGGTGACGGACCTTGCTGAAGAAAAATACCTGACTATTCACACCGCCGGGACAGCCGATGATGCGGCAACACACGACGCCAATGGCGGCCTGTCCTTGAGTCTTCTGGAGAGTGTCCTTGATGGCATCGCAGCCCTCTAACGCCGCCGTCGTGTCTGACGATGCGGCGCAGGCCCCCACCGTGGTCAAGATCGTGATCGCGGGTGGATTTGCCGTCGGCAAGACCACCTTCATCGGTTCGATCTCTGACATCGATCCCCTCAACACTGAGGCGGCCATGACGGAGAGGTCGATCGGTGTGGACGACGCTGGCGGCGTCACCGACCGTAAGACCACCACCACGGTCGCGATGGACTTTGGCCGCATCGCGTTGCCTGGTTCCCTGTGGCTGTATCTGTTCGGCACCCCCGGCCAGGACCGCTTCCTGTTCATGTGGGACGATCTGGTACGCGGCGCCATCGGGGCGGTTGTCCTGGTTGACACCGAGCGCCTCGACCAATGCTTCCCGGCCGTCGACTACTTCGAGGGCAAGGGCATCCCGTTCGTGGTGTGCGTGAACTGCTTCGATGGCGTCGCGCGGCACAAACTCGAGGACGTGCGCGAGGCCCTGAGCGTTCCGCCGGAGGTTCCCATGATGTACACCGACGCTCGCGAGCGTGCAGCCACCAAGCAGGCGCTCATCGCCGTGGTGCAGCTCGCGATGAAGCGACTCAAGGGGTAGAAGCGGATTCGCTCCCGATCACGTCCCGATACTCTTAAGGGCGTGATCTACGTCGACGGTTCTGCGCTTGTTCGGTTCTTGCCGGGGGTGCGCTTCTTCGACGAATGGAACGGGTGGGCCGTGCCACGACTGAACGAGTTGGCGACCACACAGTTGGGTGTTACTGAACTGCGTCAAGCGGCCGAGTTGTATCCCCGGGACACTAAGGCCCGCGCCTTCGAGATTGTGGAGCGCGTCAAGGCGAGAGTACCCGTCATCCGGTTCTCGGACGAGAACGTAAACGTGTCCACCCACGCGGCGAGCGTGTTGAAGCCCTTCGCGGCGCTCCACCTCGGAGCCGCCGTCACGCATCCGGCGGTTGACACGATCGCCACCTACGACGCGGAACTTGCGCGCGTCGCCGAACTGTACCAACTCAAGGTCGTGACGCCGGGCATGCCCGCGGGCTGGCAGAACGGGTAGCCCGCGCCTTCCGAGGTCACGTAGCGAACCCGCGCTGCCCGGTTCGCGCACGCGCAAACTCGTCGACGACCTCCCGCGCCGCCTACGTGGCGGCACACGTCTGCCGAACACCCGGGAGTGTGTGGGCGACGCGCCCTGCACCGCGGGGTGGCGACGGTCGACGGCGCGGCCTGGCAGAATGGGCGCTCGACGCCACCAGGAGGCGTCAGGGAGAGTTGACCGAGCGGCCGAAGGTGACAGTCTTGAAAACTGTTGAGGCGTAACCCGCCTCCGCGGGTTCGAATCCCGCACTCTCCGCTTGAGAAACTGTCGATGGAGTCGGTGCTCCGTCGCACCCGGCCGCGATTCGGCATCCCCCACCCGGGGCGCGCATCGGCCGTGACTCCTTGTGCGCCCGGGTCACGCGCAGCGGCAGTCCGCTGAGCAGCGCACCTGGAGCACGGCGCCCAATTGGCGCAACGCGTCAAGATCGAGGTGGTAGTAGACCTTCTGCGCATCCCGCCGGGGTGCCAGGACTCCGGCCTTTTGTAGGCGTTTGAGGTGGTGGTTTGCCGTTGCCTCGCTCACGCTCAGCAGGGCACTGGCGTCGGTTGTGGTCATCTCGTGTCCCGCGCACGAGGCCAGTTCTTGGACGATGCGGATGCGGCTGGGATCCGAGAGCGCCTTGAGCCGGGTTGCGATCTGGAGGGCGTCCGCCACCGGGTCGTCCGAGTGCTCGCCGATGGGCGAGCAGCACACCGGGGCGGTGGTGTTGATGATCGGCAGGGTACGGGGCATGTCTCTATTCTCTCACAAGATTTGACACTCATCTAATAACGAGCGATCCTGCCGACACTGGACCAATCTCGAAGGGAGGTGGAGGCGATGGCATTCGACTACATCACCAAGTGTGGCGACGGTGGCGGCAAGAACGGTGACGGCGACAAGGACGGCAAGGGCGGCTGCTGCTAGCACGGAGGCGACGGGCGACCTCATCGCCCGTCGCCGCGTCCGCGCGTGGTTTCGCGACGTCCCGCGGCCCGGTATCCTGGGTGGCCGTACAACAAGTACTCCGGAGACGTCGCATAGTCCGGCCTAGTGCGCGGTCCTGCTAAGACCGTGAGGGTGTTAAAGCCCTCCGTGGGTTCAAATCCCACCGTCTCCGCCGTCGGGTTCGGGCCACCGCATCGAACCGCTATACTCGGTTCTCGGTCCTTTCATGGACCAGGCGCCCGTAGCTCAACGGATAGAGCATCTGACTACGGATCAGAAGGTTGGGGGTTCGAATCCCTCCGGGCGCGCGTCACATGACGGCGGGACGTCTTTGGTCCGATCATCACCGCTTCGGAGTGGATCGGCTCTCTCGGTCTGACAATCCTTGACTGACTCGCGGTTGCTTGACGCTCTCGATTTGGGGACTGAGGACTCACGTTCAAGGAGCCATGGCTGGGATACCAGCCGCCCTCGACGGATGCCGGAAAGCACCTGCTGACGGATCTCCGCAAAGGTTGCCTTGCCAAGCGCGGCGAAGACGGCGGTAAAGTGCCGAGGATCGCAGGCGTGGCTTGCAAGGTGGCCTGAATGAGACGACCACTCCGCGCTGCTGGCGGCGACGAGGGGTTCCAAGTCGGCTCGTGCCATTGCGTCGCGGTACCCGTGCTCGCGCTCGTGAGCCTCATTACGCGTCTTGGGCCCCGCGACACGGAGGATCCGCTCGTGTCCAAGGTTCAGCAGGTGCTGTGTTACCTGGAGTGCCGCAGACCAGGAGTGGGTCGCGGCCGGGTGACCCGCCAGCCGCTGTGGTTCCGATGTGCCGATCACCGGAGTGTTCGCGGTCCAGCCGTGAAGGAGGCCTCCACTCCGGGAACGGGTGAGGACAGGATGATCCTATCGACTCCCACAGATAAGGAAGTGATGTAGTGCCCGGCGAGCCTCGTCCTCCCATTCGGTTTCCGCGTCGTCGGGGATGTCCAACGGGGAGATCATCACTGTCACGTCCGCTTGCCTGGCGGCGTGCCCAATTCCCGTCAGTACGCCCGAGTTCCGGTAGTTGAGGGCACCCATGGGTGGTGTTTCACTTGGCTTGACAAATTCTGAGGATGTGTTTACGTGGAACGTACGTTCGTAGACGCGCGCCCGACAAAGGAGATGATCATGGTGGCAAGACGCATGCAATCGGTACGCAGCATCCGGCACAGGTCGACACTGGGTCCGTTGATGGCGGTGCGCACCCTCCTTGCCGCCGCAACTGTCACCGTCCTGGCAGTAGGGTGTGCTTCCTCTGCCGAGGCCCCGGGTGCGAGCATCCCCACTCCGCCGGACGGCGCAGCGGAGATCACGATCACGATCTCCGACTTCTCCTACGATGTGCCAGATTCGATCCCCGCTGGTGCGACGGTCACCGTCGTCAACACGGACGGGGTCCCTCACACCGTGACGTCGAGTCCGCAGGGCGACTTCGACGTGAACGTCGCAGGCGGCACGACCGGCACGTTCACCGCACCAGACGAGGCTGGCGAGTACGCGATCATCTGCATCTTCCACAGCAACATGTCCGGCACCCTGGTGATCGCATAACCGCCCACACCCGCGGTAGCGCCTGGACCCCTGCCCTCCCGCGGGGGGTGGCAGACATCGCCTTGCGGGTTGGCGTGGCCGTTGCCCTGGCGGTCGACGCCACCATCCACTGGAGACTCGCGGAGGGCTACGGCCTCGCGTTCCCCGGCGGTGTCGGTGGCGACACCGTGTTCCGGGCCGAGGCCGTGCTCGCAGTCCTCGTCGCGCTCTACCTACTCTACCGGGGCAGTCGGCCTGCCTGGGGGGCGGCCCTCACGGTCCTCGCATCGGCCTTCATCGCCGTCATCGTCTACCGGTACGTCCAGGTGCCGCAGTTCGGCCCGATCCCGTCGATGTACGAGCCCGTATGGTTCACCGAGAAGGTGATCGCGGCGTTCGCCGAGGCTGCCGGAGTGATGCTGGCCGCAGTCGGGTTGGCGCGGGTCCGGCACGGACGGCGTGGGCGCCGCACCTCTCGCAACTGATCTTGCAATCGCTCCGGCAGGAACTGCACGTCGTTTGCGACAACTATCACACCGCCCGCCCTGACGAATGGGATTGCGGCCACTGCGGCAGTCGCTGCGTTGGGCCTGATCGCTGCGTGCAGCGGTTCAACAGGGGTTGAACGGGTTCGACTGCGAGCGCGGAAGACAACGGAATCTCAGGCGAGGTTGTGGTGTGGACCCTCACGCAGTCCGAGTCCGAACAGGTCGCCGGGGACGCCGTGGCTGGCGCTTTCGAGGAGGCGAACCTCGACGTCTTGAACATGGCGAAGACGAACGACGAGACCGAAGCGCGGCGCATCGCTCGCGAGCGGAGAGCGCGGCTGCAGGAGGCAGAGCGTGAGCGCAACGAGCGCATCGACAACGGCATGGCAGCCGCCGTCATGAGCACCAAGGCCGTCGAGCGATCGAGGGAAGAATTGAGCCAGGCGGAGGAACGATTCGCGGCCGCGGTGGCTGAACATGAGCAGCGGCTAGGCCGCATCGTCGCCGCGTTCCACGGCGAGAAACTGAACGCCACATCGATCGCGGAACTGCTCGAACTGACCCCCAGAGAGGTACTGGGCTGACCCCTTGAGATAGGTCCAATGGTTATGTGAGTCGTCTTGTCGCCCGGCAGGTCGGGCAGGAAGACTGGTCTTATCATGACGAACACCAGGAAGCGACACACCCCTGAGCAGGTCGTGCGCAAGCTCGGACAGGCCGACCGGATGTTGGCTGACGGAGCCGATGTTGCGGCGGTGTGCCGCGAGTTGGGCGTGTCCGAGCAGACGTACTACCGGTGGCGCAACCAGTACGGGGGCCTCAAGGCCGATGATGCGAAACGCCTCAAGGAACTCAAGAAACAAAACGGCACCCTCAAGCGCCTGCTGGCTGAAGCAGAGTTGGAAAAGGCCGCACTGAAGGAGCTTGCGGAGGGAAACTTCTAGGCCCGGGCAGGCGCCGCGCCGCCGTTGCTCACCTGATCAGGACATTGCAGGTGAGTGAACGGATGGCGTGCCGCCTGGCCGGGCTGAGCAGGTCCGCTTACCGTCGCGCACTCAAGAGCGACACGGTCGCAGACCCTGATGCCGCGCTGCGGTCGTGGCTTCGCGACTATGCGAAGCAGCATCCCCGGTGGGGGTACCGGCGCGCCTATCACGATGCTCGCGCCGAGGGCTGGCATGTGAACCACAAGAAGATCCAACGGCTGTGGCGCGAAGAAGGTCTGCGCGTGCCGCAGCGTCGCCGTCGCAAACGGATCGGGACCTCAACGGCGCACGCACCGAAGGCGTGCGCACCGAACGTGGTGTGGGCCATCGACTTCCAGTTCGACGTCGACGAGCAGGGCAAGGCCATCAAGATCGCCTCCATCGTGGATGAGCACACCCGTGAGTGCATTGGCGGGCTCGTGGAACGCTCCATCACCGCTACCCGCCTGACCACCCACCTCGACGACCTCGTCGCCCAGCGAGGAGCCCCCGCGGTCCTCAGAAGCGACAACGGTCCCGAGTTCATCTCCGCCGCGATGGCCAACTGGGCTGGCACCCGCACCGGACTGTCCTACATCCCGCCAGGCTCGCCGTGGTGCAACGGCTACGTCGAGTCATTCAACTCACGCATGCGCGACGAGTGCCTGAACATCAACAGCTTCTACTCGCTGCTCCACGCCCGAGTCGTGATCGGCGACTGGAAGAACGAATACAACACCGTGCGACGCCACTCGGCACTGGGCTACCTCACCCCCGCCGACTAGGCTCGCCACTGCACCCACAAAATGGAAACCGACGACTCACACACCGCCTGGACCTAACAACGGGGGCGGCCCACACTAACTATGGGTCCCTGCGGAGGAGATTGAGGAGCTCAACGCGCACATCGTCGGCGGGATTCGCATGATTGCCAGGTACGACACGGTGAAGGACTAGCTGTACTGACCCGGATCGTTGTTGACGTAGGAGAGACCTCCGGGGTCGAGTTGGAGCTGTCTAGTTCTTCAGCTCGATTCCACGGAGGTCTCTCATGTCCCACGCTAATGCCCGCCTGACTCCGGCTGGCAGGCTCGTGATGGTCCAGCGCATCCAGACTGGTCGCGCCGTCGCACATGTTGCGGCCGAGATGGGCATCTCACGCACGACCGCGTGGCGGTGGTGGCGTCGGTTTCGCGAACTTGGCCCGGCGGGCCTGGTCGACCGGTCGAGTTGTGCCCGCTCGCATCCGTCCCGCACGAGCGCGTGCGTCGAGACACGGGTGCGGATCATGCGTCACCTGACCCAACGCGGCCCGGTGTTCATCGCAGGCAAACTTGGGATGCAGGCCTCAACTGTCGGCCGTGTGCTTCACCGTCACGCGGTGCCGTTACTGCGGGACATCGACCCGGTCACCGGGACGGTGATCCGCGCCGTCCGCCGTTCCGCACGGCGCTACGAACACGACCATCCGGGCTCCCTGATCCATGTCGACGTGAAGAAACTCGGCCGCATCCCCGACGGCGGTGGATGGAGGTCGGACCCGACACAGAACACCGCTAATCATCGAACCTCACATCACAAAGCCGGCTACGACTACATCCACACTGTGATCGATGACCACTCCCGCGTCGCCTACGCCGAGATCCACGACGACGAGAAAGGCGCCACCGCAGCAGGTGTCCTCGAACGCGCGATCGCGTTCTACGCCACGCTCGGCGTCAGCATCGAACGCGTCATCAGCGATAACGCGTTCGCCTACCGACACTCCACCGCATTCCGCGCCGTGATCGCCGCGCACGGCATCACCCAGAAGTTCATCAAGCCCCACTGCCCCTGGACAAACGGGAAAGTCGAACGCCTCAACCGAACCCTCGCCACCGAATGGGCATACGCCCACCCCTGGACATCGAACACCGACCGCGCGTCCTCCTTGCAACCATGGCTCGATCACTACAACCTAGACAGAGCCCACCTCGGCATCGGCGGAGCCTCACCCATCGACCGAATCAACAACGGTCGAGGTCAGTACAACTAGCCCAGCAGAATCCTCAGCGCGGCCTGCCCGTCGCGAGCGGCATCGGCGTCCAACGCCACCCAGGCAGGGTTGCTGGAGTCGCCCAGGTGCATGTTCAGGTGCGCCAGGCGTTTGCGGTCGCTTCCTGACGTGAGCCGCTCCCGATCGGCGAAGGGATCAGCCATGCAGGCGAGCAGTACGGCCGCATCGGACAGGTGGCGGGCGGGGTCGCGTGAGTCGGCCAGGTGCGCGGCGGACTTCAGGATCACGGCGCCCAGCGCATCGGGCACGCTCAACTCGACGCCCACACCGTCGATCTCCAGGCGGGCGTTGATCGTGCGGCTGAGCGCCTGGGTGCCGCCCTCGATCGCGACCATCGGGAACTTACCCAGCCGTTCCCGCACTTTGGGAGCCGAGTGGTCGGCAATCATGACATCGACGATGTCCGCGAGGCGCTCGGGGCCGGAGCCGCCGGCCACCACTGGTCGGGTGAAGCGATGCGCGTGACCCTTGCGTGCGTCGGAAGGCTCGACCAACGTGTAGCCCAGCTCGCCGAGCACCGCGCGAATGCGTGCCACCCTGCCGCGCGCGGTCTCGATATGGATCACCATGTCGACGTCCACCGTGGTACGCGGCAGGCTGATGCCGCGCGCGGCCGCATGAAGAGCGACCATGAGTCCGCCCACGAGGGTCCAGTCATCGGGGCCGATGCGCGCGGCGATCTGCTTGACGTTGGGCCATGGGTGAAGCCACCCACCGGGAGGCGTCGGGATGTCGAGCACTGGGCGGGCGCTCATCGTGCGAACAGTTCCAGTGCTACGGCAAGGAGCCTCACGCCCTCGGACCGTTCCCGGGGGTTGGTAGACATGGCCAAGTCTGCGCCGTGGAGCGTGGCGCCCGCCTCTGCAATCGCCTTCACGTGCACAGAGTCAGTGGCTCGCAAGACCACGTGCGGAGCGCCAAGCGCGGGGAGGAGGGCGAAGTCCGCGACCAAGCGGGCCACGTCGGTCGTGGTGACATACCCGTCCACGACCGCGGCGTCGCGTGGCGCGAGGGCTCCAGCGTCGTCTCCCGTGCTGGGCACGATCACCTGGGGTGCCAGACGGGCGAGCGCCGACGGATGCGCCTCGTACCGGTGAATGGAGGCTCTCCTCCTCAACGAGGCAGCGAGGGATTCCGGCGTCGCGTCGCGTAGCCGGGCGCGCAGGCGGGAGAGTTGTGCCTGGCCGATGCCGCGCGCGAGATCATCCCTGCCCGAAAGCAAGGCGAGCGCGGCCCACGCCGTGGGCCCAGACCACGCGCGAGTCAGATGAGCGTTCGCGTTCCTTTGCGCGATCGCCCTTGCGAGCGACTCGGCGGTCACCACATTGCCTGCCGCACGTGTAAGGACGCCGTCGGCGACGAGGCGCTGGGCCTGGCGTGTTGAGACGCCAAGCCGTTGCGCGGCAGTCGCCGTGGTCATGACATCCATACAGATAGTGTCGCTAGCGCGACATCATCTGTCAATAGTTCGGCCCGATGAGCCGCAGGGAGTGGTGTCTCGCGACGGAGTTCTGGCGGCTGACCGAGTGTCTCATTGAGGCCAATGTTCCGCACAGTGCGGAACAGGCGCTGAGTGGAACATCTTGGCGTTGTCCAAGGATCGTGTCGGTCGCCGCTGATAGCATGACCTATCAGATGGAGGTGGAGGTGGCCATGTCAGAGTCGCTTGTGGAGCAGATGCTCGCGGACGCGCTTGAAGCAGAGCGCCTGCGCGTCGAGGCGCGCGGCAAGCTCGTGGGCGCTGTCAGACGTGGTGCCGCGGCAGGCATGAGTCAGCGCGAGATCGCCCGTGCGGTGAACCGTAGTCAGCCCGAGGTTGCCCGTCTGTTGCGGTTCTTCCCCGCGAGCGAGCGGGGGAGCATGCTTGCCAAGCGCAGGCGCGAAGTCATTGACCTCGCTGCCCGGCATGGCTTCCGCAACGTGCGCGTGTTTGGGTCGGTGGCCCGCGGCGACGACGGGCCCGAGTCCGACATCGACCTGCTTGTGACCCTCCCGAGTGGCGCGTCGCTGTTCGACATCGGCGCCCTGGAAGCCGAGCTTGCCTCTTTGCTGGGGGAGCGCGTCGACCTGGTGCCGGAGGACGGCCTGCGACCGCATTCCCGCGACGATATCCTTGCCGAAGCGGTCGCGCTGTGAGCAATGACGACGCGGGTCACGCACTGGCCGCGCTCAAGGGCGGCTCCCGTATTGAGGTGAGAAGGCTCCAGCCATGACCACCGTCACCGTGCGCGCGATCCG
>JASBTB010000152.1 GCA_030148645.1 Demequina sp. | reverse complement strand
CATTGTGCAGATCGCATACTTACGATGCGAGGGGCGTGGCCAAGACCCCCCACGCCGAAGGTTGCCGTGATTCGACTCGACAACGTCTCCAAGGTCTACACCAGAGGCGCCCGCCCTGCGCTCGACGACGTCTCGGTCGAGATCGAGCGCGGTGATTTTGTGTTCCTGGTCGGATCGTCCGGATCCGGCAAGTCGACGTGCCTCAAGTTGATCCTGCGGGAGGAGCGGCCCACCTCAGGGGACGTGCACGTGGCCGGTCGCCACCTCAACAAGTTATCGAGTTGGCGCGTGCCGCTCTTGCGGCGCGAGATCGGCACCGTCTTTCAGGACTTCCGCTTGTTGCCGAACAAGACCGTCTTCGAGAACGTGGCATTCGGCCTCGAGGTGATCGGCAAGAAGCGCCATCACGTGCAGTCGATGGTGCCCGAGACGCTCGAACTTGTGGGTCTCGCCGGTAAGGAGAAGCGCTTGCCCCACGAATTGTCCGGTGGGGAGCAGCAGCGCGTGGCGATCGCGCGCGCCGTGGTCAACCATCCGCCGATCCTGCTGTGCGATGAGCCCACGGGAAATCTCGACCCCGGCACCTCCATCGGCATCATGCGCCTCCTGGACCGCATCAACCGAACCGGCACCACCGTGTTGATGGCCACGCACGACGACGACATCGTGGACCAAATGCGCAAGCGCGTGATCGAACTCAAGGGCGGTCAGCTCATCCGCGATCAAGACCGCGGGGTGTACGGGGCGGAGGCGTCGGCGTGAGACTGAGATTCATCTTTGGCGAGGTCTTGAATGGTTTGCGGCGCAACTCCACTATGGCGTTGTCCGTGGTCCTGGTGACGTTCGTGTCCCTCACGTTTGTGGGTGCCGCGGCGCTCACCCAGATGCAGGTCGACAACCTCAAGGACGATTGGTACGACAAGGTTGAGGTCTCCGTGTTCTTGTGCCCCGAGGACTCCCGACAAGTGCAGTGTGCTTCGGGTCAGGCGACCGTCTCACAAGAGGAATCGATCCGCAGCGTCCTCGAAGAGGGCTCCGTCGCACCGCTTGTGCAGACGGTGATCTACGAATCTCGGGAGGAAGCGTTCCAGAAGTTCCGGGCACGTGACACGGAGAACCGCTATGCGCTACTCAACGCCGACGGCATGCAGGCCAGTTTCCGGGTGAAGCTCACCGATCCCGAGCAGTTCGAGGTGGTTGCCGATGCCGTGAGGGGCCTTCCTGGGGTCGAAGAGGTTCAGGACCAACGCCAGATTTTCAAGGGGCTGTTCAGCCTGCTCAATGCCGCCACCTTCATCGCGGCGGGACTTGCGGTCGTTATGCTGGTGGCCGCCATGTTGCTCATCACCACCACGATCCGACTGAGTGCTCTGAGTCGCCGCAAGGAGACGAACATCATGAGGATGGTTGGCGCCTCGCGAGGCCTGATTCAGATGCCGTTCATGCTTGAGGGCGCCGTGGCCGCGACCATCGGTGCACTGATGGCCGCCACCGGTCTGTGGCTGTCGGTGCGCTATTTGATTGAAGATTGGCTTAAGGGATCCGTCGCATTTGTCGACTACATTAGTGGAGATGACGTCTTGTCTGTCGCGCCGTGGCTGCTTGCCATTGCGGTGGCGCTGGCGGCAGTGGCGTCCCTTGCTACTTTGGGAAGGTACACACGCGCATGATGAGTTCAACGTGGCGCACACGTCGGTTCAGGTTTGCCGCAGTGGTGTTGATGGCGACGATTTTGTGGGCGAGCGTGGCTACTATCGCGCAGGCCGAGGGCTCAGTGCCCGCCGTGTCCAGTTATGACGACGAGATCGCGCAGGCGAACAAGGCCAAGGCGAACAAGGACAAGGAGGCCCAGGCCCTCAAGAACGACTTGGCCGAGACCGATCAGGCAATCGCTGATGCCACGATTCGGTTGGTTCAACTCAACGAGCAGCTCCCGATCGTGCAGGAGGAGTACCGGCTCGCCAAGCAGCGGCTCGATGCCGCTATCGTGCAGCAGAACATCGTCGCTGGAAAACTTGAGGCGGCGAAGGCACAGGACGAAGCCTTGACGGCGCAGATCGAGGCGGACGACGTCAAGATCGAAGACCTGCGTGGCGTGCTCAGTGAGATCGCCCGCGCGGAGTACCAGGGCTCTCGGGAGGACGCGAGCCTGAGCATCTTTTTTGGCGCCCAAACATCGTCCGAATTTGTGGACGATTATGCGTACCGGGAGACGACGTCGCGCGTACAGTCCACCACGTTGGCGCAGATGGAGGAACTCGCTGCGGTCAACCGCAACCGCAAGGCACGTCAAGAGGCGGTACGCGCCTACATCGAGGAGCTCAAGGTCCGAGCCGATGCGCTCGTGGTCGAGACGCAACAGGCCAGTGACGCCGCCGAAGCCAAGAAGGTCGAGGTCGAGGCGCTGCTCAAGGAGGCCGAACAACTCAGGGTCTACCTCGAGTCTCAGCGCGAGGCGTATCTCGCTGAGCAGCGGGAAGTGGAGGCCGCACAGGCTGCCTTCAAGGTCGAACTCGAGCAACTGTGGAAGAAGAAACTCGCGGAAGAGGCCACGAACGGGAGCGGTTCGCTGGTCAAGGGGTTCCTCAGTACACCCACGGCGGTGCCGTACATCACCTCACCCTTCGGGTGGCGGATCCACCCGATCTACAAGATCCCCAAACTGCACGCTGGAACGGACTTCCGCGCCTACTGTGGCACGCCGATCCTGGCGGCTGCCGACGGCACGGTCAAGCGGGCGGGCTATTTCAACGGCTATGGGAATCGGGTGGAACTCGATCACGGGCTTGTGAGCGGCAAACTCCTCGTCACGGCCTACAACCACATGTCCAAGTTGGCGGTGAGCGCGGGGCAGACGGTCAAACGCGGTCAGGTGGTCGGCTATTCGGGTACGACGGGTACGTCCACCGCGTGCCACCTCGACTTCCAGGTGGCGATCAACACATCCTACGAAGATCCGATGAAGTACCTCGCCAACTGGTGGTAGGGCTATCGCCCCTGCGCTGAGCGCTCTACACTGGTAGGCCGCGTCATTGGGGCGCAGTCGGACCTAAGGATGCCCGGGAGGTGAGCCGTGTCTGACGCAGTCCAGGTGGTGGCCACCAATCGCTCGGCGCGTCACGACTTCTTCATTGAGGACGTGTTCGAGGCGGGCATCGTGCTCACCGGCACCGAGGTCAAGTCGTTGCGCCAGGG
>JASBTB010000147.1 GCA_030148645.1 Demequina sp. | reverse complement strand
ATTCGGCGACGATGAGCCCTTTGTGCCGCGCTTCGAGCCGCCTGCCCGGGAAACACCCCCACAGACCCCTTCGGTGAGTTTCACCTCGCCCACGTCGCGGCGGTTGTCCGAGTTGTCGAGTCTGGACGTTCCCGAGACGGACGAGCCCGCATACGCCCCGCGGGTAGAACTGAGTTCGCCAACCGGCCACGGAGCCAGTGCGCCACCCAATCCCGCCGCGAGCGACTCCGTCACGCCGGGTGAGTCCACCGCGACGCCGCCCTTGGGAAGCGTCCAGCCACCTGCGCGGCCTTGGGCCGCCCTGAAGGACGACGACGTGGAGTTCGCGCGCCCCACGATTCTTCCCGGCGCCGGGGTGGAGGCAGCCATGCGTGAGCAGGGGAGTATTGACCCAAGCGCCCCACTCATCGAGGACCCCACCTCGATCTGGGCGAAGGTCGAGACGCCTCACGCCCCGACCGCGTCCGCCCAGGCCGTGGGCGACGTGCCACCGGGCACGGCGGCAGGCGCTCATGTGGCTGCCTACGCGCATCCCGTCGAACCCGAGAAGAACGCCGACACCCCGGACGACGCCAACGCCACCACGGGCGAGCACTCCGTCACCGCCGCCGGTGCGCGGCGACGCGGGCGGTGGATCTGGTGGCTGGTCCTGGGGCTCGTGATTGCATCGGCCGCTGGAGCACTGGCCTACCGCATACTCTGGCTTCCCGAGCCGATTGCCTTGCCGGTTCCCACCGTCACCGCCACCGCCCCGGGACCGACCGGCGAGCCGGTGTCCATCGCGGATTCGACCGACTTTTTGGGCGCACTGCCGGACACGGTGGAGACGAACGTGCTGGTTGCCTACGAGAGCGTCGATCCTGTGACCGAGCCGACGTTACCCGTACGGACCGCCGAGCACTACACGCTCCGCTACGGTGCTGGCGCCGGCGAGCCCGGCTTCGTGGTGGAGGCGTATCAGCACTACCGGGTGGACGATGCGCGCCAGGCCTACGACTCCTATGCACAGGGTGCTACCGATGTGGAGCCCGTCCTTGTCGATGGCGCGCAGGTGGGCGAGCGCGCCCTGGTGAAACAGGGTGCTACTGGCACCGTGGTGTGGCGCAACATGACCGCGGTGTTCGTGCTCACCGGGCCAGCCGAGTCGGTGCTGGACTTCTACGAGCACTACGGCGTCTAGCCGTGGCCCATGCCGGGGGCAAAAGGGGTCCACGGCCCGGGGCCCCCGATACCCGCGCCGAGATCGTGGTGGCCGCAGGCGAGGTGTTCTCGCGTGAGGGCTACAGTCGAGGCTCGATGCGGGCTGTAGCGCGCGCGGCCGGGGTCGACCCGGCGCTGGTGCGTCACTACTTCGCCTCGAAGGCAGAGTTGTTCTTCGAGGCGATGCGGCCCCCTCTTGACCTCGCCGCCCATGCCGTGCGCATTGCCGACGGCGATCCTGCGCTGGTGGGCAACCGCGCGATGGCGTTCTTTGTGGAGGTGTGGGACGACCCGGTACGGGGTCCCCGCTTGGTCGCGCTCATGCGGGCGGCACTGGACTACCCGGAGATGGCGGACCATGTCCGCGAACTGATCATCGAGGGGGTCATCAGGCACGTTGCTGTAGCGGTTGGGGCGAAGGATCCCATCCGAGCCGCGGCCACAGCAGCGTCTCAGGTGTTTGGCCTGGCCATGCTCAGAAACGCCGCGCGCATGGAACCGCTCGCGTCGGAGTCGGTGGACTCGCTCGTGGCGCGGTTCGGCCCAATCCTCACGCGACTGTTGCGGGAGGACGCCGAGTAGCCATTGACACTCGGGTTACGAAGGGACATGATTCCCCATATGAAGAATAGCGAGGCGGGAGCAGCCGCCATCTCCATCCGGGCACTCCACGTGATCCGCGGCGGAATCGAGGTCCTGCCGCACATCGACCTGGACGTGCCCCGTGGCCAGATCGTCGGCCTCTTGGGACCGTCCGGCGGTGGCAAAACCACCCTCATGCGAGCGATAGTCGGCGCCCAGATCGTGGCTGGCGGATCGGTAGAGGTACTCGGACACCCTGCCGGATCGCCCACTCTGCGCAGCCGAATCGGCTATGTCACCCAGGCGCCTTCGGTCTACCTAGACTTGACTGCCAGGGAGAACATCGCGTACTTCGCCAAGACGGTGGGCGTGGGGGCTGACGGCGTCGCCGCCACGCTGGAGCACATCGGCCTGAACGACACCGCCAACCGGCCTGTCAGCAACCTGTCGGACGGCCAGCGATCGCGCGTATCCCTCGGCGCCGCGCTCGTGGGCGACCCCGAACTGCTCGTTCTCGACGAACCCACCGTCGGCCTCGACCCGGTATTGCGCCGAGACCTGTGGGACCTGTTCCACACGTTGCGCGACGCCGGCAAGACACTGCTGGTGAGTTCGCACGTCATGGACGAGGCCCGGCGCTGCGACCGGCTCGTCGTGTTGCGTCACGGCACCATCCTCGCTGACGACACCTTCGCACATATCCTGGCAGACACCGGTACCGACAACGCCGACGCCGCCTTCCTGGCACTGACTGATAGGAACGCGGCATGAGCCTCTCGTTGACCTGGAACACCGCTCAGCGCGTGCTCCTGCAGTTGCGTCGCGATCCGCGCACGCTCGTGATGCTCATCGTCCTGCCCCCGGGACTCACCTGGCTGTTCCAGTACCTCTTCGCCGAGGCGCCCGTGCCACCCACCGGCCCAATCTTCAACACCATCGGGCCCCGCATCATGGGACTGTTCCCCTTGATCTTGATGTTCCTCATCACCTCGATCACGATGTTGCGCGAACGCCTATCGGGCACGCTCGAACGGCTCATGGTCGGGCCTACCGGCAAGGCGGACGTGATCCTCGGCTATGCGCTCGCATTCGGGCTGGTGGCCACGGTGCAGGCCATCGCGATGACGGCATGGTCGGTGTGGCCGCTGGGACTCGAGATCGCCGCCGGCCCGTGGCGTCTCGGAGTGGTCATGGTGCTCGACGCCCTGGTGGGCACGGCGTTGGGTCTCTTGGCCTCGGCGATCGCTCGGACCGAGTTCCAGGCCGTGCAGATGATGCCCTTGGCGATCATCCCCCAGTTGTTGCTTGCGGGACTATTCATCGATCGCACCGACATGCCCAAAGCGCTCGAGTACTTCTCGGACGTTCTGCCCATCAGTTACTCGATCGACGCGGTGAACAGCCTCCTCGCGGGCGACGGCGGCGCCATCCTTGCCCCCGTTGCCATTTTGGTGGTGTTCATCGCGGTGTCGCTCGTGTTGGGTGCGATGACACTGCGACGGCGCACAGCCTGAGTGGTCCACGCCTGCCCCCCGCCCCACCCCACCTCGCTGCGGGGCACTCACGCACCCTCGATCTACCACCCCACCTCACTGCGGGGCACTCACGCACCCCCAAGTCCGCCCACCCCAGATAGCCTGGAGGCATGAACGACATCGCACCCACATCCTCGTCCACCGTCACCATCATCGGGGGCGGAGTCATGGGCGGTGCCATCGCCGCCGCCGTTCGTGGGGGGGGCTGGTCGGCAGACGCGGTCACCGTCGCCGACCGCAACACCGAAACCCTCGCGGACCTCGCAGCCGCCCACGGCCTAGCCACCGCGACCGACCTCGCGGAAGCGGTTCGCGGCGCGGATGTCATCGTGTTTGCGGTCAAGCCGCAGGACGCTGCCGAGGTGCTTGCGGCGTTCAGCGCTCAGGTGAAACACGGAGCGATGCTGCTCACGGTGGCTGCAGGATTACCCACGTCCTACTACGAGGCGCGCCTGCCCCCAGGCACCGCCGTGGTCCGGGCCATGCCCAACACGCCGTCGCTCGTCGGCCACGGTGCCACCGCCATCGCGGCCGGTGCGTCGGCCACAGACGCTCATCTCGCCCTCGCGGCGCGCGTGCTGGCAGGCACCGGCCTGGTTGTCACGGTCGAGGAGTCCCAGATCAGCGCAGTGGGCGCGGTTTCGGGCTCCGGCCCCGCCTATTTCTACGCTCTTGTCGAGGCGTTGATCGAATCTGGAATCACCCTGGGGCTTGACCGGAATGTGGCGACGGCGCTCGCCAACCAGACCCTCATCGGCGCTGGCCGTCTGTTGGAAAGTTCGGGAGCCAGCGCCGGTGAGTTGCGCGCCCGGGTGTCCTCTAAGGGCGGCACCACCCTGGCGGCGCTCGAAGCGATGTCAGATGCCGGACTTCAAACCGTCGTCGCGGTGGGCCTGTCCGCTGCGGACCGGCGCACGCGCGAACTTGCGGCGGAACTGTCAGGCCACTAGGCGGATCCCTCGGCAAGTTGCCCGCTACGCTGGTGAGCGCTCTGGGGATGCGGCGCCCCAACGCGCCGATGTCCCACGCCCGCACCAGCCCGCCGGGAGGATTCCATGCAGTACGGCTACTTCGACGATGCCGCCCGCGAGTACGTGATCACTCGCCCGGACACGCCTCGCTCGTGGTCCAACTACCTGGGCTCGCGACTGTACGGCGGCATCATCACGCAGGGTGCCAGCGGCTACTCGTTCTACAAGTCCGGCGGCCAAGGCCGCGTCACGCGCTTCCGTTTCAATGGCGTGCCCCAGGACGAACCCGGCCGGTTCGTCTACCTTCGCGACGATGCCGATGGCGACTTCTGGTCCGCGTCCTGGCAACCGGTGGGAAAGCCGTTGCAGGGTCGGGATGGGGACGATGTCGACGCTCGGGGAAACCCGACCCAAGCGTCTTCCGTGCACCACGGCCTGGGCTATTCGGTATTCCACTCACGTTACCGGGGCATCCACTCCGAGGCGACTTTCTTCGTTCCGCAGGGACAGGCGTTCGAATACTGGTCCGTCAAGGTCACCAACACCACCGATGCACCCCGCGCGGTCAGCGTGTTCTCCTACGCCGAACTGTCCAACGAGTGGAACTACCGCCAGGACCTGGAGAACCTCCAGTACTCGCAGTACGTGGTGGTGTGTCGCATGCAGGACGGGATGATTCACCGTCTGAATTCGACGCGTGACCACACGTCGGAGTTGTGGTTCGGGATGGCGGGCGCCGACGTCGCGGGTTTCGATACGGACCGCGACGCGTTCCTGGGCGACTACCGGACACAGGCGGCGCCGATCGCCGTGGAGCGCGGGTACTGCTCCGGGTCGGAGGCGGCGGGGGATAACGCATGCTCATCGATCCAGGCGAAACTCGAGTTGGCGCCGGGCGAGACGCGGCAGGTCATCTACATGATGGGCGTGGGCGCGCCTGATGCCTCCTGGGAGGACACCGACGGCGTCGCGCTTCCCAAGGGCCGGGAGATCATCGCCGAGTACGGGACGCCCGAGGCCGTCGACCGCGAACTCGAAGCCATTCGTAGTGAGTGGAGTGCCTATCTCTCACCGCTCCAGGTGGCCACCCCCGACGAGCAGATGAACTCCATGATCAACGTCTGGCACGCGTACCAGACCCACATGACATTCAACTGGTCGCGCGGCGTCAGCCTCATTGAAGCGGGCGACCGCGACGGACTCGGCTACCGCGACACGGTGCAGGACATGCTCGCCGTGATCCACGCGATCCCCGAGGCCGTCCGCGAGCGTCTCGACCTGATCCTCACGGGCCAAACCGAACAGGGAGGAGCGATGCCGCTTGTGAAGCCGCTCACGCATCGGCCGGGTCTTGAGAAAACTCCCACGCTTGAGCAGTACCGCTCCGACGACCCCCTGTGGCTTCCCATCACGGTGGCCAACTTCGTGTATGAGACGGGCGACACCGGCTACTTGGACACCGTGCTGCCGTACGCCGACCATGGCGAGGCGACCGTGTTCGATCACCTCAAGCAGGCCATCCAGTTCTCCCGGGACCACCTGGGCAACAACGGCCTGGTGCAGGGCCTACAAGCCGACTGGAACGACTGCCTGCAGTTCGGCACCACGGGCGAATCCATGTTCTCCACCTTCCTGATGGCCAACGGCGTGCGCGTAATCGCGGAGCTCGCGGAGCAGACCGGTCGCGACGACGATGCCGCCTGGGCGCGGAGTGTGCTGGCTGACCTGGAGGTAGTCCTGGAGAACTCGTGGGACGGCGCCTGGTACATCCGCGGAATCTCCTCGACCGGCGCCAAGTTGGGCTCCAAGGCGCTGGACGAGGGCAAGATCTATCTTGAGCCCAATGTGTGGGCTGCCATCTCCCAGACCGTGCCGGAGGCCCGCGCGATCGGGGCGATGGACTCCGTGTACGAGCGCCTGTCCACCGAGCACGGGGTCGCTCTGTGCGCGCCCGCGCACACCCAGGAAGTCCCCGGCGTCGGGCTTTCGCTCCTCGTCTTCCCGCCCGGCCACAAGGAGAACGGCGGTATCTTCTGCCACGCAAACTCGTGGACCATCCTGGCCGAAGGGATTCTTGGCCGCGGCGACCGTGCCTACGAGTACTACCGAGGCTTCCTGCCCGCCAGATATAACGACCAGGCCGAACTCCACCAGGTCGAGCCCTACGTCTACTCCCAGTTCGTGCACGGCCCCGAGTCGGCGCGCTTTGGCCAGGCCCGCAACCCGTGGCTGACCGGTACAGCGTCGTGGGCCTATGTGGGCGTCACCCAGTACATCCTGGGCATCCGGCCCGAGCTGTCCGGACTGCGCATTGACCCGTGCCTGCCCGAGGGTTGGGGCGGCTACCAGGTGACGCGGCGGTTCCGGGGTCTCGATCTGACCATCAACGTCGTGAATGTGGACGGACTGGCCACCGGCGTCTCGTCCGTCACCATCGACGGCATTGAGGTCGCCTCGGCGGACGACGCGGGCAAGCGCGGGGCGCTCGTGCCCGTCGAGGCGCTGACTGATGGCGCCGTCCTCACGGTGACGATGGGGTAAGTCCGAAAGCGAACAGCGAGGGTCGGGCCGACGATGTGTCGGCCCGACCCTCGCTTGCTCGCGGCTAGCGGCGGCTCCTGCGCCAGGCGACGTACCCGCCGATTGCGCCAGTGACGGCCATCGTGGCGACGAGACCGAAGTCAATACTGATGCCGTCTCCGGCGATCCCTGTCTTGACGACCCCATAGGCGACGCCCACAAGCGCAAAGGCTCCGGTATAGAGGAGCACCGATTTCAACATGAGTACTTCTTCCATCCAACGACCAGGCCGTTATAGGTGTATTGCAGCTCGACGCACTTGTTCTCCCTCGCCGCGGCCTTGAAGGTCGTCATGATGGAGTCCATCGAATCGTAGATATAGACGGCGCAGGCGGCGGCCGCGACCGCTCCGATCACGCCTCCTCCCAGGAGCGCGGCACAGAACACGGAGGCGTACTTCTGCTTGTCATTGACGGTGCGTCGCCATCCCGTGACCTGGGACTTCACTTCGGACTTGTTGTACTTGACATACACCTTCCAACCGAGCGACACGGAGGGATCCGCGACCACAGGGTATGCCGCGCCAGCGCTGTTCCAGGTCATCAACCAGCGTTACCTGAAAACGTCGATCGTGATCACCACGAACCGGCCCGTTGGGGCCTGGGGCGAGGTCCTCGGCGACACCATCGTCGCCGCCGCGATGACGGCGCTCACTGAAATTCCTCAGTTCTGCTCACTGAAATTCCCCACTCCGGGTCGCTTCCGCTCATAGGGGCGGGCCTTCCTCGATGCTGATGGTCTTCGACCACACACCAGCTCGAGAAAGGCCCTGTTCCTATGCT
>JASBTB010000145.1 GCA_030148645.1 Demequina sp. | reverse complement strand
GCGCGTCGGGAAGTCCCTCGATGGCCGCGATGGGAAGCAGGAAGATACCGCCGGCGGTCAACTGCCAGCCGGTGAGCGTGAGCGGCTCAATCGCGAGTCCCCACGCCTTGGTGAGCGTGACGCCCGCAGCCATGAGTGCGGCGCCTGCGAGCGAGGCCACGATCCCCAGCGCATCGAGTGTGGCCGCTGGCGTCAGGACCAGGAGGGCCACACCGACCACCCCTGCCACGCCCGCGCCGATCTTGATCCCGGTGGCGCGCTCGCCGAGCAGTCCGTGAGCGAGCACGATGACGATGAGCGGCTGGATGGCACCCACCGTGGCTGCGACTCCGCCGGGCAGGCGATACGCGCCGATGAACAGGAGCGGGAAGAAGGCGCCCACGTTGAGCACGCCAAGGAGCGAGGCCTTCCACCACCAGGAGCCGTGTGGCAGGGTGCGGGTGATGGCGAGCAGGATGAGCCCGGCTGGGAGCGCGCGTAGCACGGCGGCGAGCATTGGGGCGTTGGGGGGCAGGAATTCGGTGGTGTTCACATAGGTGGTTCCCCATGCGATGGGAGCGAGCGCCGTGGTGGCGATGAGGGAGAGACGATTGCTAAGCACTTAGTGATAATACCTCATCCCTTAGCAAATTGCTACCATGTGTTGGTGTCCGATCACGTCGATCTCGTAGTGCAGCAGTGGAGGACGGTCCGTCCGGACCTCGACCCCGCACCGATCGCCGTCTTCGGCCGCCTTTCTCGCTTGACGCGTGCGGCCGAGGCGCGCATGAACGAGTACTTCGCCGATCACGACATGGACAGGTCCGCCTTCGACGTGCTGGCGACCCTGCGCCGCGCAGGCGAACCGTATTGCCTCACTTCGCGCGAACTTCAGGCTGCGGCGATGGTGTCCTCCGCGGCCGTTGCCCAACGACTCAACCGCCTCGAGGTGCGCGGTTGGGTGCGGCGCTCAACCAACGATCGGGATGCCCGCCTCACCGACGTCGCCCTCACCGACGCCGGGTTCGCCGCCGTCGAGGGTGCGCTACCGGTCCACCTGGCAGCCGAGGCAGACATGCTGGCGTGCCTGTCGCCGCGGGAACGCGACGAACTCGCGGGCCTGCTTGCCCGCATGCTTGAGCGCCTGGGCGTCCCCTGAGCGTGACGGCGAGAAACCGGGAGGCGTCCCCCCTTGACACGGACCGCAACGCCCAGCCGACTGTCGCCTGCGGCCGGCATCGTCCCCAGAAAGGCCACCGTCATGCCGCTGTCCTTGGTTGTCCACGATCCGCAAGCCCTCACCCTGACCGTGGTCGCCGACTCCTCCGCGCCAGTCGAGCGCCTCTGGAATGCGTACGCCGACCCGCGCCAACTTGAGCGCTTCTGGGGTCCGCCTGAGTATCCGGCGAAGTTCACGCGCCACGACCTGTTCCCGGGAGGGCGTTCTCACTACGTGATGACCGGGCCCGAGGGCGACAAGGCGCCGGGGTTCTGGGAGTTCCTTACCGTGGATCCGGGCAGGAGCTTCGAAGTGCGTGACGGGTTCGCCGACGAGGCCGGCAACGAAAACACGGCGATGCCGTCAATGCGGATGGTCTTCGTGTTCGAGGCGGTTGACGGGGGCTCCCGCGTCACGACGGTGACGCACTTCGACTCCGCCGAGCAGTTGGGGCAGTTGCTTGCGATGGGCATGGACGAGGGCATGCGTTCGGCCATGGGTCAGATCGACGGCGTGCTGGCCGACCGTTCCGCGTTCGCCGCTGGCCATCCAACTAAGGCGGACATCCTCTCCGACACCCAGGTGCGCGTTGCCCGCGTGATCCGGGGCACGGTGGAGCGCGTGTGGCGCGCCCACCGCGACCCGGATCTCATGAAGCGCTGGCTGCTCGGCCCCGACGGATGGACCATGCCGGTGTGTGAGATCGCCCAGAAGGTGGGCGACACCTACCGCTACGTCTGGGAGCCCCAGGGTGAGGGCGAGGGCTTCGGCTTCGACGGGGAACTGCTCGAATCCACGCCACCCCACCGTGCCGTCACCACGGCGCACATGACCGGCACGGACTACCCGATCACCACCAACGAGATGACACTCACCCCCGTCGATGGCGCCACCCTGCTCAGCATCGTCATCACGTACCCCGACGCCGAGGTGCGCGACATGGTGCTTGCCACCGGCATGGCCGACGGTATGGAGGCCTCCTACGTGCGGCTGGACACTGAGGTACTCGCCGACGGGTAGGGGCGATCGGCGCTACCGTGACGGCATGACGACCCCTGCGCCGAAGATGCATGTTCGTGGCATGACGTGGGGCGTGTCCGGCACACGCGGACAGTGGGCCACCCCGGCGGCGGCCGAGTCGACGCGACTCATGACCGAGCGGCTGGACACCAACACCGCGTGCGTCGCTTTCTGCGGTTGGTGGGGCAACGCCTCTGGCACCGAGGTCACGTTCCTGGAGGCGCCCACCGTCACGGACGACGCGGTGGTGTGGGCCAACCGCGAGGCCACGTCGCTGGGCCAGCAGGTGATCCTCAAGCCGATCCTCAGCGTGACTGACGGCACATGGCGGACGCACATCACCTTCTGGGACGTGGACGTGGCGTGGGAGCCGAAGTGGTCCGAGTGGTTCGTGAGCTAGACCGTGTTCATGGTGCACGCCGCACGCTACGGCCCCGACGGCGCATAGGCGAGCGGCGGCTCGGCCAGCTACCTCTCGCGCCCCAGGTACGGCGTCGGTTGGGTCTGCTCGCCCTCGGGGCCGAAGAACTCGATGCGGCACATCGCGCGCACGGCGGACACGAACCACTCGCCGATCATCTCGTCGTACTCGCCCTGTACTCCCGAAAAACCCACGGCCAACCCGTCGCGGACGATGCCGCCCGGCCATTTGATGTCGCCCGGCTGGTACAGGTGCGGTAGGTCGGTGCGCAGGCGGGTGGTGTCCACGCCGGTGCGCAGCGCCAGGCGCGCCTTGGCCGTCGCGTACGCGTAGAAGTCGCCCGGCTCTGCGCCAAGGTGGGCCATGAACAGCGGCTCCCCGGCGGGGTCGGCGGGGTTGAGCAGCACGATTGTGCCCGTGTAATCGCGCAAGATTCCCTGCTCGTACGCATAGCGAATCGACGGTTGCAGGGCATCCCAGGCGCGGGCGCAGATCTCGGGGGTGAGTCCTGTGAACATCGGTGTTCCTCTTTTCCAGGGTGAACAAGGGGGTGCGGGTCACTGCCATTGTGGCGTCTGCGGTGCCCTCCGGTCGACGCCATGGCGCTAGCGGGTTGTGGCAGACTCGTCAAATGGGTGACTTCCAGAAAATAGAGATTGGCGGGCTGGACGACTGGGGGGCGTACTACGGTGGGTTTGTTCCCGAGCGCTCGCGCGCCGGACGCAGGGTGCTGGATCACGAGTTGCCGATGCAGTTCATCGGGGTGACGGCCAACAGCCTGGCGCCGGGCGAGGAGGCGGGCTACTGGCACACGCACTCGGCGGACGAGGAGCTCTACCTCTTCCTGGCTGGCACCGGTCACATGGGTCTGGACGACGAGGTACTGGACGTGCGGCCCGGCACGGCCATCCGCGTGGGCCAGGGCGTGGCACGCACGTGGCGGGCCGCCCCCGATAGCGACGGGAACCTGCGCTGGCTGTGCATTCGTGGCGACGGCGGCACGTTGCCGCACCTCCCGGACGACGCGGTGCGCGACGATGCGCGACCGATGCCCTGGTAGGGGAGACCTTTGCGTCAAAGACATCGTTATAACAAGCGTGCTGACTATCTATGGGAGACGCTTCGAATGGGTGCCTGAGGTGCAGACCGGGAGTCCCGCTAGTCGCCGCTGCGACGAATCCAGCGCTCCAAATGTGTAGCCTCCCGCTGTAGCGGCTCCCCACTGTCGAGCGCGTTGCTCAGGGCGGCGGCGCCTTGAATCACCGCAATGAGGTGCATGGCGCGCGCCCGGGCCGCAGCGTCGGTAAAGCCCAACTCCACAAACTGGCCCGCCGCCCAGTCGATCAGGGCCGAGAACACCTGGCCTGCGGCCGCGCCCAAGGCGGGCGAGTGTTTGCCCAACTCCGCCGAAACCGAGCCGAGCGGGCAACCGAGCGCACGTATGTTGTCGGCATCGTCGAGGTAGAGACCCAGCAGCGCCACCAGACGTTCCTCCGGCGTGGGAAGGTCACGCCACCTCTGCGTCGCCGAGACGTAGCGCTCGCCGAGCCGGTCGACGACGGCTTGGCCCACGTCGTCCTTGGTCTTGAAGTAATAGTAGACAGAGCCTGCGGCCACGCCCGCGTGCTCAGCGATGTCCGCGATGGAGGCCCTTGCAAAGCCGCGGCGGTACGCGAGGTCGAGAGCAGCGTCGGCGAGCCGCTCGCGTTTGTCGGTGGCGGGACGTGGCATGAGACCTCCTGGGAAGACAGCGGATGAACTCAGTATCCACCCGGCACGCACCCATGGCTGTGAATCGCCATGGAGAAAGCACGGTGACGCGATGCGTGGGACACTGTGACAGGGGTGTTTTGTCGACACACACTCCCACGGGAGGTCCTTTCACATGGTCAACGTGGTGCTCACCCACTCGGCACTGGGCCTGGACTCCAACCTCGAGTCGTGGGCGGAGTGGCTGAGAGGCGAGGGTCACCAGGTCATCGCGCCCGATCTGTACGGCGGCGACACCTACGACACGATCGCTGCCGGCGCTCAGCGTGCCGAGTCGCTCGAGATGAGCAAGGTGGTGCAAAGCGTTCAGGCGATCGCGAGCGAGTTGGATGGGCCCGTCGTCCTGATGGGCTTCTCCCTGGGGGCGGCGGCGTGCGAGATGGCCGCCATGACCGAACCGGGCATCGCGGGGCTCATTCTCATCGGTGCGGTGTCGTCTCCTGAGTGGTTTGGCAATCCATCGTGGCCGAAAGGATTGAGGGCCCAGGTTCACTACACCGTCGAGGATTGCTGGGTGGAGCCGTCCGAGGTGGCTGCTCTCGCGGACATTGCCCCCTCCGGGGCGCTGGAGGTGTTTGAATACCCGGGCGGCGCGCACCTGTTTGCCTTCCCCAACTTTGTCGACTATGAGCCGTTGTCGGCGGATCGACTGCGTTCTGCCGTGCGCCGATTCCTGGCGGAGATCGACGAGGCGGCCCAGCACCCGACGCGTACGTAGCCGCAAGGCAGCCCGGGGTCAGTGCCTGGCGACCCGGGGGTGCACTCTGAGCAAACCCGGAGCATGGGGTGCTTGACTGGTGGGCATGAGCCAGCGACGCATCCTTGTGGTGGACGACGAGGACAACCTGCGCACGATGTTGGTGGCCGCGCTGAAGTTCGAGGGCTATCAGGTGGCGCAAGCCGCCGACGGTCGCACCGGGCTGCAGGCCGCCAGGCAGTTGCGGCCGGACCTGATCGTGCTGGATGTGATGATGCCGGAACTGGACGGTTTCGGCATGCTCAAGCGATTGCGCGACGCAGGCGACCGCACCCCCGTGATCTTCCTGACGGCGAAGGACACGTCCGCCGACGCGGTGGAGGGCCTGGGGCTGGGTGCCGACGACTATGTGGCCAAACCGTTCGCGCTGGAAGAGTTGGTGGCGCGCGTCGAATCCGTGATGCGTCGTGTGGACGCCTCCCCCATGGCGTCGTCCACCATGACGCTTGCGGACCTCACACTGGACGATGTGGCCCACGAGGTCACGCGCCACGGGGAGGACATCCACCTGTCGCCCACTGAGTACAAGTTGGTGGCGTTCCTCATGGCCAACACCGGACGCGTCATGTCTCGCGGCCAGTTGCTCAGCCACGTGTGGGGCTATTCGCCCGACGACGACCCGTCGGTGGTGGAGACCTACATCGGGTACGTGCGCAAGAAGGTGGATGCCTACGAACCGAAATTGATTCACACGGTGCGTGGGGTCGGGTACATGATGAGGGCGCCGAGGTGACCGTGGGCCGCGCCGCCTCGCGGCGAACCCGCTCTGCCCGATCCTTGTCGTTGCGCGCCCGCGTGCTGGTGGGCTTGGCGGTGATCGCGATCGTGGCCAGCGCGGCCGCGGTCGTGGTGGCGGTGACCACGCAGCGCTACTTGGTAAGCCAGATGGACCAACGCCTGTTGGCCTTTTCCGGGCCAGCGACCGGGACCGGGTCGGGCGACAAGGACGACTATCCGGTGATCGATCGGGGTACGGCCTCCGGAACCTCCACACCCGCCAGCAACGACTGGTGGAACGAACGCCCCTCCGATGCGTTGCGCGGCGCGTTGACGCTCGACGGCGTATTGACGGTCCAGTTTCGGCCCAACGTGTACAGCGACGACGAGTGGGCATTGCCGGGCATCGATCCGGCGCAACTGAGTGTCGATTCCTTCACCTATCTGACCACTGAGACGACGGGGGAGCCCGGATACCGTGTGCTGGCAAAACCGGTGCGCGGTGGCTGGGAGATCACGGCACTGTCGCTGGAGGGTGTGCAGTCGACGACGCGCCGGTTGGTGTTCATCGAGGCGGTGGGTGTCGGCGTGCTGTTGGCAGGCCTTGGTTTGGTGGCGTGGTGGGTGGTCCGTTTGGGAATCAGCCCCATGCGTCGCATGGTCGACGCGTCCGAACGCATTGCCAATGGGGACCTCGATGTGCGACTGGAAGGTGCCTCGAGCGGTACCGAGTCGGCCGCCCTGGCGGCGTCGCTCAACACCATGATCGGTCGCCTCACCGATGCGCTGTCCGAGCGAGAGCGTTCGCAGGCACGCCTTCGCGAGTTCGTCGCCGACGCGTCGCACGAATTGCGTACGCCGTTGACGACCGTCCTGGGTTACGCGCAGTTGTTCCGCAAGGGAGCGCTGTCGCGCAAGGCGGAGCAAACGGATGCGTGGGGCCGCACCGAGGCTGAGGCCACGCGCATGAAGCGCCTCGTCGAGGACATGCTGGACCTTGCCCGCTACGATGCGGAGCCACGGATGCACCTCGCCCCCACCGATCTGACGCGCGCGGTGTCCGAGGTGGTGAACGACGCTGCCCGTGCCCACCCGCAGGTGTCATTCGCGGGAGGCGGGCCGGACTCCGTCAGTCCGGGCATGCCGGTCGCCGTGACCGCCCACGTGGACGGCGACCGATTGCGCCAGGCCATCATCAACGTCGTCGCCAACGCCGCCCAGCACGGGGCCTCCCACGTGACGGTGTCAGTGTCCCAGGAGCCTCGCGGCGAGGACCAGGAGGTGCGCATCGATGTGATCGACGATGGGCCGGGGATGACGCCGGAGATGGCTGCGCGGGCCACCGAGCGGTTTGTGCGGGGGGACAGTTCTCGGTCGCGATCGACCGGGGGTGCGGGGCTGGGCTTGGCCATCACGGCCGCGATCGTTGAGGCCCACGGAGGTCGCCTCGAGATCGCCAGCGTCGAAGGCGAGGGCACGCGCGTGAGCATCGTGTTGCCCCAGCCCCAGCCCGAGCCCGAGCCTGAGCCCGAGCGCGAGCCTGGACCAGAGTAGGGGCGCCCCTGGTGGCGGAGAGTGGCACACGTGCTCGCGACGCTCCGCGCGGTGTGAGAGAATCGGATCGAAACGTTTCGAACATGCGGAGCCCCTGGCAGGCGTCAACCTAGCCCCGCGCCAGGTCCAGTCTCTGTTGACTCGCAGGGAGCCTGATGAACGTCAGCGCGAACGGAGGCGCCCCGGGCGCCTGCGCAGACGATTCTCGTGACCAGACACACGTGTACGCCTCACCCGTTTCGGGCGAACCACTCGTCGTCCCCGGTGAGATCGTTGCTGTCCCGGGTGCGACTCCCGGCACCGACGCCGACGAGTCCGCAACCGCCCACGTCTGCCCGGCGCCTCCCGTATCGCCAGCACGCGCCAACGTGGTGCTCGTCGCCCTCGCCGTCTCAGCCTTCCTGTTTGTGACCAATGAGATTGCCCCGATAGGACTGCTCACGTCGATGTCGCAGGACCTTGGCAGATCGCAAGCCGAGCTCGGCATGACGGCCACGGTGTTTGCGATCGCCGTGACGCTCACCACCGTGCCGCTCGCGATGCTCACCACGCGCATGGTGCGCAGGTGGGTGATCGTCGCAGCGCTCGTCGTCTTCGCGGCAGGAGCACTCTTGGGCGCGCTCGCCGACTCGTACGGGGTGCTCATGGCCTCCCGCGCCCTCACCGGCATCGCGCACGCCCTGTTCTGGGCAGTCGTGACGCCCGCCGCGGCCGGGATGTTCCCCTTGGCCCAACGCGGCCGGTCTGTAGCGCGGCTGTTGCTGGGCCCCGCATCGGCTGGCGTGATCGGCCTTCCCGGGGCGACCTACCTGACTCAGCAAACCCATTGGCATGTGCCATTTTGGATTCTCACCGCTGGTGGCGCTGCGCTGGCCGTGACCGTAGCGGTGCTGATGCCGAGTTTCCGCACCCAGCAGAGCACCATGGTGCGCGGTGAGTTTCCGTCGATGCGCACGTTCATTCGCGTCATGGCCGTCACAGGCCTCATGACGGCCGCCATGACCCTGACGTGGACCTTCTTCGGCCCGTTCTTCACCGAGGTGTCCGACTTCGCCGATGACACGGTCGCGATACTGCTGTTTGTGGGTGGGCTCACGGGCGTGGTGACCACGTGGCTGGTGGCCCGGTTCTTAGACCGCTGGCCCGTCAAGGCAGTGGTACTGGGCCTGGGGCTGATCCTGTTCATGTGGGTCGGCCTGTCCGTAGGAGGGCAGTTCAAGCCGGTAGCCGTGATCATGGTCGCGTTGCAGGGAGTCTCGTGGTCGATCCTCGTGGTCGCCATGGTGAACTGGGCCCTGCGCCACTCGCCGTGGACCGTGGATATCGGCAACGCGACCTATGCGACGCTGTTCAACGCGGGAAACGTGGTGGGCTCGCGGGTGGGAGCGGTGATGTTGGGGACCTTGGGCGCACGCTGGTTGCCGGTGGCGTCGATGCTGCTCATCGCCGTGGCGCTCGCGCTCGTCCTGACATTGCCGCGCGGGCGCCCTCGTGTGGGCGTGCGCCGTGAGTCCCGCGCGAGACTCAGGTTTGGCGACGGGCGCCGTCGTGTGTGGTGACTAAGGGGCCGCGGACGACTCACGGGCCGCGGACGACGCCGTGTCCCCTCCCGTACTCGACGTGGCGCCCGTGCCGTCGTCGGTCGCGAATCGGCCAGGGGAACTTCGCTGCGGCAACGGCAGATCAGCGCGCTCCATCTGAGGCAGTTTCACCGTGGTACTCACCACGGTGATGTGCAGCAGGCCATCCACTTTGGACGCATACCAGTCCGCGAACGTCTGTGCGCCCGCCCCCAACCAGCCGCCGGTGAGCGCCACAAGTAGCGCCGCCACCACGGCGGCACCCAACGTCGCCTCGACTGCCCGCAACAGGACGTCGTTGCGTGACCGCACCATCCCCGCCCTCCTTAGCCTGTGCCCGTCGTCACCGCAGATCCACTCCGGTCTGCTGGTGAGGTCGCGCGCAACGGGCTGTCCCGCGCTCGCCACCATGCACCATGTACTAGTAACGCACACCTGCAGCACATGGTTGGGTCGAAGTTCTGCCTGGGCCTCGCCTTTGTCGTGCTGACGGTCGGCACCGCGGCCGTGCCGGTGCGGAACCGACGGCGCTCAGCGGGTGCGCCGAGCCTAGGGCGTGTCTGCTAATGGTCCCGCGGGACGGCGTGCCGGGTGGCGCCGCCTGACGAGAGCAGGCGGTGCAGTTCACGCAGCTGCGGCTGGAGCATCGACCTCACTATCAGGGGGTTGGTGTCCGAGCCGGACACCAACTCGAGGACTGCCTCGCACAGGGCATCGAGCTCCACGTCGGCGTTGCCCAACGCTCGGTGTGCGTCGGCCCTGCCGGTAAGGATGGCACCGCGTAGCGCGAGCGCCGTGGTGGGGTTCGTGGCCGCGGCGGCGAGCAACTGGTACTGCTGCTCCGCTTTGGCGAGCACATCCAGCGCCTCCTCGGCACGTCCGGCCTCCACCATGCAGCGGGCCGTGCCCACACCGATACGGATCAGTTCTGTGCGCTCGAACTGCGACGGCCCAGGGTCGGTTAGCACGTGCTCGGCAACCGCAAGGGCCTCGAGCCAGGTGGCCTCCGACTCGGCCTGCTGGTTGTCGAGCGCCAACTGCATCGAGTACCAGGAAAGCCGCTGGGCGAGGTGAAGTGCCTTACCGCGAGGCTCGCGGGCGAACTCGGCGCGCAAACGAGACACGTCCTTCCGAGTGCTGTCGAGGCTCATGATGGTGAGTCTATGTGATGTATTTCACAGTGCCAAGAGGTCATTTTTGTACAGCACCGGCCGATGGGCGCAATATCCAGGTTTGCGCCCTGTGGATGCGGTGGTGTCTCACCGTGCGGACAGCGAAGCCTCTGGCACAGGGGTAGCGACCGGCGTCCGCCGCCGAATATCGGTCGCGTTTTCCAGTCGCGCCATCGAGCGGTTCCAGGCCAGCGCGGCCGCCACCACGGAGCCAGTCAGCGCCCCCTCGAGCAGACCCCACGCGGCGTATCGCGGCAGCAGGTCCCCCAGGGTCGCGCCCGGCGTCTCCATCACGCCCCCCACCGACGTCAGGCCACCCAGCGCCACCACCGAAGCGAGCGTGAGGGCCGACGCCATGACGCTCACCCATGCGCCCACGGCTGCCGCACCGACGCGCGTCCACACGGAAGGTCCCACCGAATCGCGCCGTAACGCCGCTCCAAGTGCGAGCAGCGCCCTATACGCGCCGTAGCCGACCAGCACTCCAGCCACCGCCATCACGAGGACGTTCACTCCCAGCGCCAAGGTGCCGCCGTCGTTCAGCAGGAACGCCTCAAGGGTCAACACCGACGCCATGGTCGTGAGCGCCAGCCACGGGCCGATGGCGATGGCCAGTAGTGTTGCGCCGATCAGGTGGGCGGTGTAGGGGCCGGGTAGAGAGACGTCGGCGAGGTGTGCGATCACCAGTGCCGCGCCGCCGCCGAGCGCCCCACCCAGACGGGCATGGTGCTGCCGCATCTCGCGCACGGACCAGGCCAGCGCGCCCGCAGAGACAGCGCTGGCCGCCACCAGTGCCGTAGGGTCCAGGACTCCATTGGGTATGTGCATGATCCCTCTCCTTTCAGGTGAGCACCGTCGCCGGTGCGGAGTATGTGCAGGCGGTCACGGCCGCCAGTTCACTCCTGGTAGAGCGCCGCAGGTGGGCCAGTTCGGACGGTCCGAGCCGGTCGCACACCCAGTCCCAGTGCAGGGCCACCCAGTCCCCAGGTTGCACAGCGCGCGTCAGCGCGTGGCCGTTGCGCCGCAACCGCGCCGTCTCGGCGGCGGCTGGCCCCAGCACCAGCCGCCGCCCGTCCCACACGAGGCCCCGGCTGGTCACCACGGCGGTATCGCCGTGGATCGCCTCCACACGGCCCCACCGGATGCGGCAGCGGTCCAACACGCGTAGCGGTGCATCGCCCAAGCCGCCGCGCATCAGCCCCACCCAGGGGTAGACGCCGAACACGTGGAAGTTGTGGTGCGGGCTCGCTCCCGCGACGGCGGCCGCGGCCAGGCGCGCGAACTCCAGGCGCGACAGGCGGGGTCGAAAGCGCGCCTCGAGCGAGTCCACAAAGGGTCGCCCACCGCAGCGGGCCAACTCCGGCCCGCCCAGCCAGTAGGTGCGCACCACCGTCGGGTCGAGCGGCTCCAGACCAAGACGTGAACCGATGAGTTCGAGGTACGGCCACGCGCCCTCAAACCCGCGTGCCACTTGGGCAAGCGCCCGGCCCGATGCCCCGGCGGCAACGCGTTCCAGGAGTTCCTCCGCACGGTCGGGCCCGCAATAGCCGTGTTCGTTGGGCGGGAACGCGTACCGGCCAAACAGCAGCGCGCCGTCGGCCTCACCCGCCCCCGGCGCACGGCCAGCCGCCGCGGGGGTACGGGTCGGACCACGCGGCCGAGGCGCGGTGGCGCTCACGTGACGGCCCGCCTCCTGACGGGGCCAGGCCGGGGCGCCAACCACACGAGTGATCCGCCCGCCCCAAGCAGCGCAAGCCACGGAGCCTTCACGGCGATGGGCGCGCCGTCGAACGCGCCCGCGAGTGCCGCCGTCACGAGCGCGCCGAGCACAAGCACGGCGGTGACGTCCACGGCGGGGGCACGCCACAGCGCCTGATGCCAGGTGAGCACGTAGCCGGCGAGCAGGACGCCCGTCAGCAGCACCCATCCCCACTGGGCGGAGGTGCGCGGCACCACGCCGCCCAGCGCGCCGGTCGCGGCGGCCCACGCCAGCAGTGCGAGCGAGCCGCCGCCCATGCGGACCAGCGATACGGTCCACGGCGTCACCCCTGTGAGCAGGCGCTTGGTGGCGACCACCTCGACGGACCACAGGAGCGTCGCCGCGCCGATCATGATGATGCCGAGGTCGGGGGCCAGCGTCACCGCGCCGCCAAGTCCCCATTGTCCGACCACCAGGAGGGCGATGGCCACGCCATGCCACACGGTGATCCTTTCCTTGAGCAACGGCACGGCGAGCAACGCGACCCACACGATCAGCGTCTTGTGAACAAAGGCCGCCTGCGTCGAAGCCGTCGAGGCGAGTCCGCCGAAGAACAGCAGGAACGGCACGGCTCCACCCAGGATCGCCACGTAGACCAGACCCCACCACTGCCGGGGTCGCGCTGGCCGGGTCAGCGACACGTCGCCGGGCCCACGCAGGCGGCGTGCCGTCAGGAACACGGCGCCGATGATCAGGGCGGCTGCCGCATTCTTCGCCGTCGTGTAGGCGGTCGCGTTGCCGTAGGCGGCGACGCCACCGGAGTTGACCCAGATGGCCACCCCGGAGATCGCGGCGGTCGTGCCCGCCAGCGCGAGGCCGCGGGTGCGGGTGGGGTTCATGGCGCAGTCTCCTTGTGGTCGGCGTCGGGAGCGAGGGCATCGGGCGCGACGCCGGGGGCAGGACCGGGCGCGGGTCCCGCGTCGTGGTCGGTGGCGCGCATCGCCAGTGCGTCGAGCGCCCGCGCCTCAGAGATCCGCTCGAGCGCGAATCCTGAGTGGATCACCACCCATTCGCCGAACTCGATGTCGGCATCGGCGACGGTCATGGACAGGACCTCGTCGCGTCGGCCGCCGTGCTCCACCACGGCGCGCCCGTCGTGGTGCACCTCGATCACCCTCGCGACTGTTCCCAGACACATGTGCCTGCCTCGCTTCCCTGAAGTGGATGACCCGCCCGGGCGAGTTCGGCGCTCACGGCGGCCACGGCGTCGTCGATGCTCGCAGCCACTTGGGGGGACATCGGTCCGTGGTTGAAGTTGAAGGCCTCGATGCCCACAATGGCGACGTGCTCGGGCAGCGTGCCGAGCGCGCGCGACAGTTCGACGGCGCCTGCCAGGCCAAACGCGTGGCTGCCGCCGCGTCCGGCTGCGGCGAAGGCGTGCGTCGGCAGGGCGGCGTCGCGCGTGCCAGCCCTGCGTACCGCCACGGTTCCCACCGCGACCCCGGAGATCATGGCGTCCACCACCACCACGGTGTGGCACCCCGCCCAGGCGTGCACCAACGCGGTCGGGTCCTCGCGGGTGAGCACCCGGACGCCTTCCCGTACCATCGCGCGTACGCGTTCGGCGACAAGGGTGCCGACGGCATCGTCGCCCCTGTCGGGTGAGCCCAGCCCCACGACCATCGCCTCGGGGATCATGATCGCTTCACCCGAAGGTCCAGGAAGTGGGTGGCGCACGAGATGCAGGGGTCATAGTTGCGGATCGCGGCCTCGCAGCGGTGCGTCAACGTGTGATCGTCAAGGTCTACCCACTGCTGTGCGGCGAGGTGCAGGTCCGCCTCGATGCTCGCCTGGTTCTGCGAGGTGGGCGGCACGATCTGCGCGTCCTCGATCACGCCGTCGGCGTCGATCGTGTAGCGGTGCCAAATGGTGCCGCGGGGAGCCTCGGAGGCGCCGACGCCTTGCCCGGCCCGGGGTGGGACCGGCACTGAGGGCGAGTGGCCGTCGGCCCACAGGTCCACAATGCGCAGTGCCTCCTCGAAGGCGTAGGCCAGTTCCACGGTGCGGACGATGATCGACTTGAAGGGGTTGCGGCACGTCTGACCGAGCCCAGCCCTCAGTGCGGCCTCCTGGCAGCGGGGGCCGAGTTGGTCGAAGTTGAGGCTGTAGCGCGCGAGCGGACCCACAACGTACGGCTCGCCGTCGAAGCGGGCGTGCAGGGCGTTGGAATGTTCCACCTGGAACTCCTGCACGTGCGCCCCGATCTCTGCGACCGGGAACCGCGCGCCGGAGGTCGCGACAATCTCGGCGCCGCGCTCCAGGGGGTACCAGTCCGGGTGGCGCAACGAGACGTAGTTGTACCCCTGCTCCATCTCGGGGAACTCGAAGGTGGACACGAACTGGACCGCCGCGAGCGCGTCCTCGAGCCCGCGCTCCAGGTCCGGACGCAGCGCCTCCAGCTGGGTGAGGGTGGGCATGCGGTAGAAGCCGCCGACCTTCACGTTGACCGGGTGGATCGCCCGGCCGCCCACGAGTTCCATGACATCGTTGCCGGCCTTCTTCAGGCGCAGCGCCATGTTGACCACGTCCGCGTGGTCCTTCGCCATCTCCAGCACGGACTCGAATCCTAAGAAGTCCGGAGCGTGCAGCATGAAGATGTGCAGGGAGTGCGACTCGATCCACTCGCCGCAATACAGCAGGCGGCGCATCAGCTGGATCTCGGCAGTTGTGGTCACGCCGCAGATGGTCTCCATCGCCTCGGTGGACGCGCTCTGGTACGCGACGGGGCAGATGCCGCAGATGCGGGCCGTGATGTCGGGCGGTTCGGTGTACTTGCGGCCACGTAGGAAACCCTCGTAGAAGCGCGGCGGCTCGAAGATGTTGAGCTTCACGGACACGACCTCGCGGTCCTTGATCTCGATGTGCATGCCGCCTTCGCCCTCGACGCGGGCGAGCATGCCCACGCTCAGCACCTGCCCTCCGTCCTTGAGTTGGTGAGTCACGATTCACCTCCCGCGGGCACCGTGCTGCTGGCCACCGCGACCGCCTCACTCGCAGCGGAAAACTCAGGGGCGCCCGCATTGAACGTGCGATACACACGCACGATGTCGTCGCTGTTCATGCCGAGCTCCGTCAGTTGGCGGGTCAGCGAGTCGGTGTTGGCGCTGTCTTGCGGGCCGAAGCAGCCGTAGCAGCCGCGCCCGTAGGACGGGCACAGGGCGCCGCAGCCGGCCTGGGTCACGGGGCCGAGGCACGGCTGCCCGGAGGCAATCGGCACGCACACGTTGCCCTTGAGTTTGCATTCGACGCACACCGAGTAGGTGGGGATGCGCGGCTTGCGCCCGCCCAGGAACGCTGCGAGGACCTCAACCAGTTGCCCCTTGTCCACGGGGCAGCCGCGCAACTCGTAGTCGACGTCCACGTGGCTCGCGATCGGCGTGGACGTGTCGAGCGTGGACAGGTACTCGGGGTGGGCGTAGACGATCGAGCGGTACTCCTCGACGTCGGCCCAGTTGCGCAGTGCCTGAATGCCGCCGGCCGTGGCGCACGCGCCGATGGTGACCAGCGTGCCCGACTGGGCGCGGATCTCGTGGATCCGCCTGACGTCCTCGGGCGTGGTGATGCTGCCCTCCACGAGCGACAATTCATACGGGCCCTCGACCACGGCGCGGGTGGCCTCCGGGAAGTACGCGATGTGGACGGCCTCGGCAATGCTCAGCAGTTCGTCCTCGCAGTTGAGCAGGCTCAGTTGGCAGCCGTCGCAGCTGGCGAACTTCCACACGGCCAGCTTGGGGCGGGTTGCGGTCTCGATCGCTGCGTCTGTCATGTCACAGCTCCCTGACCTTCATGAGTGGCTCGAGGCGCGCGTAGCTGAGCACCGGTCCGTCCACGCAGATGAAGAGCTCGCGGAGTTGGCAGTGGCCGCACAGCCCGATGCCGCACTTCATGGACCGCTCCATCGACAGGCGGATGCGCGACGCGGGCACGCCGCGACCGGTCAGCGCCGACGCTGCGGCGCGCATCATCCCCTCCGGCCCGCACACGAACGCGAACGCCTGGCGGGGGTCGAACCCGGCGCGGGTGATGAGTTCGGTGACGAATCCGACCTTGCCCTTGTATCCGTATGGCGCGTTGTCCACCGTCATCTGCACGTTCACGTCGTTGAGGTCGTCCCACCGGCGCATCTCGGATCCGTAGAGGATGTCCCCCGGAGTGCGCGACCCGTACAGCAGCAGCACCTTGCCGTAGCGCTCGCGCTCGTTGAGCACGTCCAGGATTGCGGGCCGTAGCGGCGCGAGCCCGATGCCGCCGGTGACGAAGACGACGTCGCCCCCCACGGCATCGGCCGCATTCCAGGAGGTGCCGAAGGGCCCACGAACGCCGACCTCGGTGCCCGGCGCGGCGTTGACGAGCGCGCGGGTGACGGCGCCGACGTTGCGGATGGTGTGTTCGAGCGGCGCGGGATTGCCGTCGCTGTCGACGCCGCGCGGGTCGCCCGAGATGGAGATGGGCACCTCGCCCACTCCGAAGGCGTGGAGCATCGTGAACTGCCCGGCGCGGAAGGTAAGGGTCTCGCCGTTGACGGGATCGAGCAGCAGGGTGAACGTGTCGCGGGTGTCCTCGCGGACCCGCGTAATGGCATAGCGGCGCGGGACCATGGGGTCCCCGCTGTCCCTCACCCTCGCATCGGCCGCTGCCGTGGTCATCGCCGTCCGCCCTACGTCATTGCCGCGCTTGCCGGTGAGCCGAGGACGCTCATGCGGCCCAGGGCCGCCGCCTCCTCGGTGATGTCGATGCCCGCCGGGCACCACGCGATGCAGCGGCCGCAACCCACGCAGCCGAGCATCCCGAACTGGTCCTGCCAGGAGGACAACTTGTGGGTGATCCACTGGCGGTAGCGGGCCGTGGTGGACTCGCGGGTGGGGCCGCCGTGGATGTAGCTGAAGTCTGCGGAGAAGCACGAGTCCCACACGCGGTGCCGCTCGGCGCTCTCGCCGGCCAGGTCGGACACGTCCGACACGGTGGTGCAAAAGCATGTGGGACACACCATCGTGCAGTTGGTGCAGGCGAGGCAACGGCTCGCGACGTCTTCCCAGCGGGTGCTTTCGGCCGATGCCTTGAGTACCCCGTGGACGTTGTCCCGGTCGATCGCGCGGGTCTGGCGGGCGGCGGCGGCGTCGGTGATCTCGATCGCCTTTGCTCGGTCCGTCTCGGTGCCCTTGGCGGCCTCGACGGCGTCGGCGAGCTCGCGCCCGGCGTCGGTGCCGATCTCCGCGACAAAGCGGTGGCCCGCGTCGTCAATGACCTCGGTGAGCAGCAGGTCGTAGGACGGCTGGCCGGTCTGGGGGTCGATGGCTGCGGGGCGAGGCCCGGTTCCCAGGGAGGCGCAGAAGCAGGTGGCGGCCGGGTGGGAGCAGGCGACCGCGATGACCACGGTGCCGTCGCGTCGGGCCGTGTAGTGGGCGTCCCTGAAGTGGCGGGCGCTCAGTACTTGGTCGTGAATCTGCACCGCGCGCAGGTCGCAACTGCGCACACCCAGCAGCGCGATGGGGGCGGCGTCGACGGTGTCGCGTTCGACGGTGAAGTGGCCGCCGCGCTCGTGGTCGCGGCGGCCACGCCACACCACCTCTTCGGCGGGGAAGAAGACGGGCTTGGTGGACTGGGCGGGTGCGGCGAAGCCAAAGTAGGCGCCGTCGTCGCGGTCGTGCAGGCGGTATTCGGCGGGCTCCTGGGTGTCGCCGACGCCTTGCGGCAGGTCGGACACCGAGCGGATCTGCGCGGTGACGATCGCATCGCCCCGACGTGTTGGCCCCATGACTCGGAATCCGCTGGTGCGGAGTTCCACGATGAGGGTGCCGAGGTCCGTTGGTGTGAGGATTCGGATGTCGTCCATGACACGCCTCCGAACCTCACGCTAGACCTGCGCAAGGGCCGTGAAAGGGACGAATGTCCCGGGGGTGGGTGGGCCCCAACGCCTGGTGCTAGGCGGGTACGGTGTTGCTCTCCCGTGTGTGCGGGACGCCAGCCTCGGGGTCGTCAGTTTTGGCGTCGGCGTCGGCGTCAGCGTCGGCGGTGGTCCGGCCGTGACGGAAGCTCTGTGCGGCCTTGCCCGAGTCGAGTTGCCAGGTGAACCAGAAGAGGAAGGGTGTCGCGACGACGAGGTTGACGATGCCCCACCACCGCAGCACGTCGGCGTTGAACCACCGCGAGGCGTCCATGACAGCGGGGAAGAAGTCGGCGGTCGCGCGCAGCAGCAGGTGCGCGGCGAGCGTGTAGACACGGGCGATGACGTAGAGCTCGGGGCGCCGCTTGATGATCGGGTAGATCTCGGCGGCGAGCAGGATGGTGACGCTCGCGGCGAAGTACTTGGGCGCTTCGGCGTACACGAAGGCCGCGTTCCACAGTGTGTACAGCAGGTTCCAGCCGCTGGTCGTGTAGGCGATGAGGTCCGAGCCGCCGGTCGTCGTGATCTTCCAGTACTTGGGGACGTAGGGAATGGTCACGGTCAGCACCACGCCGGCGAGCGCGTTGGCGTAGTTGCCCAACTGGAAGTCCTTGACCACGGCCTCGGTGATGTTGAGGAAGAGGATGCCGTAGAAGAACCACACGAACCCGGGCTTCTTCAGAACACTCCACAGGCGGCCCGTCTTGTTGTAGTGGACCGCGATCCGGGCGAGCCCCACCACGATGGTCGGCAGGATGACCGACAGGATCTTGAACCAGCGGAACCACCCCTCGACCCCGCCGGTGAGGAGCCACAGTGGGAACGTTGCCAGGCTCGCGATCCAGAAGTAGGCCGAGGCCTTGGGGTGCTTGCGGAAGTAGTCCACCACCCACAGCAGGAAGAGGAAGTACAGCGACATCGAGATGACGTATGACCACCAGGGCAGGTCCATGGGGCAATCCCTTTCGTTCCGCGGGTGCGCGCTCCGGCGCTCCCGATTCTAAACGGACACTGGTGTCCGCTATGCTGATAGCCTTCCATACCTCGTGTTTTGATGGTTGGGACCTTGGCCCCGACCTAGAATGGAGCGCCATGACCCAACGCAGCGACGCGCGCCGCAACCGCGCCGGGATTCTGCGCGCGGCCGAGGAGGTCTTCGCGGCCGAGTCCGTGAACGTCCCGCTGCAACGCGTCGCCGAGCGCGCCGGGGTGGGGCGCGGCACGCTCTACCGGCACTTCCCCGATCGCTACGCGCTCGCCGCGGCCCTCTATCAGGATCGGCTGGAGCGGTACGAGGAACTGGTGCAACGGGAACGCGACGACCCCGACCTGGTGCTGACTCTGATGTCTGCCATCGGTGCGGAGCAGGGGCGCATCCCGGGACTGTTCCGGCTGATCTGGGCGGAGGGTCCCGGCCGGTCCTACCTCGACCCGCTGTGGGAGCGTTCCATCGCGTTGCTCGAGGAGCCGTTGGGAATCAGCCAGCGGGCCGGGGTGGTGCGCGCGGATCTCACGGTCGACGACCTCCTGATGGTGGTCGGTATGATCTTCGGCGTGGTCAACAGCCCCGCGGGGCAGGCTGGCCCCGCGTCGGTGGAGCGCGCACTGGATCTAGTGCTGGTGGGGTTGCGGCCGCGAGGTGGCGCCCTGCCTCAGTGAGCCGATGACTCGAGGCGCGGGCGGGTGAGCGGGGTCTCACGCCTCCGGCGATGGCTCCTCGCCCTTGCGCTTGAATCGCGATCCCGCCGCGGCGGCTTTGGTTGCGGCGCCCTTGACCGCGGCGATCCCGCCGACGGTCGCGCCCCTGATGGCGGATCGGGCGCCGCTGGTCTTCTCCCAGGCGGCCTCGCCAAAGCCAGTCGCGCTACCACTGGCTGACTGCAACGCCTTCATCGCCCGCGAAGGTTCCTCAGCATCCGGCTCCGGATTCTGGAAGTCCATGAGCGCATCGGGAAAGGTCGTAGGGGTCGTCGGGAAGGCGAGGTGTGCGGCCTTGACCACGTCGCGGCCAAACGTGAAGCTGCCGACGCCGCCGATCACCGCGCCGATGCCGAAGGGCAGCACCTTGCCGAGCGTCCTGGCGCCGACCTTGCCGCTGGCCCGCAGCGCCTGGCGCGCGAGCACGGTCGCGAGCGGCGCGAGCGCGGAGTCGGGGAGTTGCTGGGTGAGGACCTCGCCCCAGCCTTGCGGGAGCGCCTTGCCGACTCTGCCCGCGGCGACGGTGCGTGCCGTGTTGATGCTCCCCGCGCCGGCGGCCTGCATCACGAGCTTGGACACCTTGCTTTGCGACTTCTCGCCCAGCAGCATCCCGAACACGAGCGGCCTGGCCCGCTCCGCATCGCGCACCTCGATTCCGTGGAGCTCGGTGGCGGCGAGTACGTACAGGGCGCTCGTCTCGTAGAAGAACAGGAGGTCGGCGACGCCCAGAGTGAGTGCGATGCCCGTGCCCACGGCGGGGATGGCGGCCGATGCGCCGACGCCCGTACTGGTGATGGCCACGGTGGCGATGTAGCGCTTCTCGAGTTCCCGGAGAATCTCCGCAGGGGTGGCGTCCGGCTTGTCGCGGCGCAGCGACTTGACGTACTCCAGCACCACGGGGCGTTGGATGGAAATGGCCTGGTAGATCTTCGCCTGGCCGCCGTCGGACGTGGCGGTGTCGCGCGCGTTCTTGACGATAACGTCGGGCAGGTCTTCGTCGTCTGGTGCGGCGGGCGCCGGCTCAAGGGAGGTCATGAGTCCCCAGCGTAGTCAGGGGCGTGCGGATGGGGCGGCGGCGTGCGGATGGGGCGGCGG
>JASBTB010000137.1 GCA_030148645.1 Demequina sp. | reverse complement strand
GGCATCCGACGCCTCGTGGACGACGTGGTAGCGCAGATGGTCGCCGAGGGCTCCCCGCCACCCGCCGCGCTTGCGGACCGCGACTACTCCGGGAAGTTCGTGGTGCGTCTCACGCCCGCCCGCCATCGCGAGCTCGCGATCAAGGCCGCGCAGGCAGGCGTCTCCATGAACCGGCTCGTGAGCGACACCCTCGCTGCGCGATAGGGCGCGCCGCGACCACGGCACCACTGATAGGCGTGCACAATAATCGCCCAGATTGGCGGGCGCACCGTATGCGCGGGGGTGCTGGTTGTCCACAGGCGCGCCGATTCCGCTTGACGTGCAAGGCGAGCGCGGCGCAAACTGGTGGGGCGACGGGCAGTAGCCCCGAGAAGTGGACCCGACAGCCCTCCGGACGGTGGGCGTGTCGGGTTTCGCGCTTTCTACACTCGGATTCGGGCGACCACGAGCGGTCTGATCGTGGCGCGGAACTCACCGCGACGCGCCCATCCCCACGCGGCCAAGTCAGCTGCCCATAGGACTGGGTCCTGCGCTGCAGGCAAATGGACGTATTCAAAGTCCGCATCTGCGCGCCCGGCGCGCGCCTCACCCAGCGTGCGCCGGTCCTTGACCTGCACTGTCTCGTCCCTCTCGATCACCCAACGGGACACCGCTGCACCCGAAGCCCACCGGGCGAGTGCTCCAAGATGAGCCTTGCGTGCCTCAATTTGGAGTCGTCCCTGGGTGGACTCGACAAGAACGATGCGCACTTCGCCTGACATCGCGACGAGCGACGCCAGGGCCACCCGCCTACGAGCGATGCTCTCCTTCTGCGCATGGAATCTGCGTGACCCAGGCATGGCCCACTCGTGGCACGTCGAGCGAACGCTCGCCACTGATCCCGCAGGCACCACGACCGCTGCAGTGATGTATCCCTGAGCCTTCGACTCGTCCGAGAACATGTGGAACACCCCGGCCCCTCCCCCGCCGCGCATTCATGTGTGCGCCCGACGTCACCGTGCCCGCGCGAGTCCAGGGGCGCACATCAATACTCATGTACTTGACACTTGGCGCCTGAGTTCTCCACAGGAGCACAGGTCTCCTTGCCTCATGCGCGCACCACACCCCGAGACCCGCGCGTGTCACACCCCGCCCCTAACGTCTAGAGCATGAGCCTCCACACCAGCGATTTGGATGCCTTGCGCGGCGCCTTTGCGGCAAATCCCCGCGCTCACGGCATCACGCTCGCCCACGCGCTCAACCGCGTCGGGCTCGAGGCCGCGCTCACCGCCACGACCGCGGGCTATGAGACACACGATGCCTACGCGCGGGAGTCCCTCGCGGCCCTTGCAGCGGCCCTCACCCCGCCGGCGTTGACGGAGCGCGAGGTGGTGGAGTTCGCACACGCAGCATCGTCCGCAGGCACAAGTGCGATCATCGCCGGCACCCCGTGGGAGGCCAAACCCGTGCTCGACGTCGCCGTGGCACTCGTGCGCGCAGAGGGCGAGAGCGTCGGGTCGATGTCCCGCCCGGAGCGCGGTTGGGAGCAGCCACCCCACTGGGCAATGACCGCCTCCGCCGTTCTCACCGCGCGGGGCCGGGTGCGCGCCGCCTGCCACTACACCGAGGGAGCCGTCGAGGATCTCACCGAGGCGCTGGCGCTCAACCTCCAAGGCACCGAGGCCGACTTCGCGCGGCTCGTCGCGATGGCGAGCGTGGCGATGAATACGCTGGCTCTCGTCGTGACTGGCGAGGAGCCTGAAGAGGGGCCCGCAGCGTGGTGACGCGGTCGTCGCACGCGGCTCGACTCGCATCAGCAGGTCCAGCAATGGAGATTGCTGTACCTTGCAAATCTAACGTAGCGTGTTAGATTTGCAAGGTGGCAGATGACTGGATTCCTCGCGACGCCGACGCAGAGCGTGTGCGCGACGCCCTTGGGCGCGCGCCCGCGGTCCTACTGACCGGACCCCGCCAGGCGGGCAAGACGTCGCTCGTGCGGAGACTCCTGGGCGCGGAGCGATCTCACGTCTTCGACCTCGAAGACCCCCGCGACCAGGCACGGCTCGCCGATCCCATGCTCGCGCTCGAAAATCTCGCAGGCACGGTCGTGATTGACGAGGCGCAGCGAATGCCGGAGCTGTTTCCGATGCTGCGGGTGTTGATCGACCAGGATCGCCGGCCCGGGAGATTCCTGCTGCTGGGAAGCGCGTCACCAGAACTCGTGGGCCTTGGCGCCGAGTCGCTGGCGGGGCGCATCGCGCTCGTCGAGTTGGGACCACTGACGCTCGCCGACGTCGGCGCGGACAATCTCGACCAACTGTGGCTACGCGGAGGCCTGCCCGCGGCGTTCACCGCGGCCAACGACACCGCGAGCGCCGCCTGGCTCGACGACTACATCGCCACCTTCCTCGAGCGCGACCTTGGACAGCTCGGCCTCCGCGTTCCGGCGACAACGATGCGCCGCTTCTGGACGATGCTGGCGCACCGCCACTCGGGCCCGTGGAACGGCGCCGACATGGCCCGCTCGCTCGGCGTATCCGAGCCGACCGCCCGCAGGTACCTCGATGCGCTGACCGACGCCGTCGTCGTCCGCCAACTGCAGCCGTGGATCGCCAACATCGGGAAACGGCAGGTGCGATCGCCAAAGGTGTATCTGCGCGACACGGGCACCCTGCACCGACTGCTGCGGATCCCCACCTCAGACGATCTGCTCGCCCACCCCATCGTCGGCGCCAGTTGGGAGGGCCTTGCCGTCGAGCAC
>JASBTB010000136.1 GCA_030148645.1 Demequina sp. | reverse complement strand
GGTCCTCAAATGCGGGGCGACGTGGCGTCGCTGGCGGGTAGCCGATCGCGCATTATCCGTAAGAAAGCGGCGTCACGCCGCGCATCACATGCGACCGGTCAACCATGTGGTCGTGCCCAGTCTAGCGGCTCCCACTGTGCGAGCCCTCTGGAGATGCATCGCGCACACTCTAGGCTGACGTCATGCGTGTGGTGGTGATGGGCGTGACGGGCAGCGGCAAGTCCTCCGTGGGTGCCGCGCTCGCAGCAGACCTGGGATACGAATTCGCCGACGCCAACGACTTCCACCCGCCAGCCAATGTGGCCGCGATGGCGCAGGGTATCGCCCTGACAGACGACGACCGGTGGCGGTGGCTGGACGCCCTGGGAGCATGGATGGAACCGCGAAAGGACATCGTTGTGGCGTGCTCGGCGCTGCGCCGCGCGTACCGCGACCGGCTTCGCAAGGTTGGCGGGCCGATGCTGTTCCTCCACCTCACGGCACCCCGCACGGTCATTGAGGAGCGCGTCCGAAGCAGATCCGCAACCGGGAACCATTTCGCGGGTGTGGAACTCGTCTGGACACAGTTCGCCGCCCTCGAAGTCCTGGGATTCGACGAGGTGGGAGGGTCGATCGACGTGTCCCGCCTGAGCGTCGGCCAGGTCGTGGCGGAGGCCGCCGACATCGTCGCCCTGCAAGACGACTGACGCGCCAGGGGCGCCCTAGTCGCCGAAGCCGACTCGCCGCTTCGCTTCCTCGCCGATGTCGATGTAGCCCAGCGAACCGGCGGGCACGATGATGCGCCGACCCTTGGTGTCGGTGAGGTCGAGGGTGCCACCCTTGAGGGCCTCGGTCACCGTGGCCACCACCTCATCGGACGTCTGGTTCGTCTCCACCATCAACTCGCGGCTGACGTTCTGAATGCCGATGCGGATCTCCAACGTGACCTCCGTGAACGTGACGTACCCCCGTGGGAACTATCGTAGGGGGGTGATTTCGCAAGGGAGGTCTATGTTCGCGCGCAGGGGAATATCCCTGCCCGGTCTCGGGGTCACCGCCGCAGTCGTTGCCGCGGCGTTCGGTCTGGGCCTGGTGGCGGGGTGGATCACGGATGGTCTTCCCAAGCGCCTGTTGGCGGAGGCGACGCCAAGCCCGTCGCCGAGCGCGAGCGTGGAACCCGGTCCCACGGTCGAACCCTCGGTGCCGCCGCTCGAGCCCATCACCCGCGCACTTACGGCGGACGACCGTGCGGCTGGCGTGGTGACGCGGGCCTTCAGGGTTCGCGGTGACGGTACCTTCACGGTGGTGCCTGGCACGAACCAGCCGGACCCCAGCAAGGGCGACGTGCGGTGGGTGTCCGTCGCGGTGGAAGACGGTGTGTCCGCCGCCGACGGGGCCTTCCGCGACTATGTGCTGGGCGTGCTCAACGACAACCGGGCGTGGGGAACGGACGGCACGTTCCAGTTTGTCGCGACCGACGGGGTCGCGGACTACCGAGTGTTGCTTGCCAGCCCGTACACGACGGCCGCAGTGTGTGGCGATCCTCACAAGGCGGTGACGGTCGGACCCGTGACCGAGGCGAGCCCCACACCCTCGCCAGGGGCGGGCTCAGACCTGGCATCGCAAGCCTCGCCCGGGGCTGGCACGGGTGCTGGCGACAGCGCAACCGGATCTCCCTACGACGGCCTGTGCACCGAGGATGGCGTCATCGTCCTGTCCATCTACGACTGGACAGCCGGGCTGCCTGCGTATGCGGACGACTATGCGGGCGCCCGGAGTTACCTGCTGTTGCACCGCGTGGGTCACCTCATGGGCCGCGAGGACTCGACGTGCGCCAGCGGTCGCGCTTCCGTGATGGACCTGCAGCGCGACGGACTTGCCGAAGGATGTGCGGTCAACCCCTGGCCCTACCCCGACGCCCCACCCGTCCTTCCCACTCCTTCCACTGCTTCGCCGACTCCTCCGTAGGCGAGGATTGGGCGCGACGTCGTGGTGGCCCGGCGCGCAGTGATGCGGGCCGCGTCGGCGATGTCAGGGGGCCGTGGTGGGATAGGCATATGACCGCTCTGACCCTGGTGCCGCCGCGTTCGCGTGCCGCAGAACCCCACCCGTGCCCCGGTCAACGCTCGGTGCTCGGCGAACTGGCCCGCACATCCCGTCACCTGGTGGTCACCGGAGGTCCGGGCACGGGCAAAACCACGTTGGCCGTCCTGGCCGCAGCACAAGCCGTGGACCACGGGGTGCCCGCCGACCGCATTCTCGTGACCACGCCGACGCGCGCTGCTGCGGCTGACCTGCGTGATCGGGTGTCGCTCGCGATCGGTGTGGCCACCACCACGCCTGTCGCCCGCACCATCGCCTCGACGGCCTTCGCCATCCTGTCCGCAGAAGCGCACATGCTGAACACGCCGCGTCCCAGCCTGGTGTCGGGGGCGGAACAAGACGTGGTGTTGCGTGAATTGTTGGAGGGGCGTTTGCGGGGGAGAGCCCCCCGGCTGGCATGGGGTGGCACGATCCCCGACGAGGCCACCCGGTTGCCGGGCTTTCGCGAGGAACTGCGCAACCTGTTGATGCGGGTCGCAGAAGCAGACATCTCGGCGCGGGACCTGGCGGCCTTGGGGCGAAGGCACGGCCGTCAGGAGTGGGTCGCTGCGGCGGACCTGTACGCCGAATACGAAGGGGTCATGGCGTTGCGCAGTTCGCCTGCCGACCAAGGCGGCCGCTTCGATCCTGCCACGATTGTGGCCCGTGCGGCCGATGCCCTTGCGGAGTGGCCTGAGGACAGGTCGGCTCCTGCGTGGGAGCTCGTCATCGCGGACGACTACCAGGATGCGACCGCGGCGGGTGCGGCGCTGCTGCGACAGATGGCCGTGCGTGGAGCGCGCCTGCTCCTGCTGGGCAACGCCGACGAGTCAGTCCAGGGCTATCGGGGCGCCCGCCCGCAGGGGTTGGGTGAGGCCGTATCCGAATGGGGGGCAACGCATACGGAACTCGCCGACGGGCTGCGACAGTCAGGTGCACTCGCGGTCGTGAGCGCGACGATGGCCGGGCGCATCGGAGTCAAGGGAAGGGGAAGTGCGCGGCGCGCGGCCAAAGCCGCGAGTGTGCAGCAGGTGGCCGCCGCCACGGCGCGAGACGGCCAAACGCGTGAACCCGTCGTTGTGCTGACGGCCCCTCACCGATACGCGCAGTCGCGGGCGATTGCGGCCGAACTCAGGCGCGCCCGGCACGGGCTCGACGGCCCACCGATCACGTGGGGACGCATGGCGGTGGTGGCCCGCTCTGCCGCCTTGCTGCGCCAGATCCGTTCCGACCTGCTTGCGGCGGACATCCCGTGTGCCTCGTTGGGCGACGGCACGGCGCTGCACCGAGAAAGTGCGGTGGCGCCGCTGATGAGGATCCTGCGCGCCGCGTTGGGTGAGCCGTGGACGGAACACGACGCGGTCGAGGTGCTCACCTCACGCCTGGTGGGCCTCGATGCGGTGGGCGTCAGGCGCTTGCGTCGAAAATTGGTGCGTGAGGAACGCGCGGGAGGTGGCGAACGTCGCTCGGGTGAACTGCTTGTCGACGCCATGGTCGATCCCGCACGGTGGGCCTCGCTCACGGGAGCAGAGGCAGCCGCCGCGGCCAAAGCGGCGCATGCGGTCGCTGCGGCCCGTGCGCGAGCCACACAGGCAGCGGCCACGCCCGGCGCGGTGATCTGGGCGGCCTGGAACGCGCTGGGGGTGGCAGAGGCCTGGCGGGCGGCGGCACTGGGCGGCTCCGCGCGCGATGACGCCGACCTGGACGCCGTGATCGCCTTGCTGCGCGCAGCCCAGACCTTCACGCAGCGCCTGCCGGAGGCGCGTACGTCAGCGTTCGTCGACTATCTGGAAGGCCAAGACTTCGCGGCGGACACGTTGGCAGCGAGAGCGTGGTCGCGCGACGTGGTGGCGTTCGCGACCCCTGCCTCGGCTGCTGGTCTCCAATGGGACGTGGTGGCCGTTGCCGGGGTCGAGGAAGGCGTGTGGCCCAATCTGACACCACGAGACTCTGTGTTGGGAGCACAGCACCTCGCGGACCTCCTGGCGGGCGTCGTGGAGTCCGCGCCCGGCCGGGCGGCGATGCGCGCGGCGCGTGCGGCAGTGCTGGACGACGAGACGCGCGCATTCCTGGTAGCGGTGTCCCGGGCGCGCACGCGACTCATCGTAACCGCCGTGGACGACGGCGAGTCGCGTCCGTCGCGCTTTGTGTCCCAGGTGGAGGCGGCGTCGGGTGTGGCGCGCCTCGACGCCGCCTCCACGCGTCCCGTGGCCGACCTGCGCTCGGCCGTCGCGGCCGTACGGTCCCAGGCCCACGCGTCGGCCGACGCCACCGCACATGCACGCATGCTGGCCCTGCTGGCGCGCGCGGGAGTGCAAGGCGCCGATCCTGCCTCATGGCACGGCGCCCTCGAATCGACGACGGGCGAGGGATTCTGGGACGAGGGCGCACCGGTGCGGGTGTCTCCCTCGAAGGTCGAGTGGGTCGAGAAGTGCGCGCTGAGATGGGCTTTCGAGTCCGCTGGTGGCACGCGCGAGAGCACCGACGCGCAAGAGGTCGGCACACTCATTCACGCCCTGGCTCAGGCACATCCTCACGGCGGGCACCGTGAACTCCTCGCCGACTTCGACCAGCGCTGGGCCGCGTCGTTCGGGATGCGCACCTGGCCCGAGCGAGTCGCCTACGAGCAGGCGCGAGACAAGGTGGTGCGCCTGGCCGCCTACCTGGACGCGCGCTCGGGTCGCGATGTGTTGACGGAGCATGCGTTCACCGTCGAGGTCGGTCGTGCTGTGCTTGCCGGTTCTGCCGACCGAGTCGAACTGGCCGATGGCACCGCCTACGTCGTGGACCTCAAGACGGGCCAATCCGTACCGAGCGTCGCCGATGCCGCTCACAACCCTCAGCTGGCGATGTACCAGCTGGCGGTCATGGAGGGTGCGGTGCCCGGGGTGAGCGTGTCGGGTGGGGCAGAACTCGTGTATGTCTCCACCGGCAAGTCGGGTTCGGTGAGGAGCCAACCACCGATCGACCCCGAGGCGGCGCGTGAGCGCCTGGGAGCGGTGGTGCGCACCATGGCCGGGCGCACCTTCGTGGCAACCGTCAACGACGGGTGCGGGACATGCCCCGTCCGCAGGGCATGTCCCGCACACGCCGAAGGGGCGCAGGTGAGCGAATCGTGAGCGCGGCGGATCCGGCACGACAGGAAGGTCTGGTCGAGGGCTGGGGCCGGGGAGTCGCGGAACTGGCTGGAGCTGTGGACCCCGACCGCACGGTGACTGCCGAGCAGTCCGCAATCGTGGGCGCCAGCTTAGGTCCCGCGCTGGTGGTTGCCGGGGCGGGTTCGGGTAAGACCGAGACCCTGTCGTTGCGCATCCTGTACCTGCTGGACAACGCGCGACGCCTGTTCGGGCGCGACATCGGCCCGGACGAGATTCTGTGCCTCACCTTCACGCGCAAGGCGGCGGCCGAGATCGCGGAACGTGCCACGCGGCGTATCGCCACGGTGTTCGGCCCGGACCCGGCGCGGCCAGCCGTGAGTGTGTCCACCTACAACGGCTACGCGGCCGCGCTCGCACAGGAGCACGGCCTGAGGGTGGCCGTGGACCCGGGAGCGACGGTGCTCACGGGCGCGGCACTGTGGCAACTGTCCCAGTCGGTTGTGGACTCGTGGGACCGTGCGGTCGAGACCGACTCCGCGGTCAGCACCGTCACGGCGGCCATTCCGCGGTTGGCCGCCCAGGCCCGCGATCACCGGCTGAGTCCCGAACAGTTGCGCGACTGGGCGCAACAGGGTCTGGCGCTGATGGAGGCCTTGCCCAAGAAGTCGGGGGACGAGGTCCCAGGAGTATTCACGCAAGACCTCGCCAGGCACGTGGGCAAACTGCGTTCGCTGGCCGCCATGGCGGACCTGGTGGCCGAATACGACAGGCGCAAGCGGGAAGGGTCGTTCCTTGACTTCTCGGATCAGGTGGACGTGGCCGTGAAACTGGCCCGTCTGAGCCCGGTGCAAGAACTGGAGCGCTCCCGCTACGTCGCCGTCTTGCTCGACGAGTTCCAAGACACCTCGCCACCGCAACTGGACCTGTTCGCCTCCATGTTCGGTGCGAGTCACCCCGTGATGGCGGTGGGCGACCCCAACCAGGCGATCTACGGCTTTCGCGGCGCCTCCGCCGAGGCGCTGAAGCAGTTTGTCGACCGCTTTGGCGGCGCGGCGGTGGCGCGGCACACACTGTCCGTGAGCTGGCGCAACGAGGCGAGCGTCTTGACGGCGGCTAATGCGACCGTCGCGCCGCTGAGCGCAAGTCCGGTGGTGGGTGTGCCGTTGCGCTCCCGGGGAGAGGAAATGGGGCAGGCGGAGCCGTCCCGGTTCGCCCCCGGAGTGATCGCCACCCGTTTTGTCACCGCGGACGACGAGGCGCGTGCCGTCGTCGGCTTCATCAAGGCCCGGCGTGGCGAACTCGGCCACAGCGACGCGTCCCCGGTGACGGCTGCGGTACTGTGCCGACGCCGCGCGCAGTACGAAGCGATCACCGACGCGTGTGTGGCGGCGGATCTTGACTACGAGGTGGTGGGCCTCGGTGGGCTGCTGGATGTGCCCGACGTGGCCGATCTGCTGGCTCTGCTCCAGGTGGCCCACGATCCCTCGCGCGGCGACTCGCTCATGCGCCTGATCGCTGGCGAACGGCTCGCATTGGGCCCACGGGACCTGGCGGCCTTGCACGACCGGGCCGAGGAGCTCGCCGGACCTCGCGCCGAGCGGGAGGGCACGGCGAGCATCGTCGACGCCTTGGCTTCGCTACCGCGCCCCACCTGGGTGTCGCCGCGAGGTCGCTCGCTCACGGAAGTGGCGCTGTCGCGTTTGGGCGCGTTGGCGAGCGTGATCGACGCCATTCGGAGGCACACGTACCTGCCCCTACCCGAGTTGGTGGCATTCGCGGAGCGTGCCTGGGGCCTCGACATCGAGTCGGCAGTCGCCCGCCAAGCCACCCGTGCGCGGCGATCGGTGGACGCCTTCATCGACTCTGCTCGCACCTTCCAGGAGGGTGCCGAACGAGCGACGCTGGGCGCCTTCCTGGCGTGGCTTGAGGCGGCGCGGGCCGAAGAAAACGGCCTCGACGCGCCGGTGCGCGAACCCGATGCAGCTGCCGTCCAAATCCTCACCGTTCACGGCGCCAAGGGGCTGGAATGGGACGTGGTGGCGGTGCCCGGCCTCAACGACGGGCACTTCCCCTCCGTGGGTGTGCCCTCGGCGAGCAACCCCGACTACACCGACAGTGGATGGCTCGACGGGATCGGGAATGTCCCCCACGAGTTGCGGCTCGACCGCGACCAGTTGCCGCAATGGCACTTTCACGGTGCCCGCGACCACAAGGAGCTCGCCGCCACGCTCGTCGACTTCAGGCGCGAGGCTGGCGCCTATCGACTCGACGAGGAGCGCCGCCTGTTCTATGTGGCGCTCACCCGCGCACGCTCACACGTCTTGCTCAGCGGGTCCTGGTATTCCGGTGGCAAGCGGCCCCGCAATCCCTCGCCCTACGTGATGGAACTCCTGGAGGACAACCGAGCGGCGCCAGGCCAGTGGGAAGAACGCCCAGAAGGCGACGTGCCCCCCCAGATCGAGCGCCCACCCAGGCTGTGGCCGCCCGACGCAACACCCCAGCAGGAGGCACGGCGCACCCTCGCGGCGGCCGTGGTTGACGCCATGGCGGAGGCCGGTGCGGGCATGGCGCAGGACGCCGGGCCAGGCACCGCGGGGCCCGATTCCTCCCCCACCGGGTGGGACTCTGACCTGCCCTTGTCCCGCGAGATCGCGGCCATGTTGGCGGAACGTGCTCACCGTGGGCGCGGCACGGGTCAGATCGAATTGCCGTCGCACGTGTCGACGTCGGCACTCGTGGCGATGAGTCGCGATCGCGCTACCTTCGCGGCCCAGTTGCGTCGGCCAGTGCCGGTGGAACCCACGCGCGCCGCCCAGCAAGGGTCCGCCCTGCACGCGTGGATCGAGGCACAATACGGTCACCTTCCGCTGTGGGAGGACGAGGACGCCGAAGACGAGACGGGTGCCGAATTGGCCACCCTCAAGGCCACGTTCCTTGCCTCCGAGTGGGCGGCACGCACACCCACGCACATCGAGGCCGACGTGGAAGTGCCCGTGGGCGGCGTGACGGTGCGCTCCCGGATCGACGCAGTATTCGCTCCCGGCGCGGGTCTCGACCGCGTCACCGTGGTGGACTGGAAGTCGGGCAGGCCGCCGCGCGACGAGGCAGAAAGGGCCGCACGGGAAGTGCAACTCGCGATGTACCGCCTGGCGTGGGCGGCGCGCACAGGAACGCCAGTCGAGCAGATCGACGCAGCGTTCTACTATGTGGCCAGTGACCAGACGGTACGCCCGCAACGATTGCTCGACCGGGAGGAAATCGAGGCGCTGCTCATAGGGAGTTAACGCACGCCGTGCCCCGGGGCCCACCAGCGGCGGCACGCCCCCAGCAGGCGGTTTCCCTACACTGTGTCACAGCAGTCGAACGTGACAGCAGCCGAACATCGTGGCAAGAGACGACCATCCGGTCAAACGTGGGGAGTGCGTGTGGTGACGGTTGTCCTGTCCGCCGGATACATCGCATCCATCATCGTCGCCTTCGGCGTCGGCGTGTACGTGCTTCGCGGCAACCGACTGACTCGACCAGGCCTTGCCGTCGCGGCCGTCCTGATCGGTACCGTGATGTGGTCCGCCATCTCCTTCCTGGGTACACAGCGCCCATTCACCGACACCGCCGACGCACCCGTGCGGGCGCTGTTCTGGAGCGCCGTGGTGGTGGCCGGCATCCGCGGCCTCGTCCAGGCCCTCAACAACCCCTCGCGGCCCTGGAAACCACTCGACGTTCTCGCCCTCATCGCTCACCCGTGGGCACTGGGAATCATCGCCGCATTCCCCGCGCTTCACCGCATCGTGGTGGTTGTGGGCGACGACGGCACGCTGACCTACGCCTACGGGTTCTGGATCCACTCGGCGGTGCTCTTCGTGCTGTCGACGGCGCCCCTGGCGGCACTCTTGAGTGGGCGTCACGGCATTCTTGTGGTGTCGGGCAAGGCACGCACGGTGATGCTGGCCGCGTGGGCGGTGCCAGCAATCGGCTACGTGGTGTCCGCGATGGTGTGGGGACCCAGCGGCCCCAATCTCACGCCCGCGCTCATGGTGTTCCCGGTCGCCATGATCGGTTCCGCCATCGTCCGGGATGGGCTGGTCGACAAGGTCCCCCTGGCCAGGGGCGAGATCTTCGAAAGCCTCGCCGGTGCCGTCTTCGTGACGGACAACTCGGGGCGGGTGATCGACGTCAACGCGGCGGCGCGGGCGTTCGCCCGGGAGATTGACGGGGCGGAGGATCTTGTGGCGAAGATGCTCCATGAGGTGTGTCCCCGCACCGCTCGGATTCTGGACCGGGGGGGAGAGGTCGACGTTCCTACCCCGAACGGCCACCGAGTGGTGAGCCTGGTGACGACCTCGATCGGCGACGGCAAAGGTGTGACGGTGGGCCGCTGCGTCATCCTGCGGGACGTCACAGACGCCGTCATGCAACGTCGGGAGCTGGAGCGAATGCGCGACGCCTTGTCGCGAGAGGTAGAGGTCAGCGAGGAACTGCGAGCCGAGTTGGGGGACCAGGTGATTCGCGACAGTGCCACGGGACTGTACAACCGCCGCTTTCTCGCACAGACCCTGCCCGGCATCGTGGAGTCCTGTATCGCTCAGGGGTCACCGCTCAGCGTCGCCGTGGTGGACATCGACCACTTCAAGTCTGTCAACGACTCGTGGGGGCATGGTGTGGGTGACAGGGTGATCGAGGCCGTGGCAGCGGTGCTCAAGCGCAACGCCCCCGGCGGACTCACTGTGCGCTACGGCGGCGACGAGTTCCTCGTGATTCTGCCTGGAGCGTCCGCAGCGAAGGCTGTGGCCATCGTGGAGTCGATGCGAACCGCGTGCATGGAACTTCGCGTCGACACGCGCGACGGGCCAGTTCAGGTGACAGTGAGCGCTGGCGTGGCCACCCTGACGGGCGAGGAAATCGATGTGGACGAACTCCTTGAGGTGGCCGATCTCGCGCTCTACCGCGCCAAGGAGGCGGGTCGCGACCGGACCTGGAGTCAGGCTGGCGGCGTGGTGTAGCCGTCGTCGAACAACTGCGCCTCAAGGTCGGCCAGCATCCCCCGACCATCGGCCACCACGGTGTCGTTGTCCGTGCGCACGCCATACATGAGCCACCGGAGCAGCGCCAACTCGGAAGCAAGCCGGGCCCGGTCGGTAAGGTGTGGGTCGCGTGTCTCTCGGCGCGCCATGAGGTAGGCCTCCATGATCGACTCGTAGACGTCGTCGGTAGCGGCGGCGGCAAGCCACGCGAAGTCATCGGCCGGGTCGGCCACCCGCGCATCCATCCAGTCGACGATGCCTGCTACCGCTCCTTCGCGCACCAAGATCTGTTGCTCGCCCAAGTCACCGTGCGTCACGGTGGGCTCGAACCGCCACCACGCCACGTTCTCCATCTGGCGCTCCCACCGATCCGCCAGGCGCGGCGGCACCACCCCCGTCTGCACTCCAGCATCGAGTTCGGACAGGCGACGCAGACGGTATTCGTCGGCCTCGTACGAGGGTAGGCCCTGATCCTCGACCAGAGTCTGCGGAAGTTCGTGGATCTGGGCGAGCGCACGGCCCACCGACGCGGCGAGTCCGGGCCCCGGCTCGAGGGCGGCCAGGTCGAGCGGAGCACCACGCAACTCCGTATAGACGATCGCCCGGCCGCCTGGTTCTCCCGACATGGCGGCGGCGCCCTTGGGGCGGGACACGTCGAACTCGATGAGCCCGGCGTCATGTGCACGCGCCAGGGCCTGCAGTAGGCCCATCTCAGCTTCCAACGCGGCTCCTGCGGCCGCGCGTTTGGGCGCACGCACGACCCAGCGCTTGCCTGTGGAGTCCTTGACAATCACCACGTCGAAGTCGGCGTCCGAGCGTGAACTGCGCAGCACGTCGTACACATCGAGGCCGGGAACGGCCACGGAGGCGAGGGCCGCAAGCGCAAGAGGTGAATGAGGCACGCAGTAACCGTACGGCCAAAACGCTCGAACGTGCGTGTTCCACGCCGCCTGCCAGGCGACACGACCATACGCGCAGGCCCAAGAGGGCAGCGGTGAACCTTGGGCAGCGACGGCGTGTGCCCCGCTCCGGGTACCGTGGAGCTGTGATGCGGTGGGCGCTGGGCGAGCCAATGCTGGTGGATCGCGCGGCCCTGCGGCGCGACCAACTCGATCTTGGGGCACTGGATGCGGTCGTGGTGTGCGACGGCTCCGTGCTGGCCATGGATGGACGGTTGACGATCCTGGAGGTGGCGCAGCAGCCGCCAGCGTCGTTGCGTGTCTATCTGGGAGTCGCTGCGGGTCGCGACCTGGTCGCGCTCGTGCCGGAAGACTCGGCTTTCGGTACCGACACGGACGGCATCGGTGGCGAGCAAATGACACCGCTGCGTGCACTGCTGGGTCAGTTGGCGACGCGCGGGCGCGACGGCGCACGCGACAGGGAACTGGCCGCCACTGCGGTGGCTGTGACCACGTGGCACGCCAATCACCCCCGTTGCGCCGTGTGTGGAGACCCCACGGAGCCCACCAAGGGGGGCTGGGTGCGTTTTTGCGCTCGCGACAACAAGGAGCACTATCCGCGTACCGACCCGGCCGTGATCGTCGCCATCACGGATCCGCAGGATCGGCTGTTGTTGGCGCATGCGTCCTATTGGTCGCCGCGCCGGTTTTCCCACCTGGCGGGCTATGTGGAGCCGGGGGAGAGTCTCGAACAGGCCGTCCACCGGGAAGTGTTCGAGGAGGCTCGCCTGCGCTTGCGTGGCCTCACCTACGTGGGCTCCCAGCCGTGGCCGTTCCCCGCATCGATCATGGTGGGCTTTACGGCGACGGTCGAGTCCGACGAGTTTGTGCTGGATGACGATGAGATCGGCGAGGCCATGTTCGTGTCTAGAGAGGACATCGTTGCGTTGGTCGCAGACGGCACGGTCGTCTTGGCGCCGCACGGGTCGATTGCACGCCGAATGCTGGAAGACTGGTATGGCGGGCCGCTCGCCGACGAGGCGCGGGCCGAGCACCTCGACGGATAGCGCCAGCACAGTCTGGGGATAGTGCGCTACGCGTCACCCCCGCCTGAGACAATGGCGCCAATGTCTGCCGACGAAATTCTCGAAGCCCTCGACCCCGAGCAACGCGAGGTCGCTACAGCCCTCCACGGCCCCGTGTGCGTCCTCGCGGGGGCGGGCACGGGCAAAACCAGGGCCATCACCCACCGCATCGCCTACGGGGTGCGCGTGGGGGCCTTCAACCCCCAGTCCGTGCTGGCCGTGACGTTCACGGCCCGCGCGGCAGGCGAGATGCGCCAGCGGTTGCGGTCGCTGGGAGCCGATGGTGTTCAGGCCCGGACCTTTCACGCGGCGGCCTTGCGTCAACTCGGTTACTTCTGGCCCCAGGTAGTGGGCGGGCAGATGCCCCAACTGGTCGACCAGAAGGCTTCCCTGGTGGGGCGGGCGGCCCGCGCGGTGGGCCTCAGTCCCGACCGCCTGACGGTGCGCGACCTCGCGTCGGAGATCGAGTGGGCGAAGGTGTCGTTGGTGGCCGCGGACGATTACGCACGCTTGATCGAGACCAAGGCTCGCACGGCGCCAGCAGGAATCGAGCCCCTTCACGTGGCCGACGTGATGAGGGCCTACGAAGAGGCAAAGACCGACGCCGTGGTGCTCGACTTCGAGGACATCCTGTTGTTGGTGGCCGACATCATCGGCCGCCACGACGAGGTCGGCGAGCAAATCCGCCGCCAGTATCGCCACTTTGTCGTTGACGAATACCAGGATGTGTCGCCCCTGCAGCAGTATGTGCTCGACCAGTGGCTCGGCGGCAGACGCGAGTTGTGTGTCGTGGGCGACCCCGCCCAAACGATCTATTCCTTCGCGGGGGCGTCCCCCGCACACCTGCTGGGCTTTACCCGGCGGTACGAGGACGCCACAGTGGTGCGACTTGTCCGCGACTACCGGTCCACGCCGCAAGTGGTGAACCTCGCCAACGGCCTGATGGCGCATCGCGGCGCGTCCTCATCTGGGGTGGAGCTGGTGTCCCAGCGGTCCTCCGGCCCCGCCGTGGGCTTCCACACCTATCCGGACGACGCGGCCGAGGCAGCCGCTGTGGCTGACCGCGTCGAGGCGTTGATCTCGGGGGGCGTCGCGGCCCGCGAAATCGCCGTCCTGTATCGCACCAACAGTCAGTCGGAAGAGATCGAAGACGCGCTCGCCAGCAGGGGCGTCGGGTACCTGGTGCGCGGCGGTCAGCGGTTCTTTGCGCGGGAGGAGGTACGCAAGGCCATGGTGCTGTTGCGGGGCGCTGCGGTGGCCGTGTCGGCGGATCCGCTGGGCGCCCGTGTACGCGAGACGCTCATGGACGCTGGCTGGTCGCAGGAGCCGCCCGCGGCTCGCGGTGCGGTGCGCGAGCGGTGGGATGCGCTCCAGGCGCTCGTGGAACTGGCGGACGACTTCGACCTGGACGCCGTGACAGCCTCCGGAAAGCCCGCCACGATGCGCGGCCTTGTCGAGCACTTAGCCGAGCGCGCGGTGGCTCAACACGCACCCTCCGTGGACGGCGTCACACTTACCACGATCCACGCCGCCAAGGGCCTCGAGTGGGAGGCGGTGTTCCTAGTGGGGATGTCTGAAGGCCTGCTGCCGATCTCGATGGCGGAGACAGACGAGTCCGTCGAGGAGGAGCGGCGCCTGCTCTACGTGGGCATCACGCGCGCCCGCGAACACCTGCACGTGAGTTTCGCGCGCTCTCGCAAAGAGGCAGGTCGCGCCACTCGCAAGCGCACCCGCTTCCTGGAAAAGTGGTGGCCTGACGCGAGCATGCCCCACCAGCGTCGACCCGCTCGCGCCGCCATACAGGATCTCGATGCCGACGAGGCGAGGCTTTTCGAGGCCCTGAAGGCGTGGCGGCTCGACGTGGCGCAGTCCACGTCCAAGCCCGCTTTCACGGTGCTGGTGGACACGTCGCTTGCGGCGATCTCGCGCACTCGCCCGCGCAGTCTCGGTGAATTGGCGCAGGTGCACGGCGTGGGGGCGTCCAAACTGGACCGCTACGGCGCGGACATCTTGGGCATCGTCGCCGCACACTGAGCACTGGCCACACACTGAGCGCTGGCCAAGGGTGGCACCTCACGAGGTGTCGGGCATGCGCGCCCTACGCGCGGCGAGTTCGTCGCCGATGGGGCCCGCGGCGCCGCACCCACAGTCGGGGTGCGGCGGCGCCGCGGTCGGGTACGGCGGGCGGTGGCGATCCACGGTCCACACCGTGTCGAGCCAACCGGGTGCCGATCCTGGAATCCCTTGCCGCGGCGACCGCCACCATTCGAGGGCGCCGACGGCCAGCGCCACCGCCTGTGCGGCCACGTCCGGGGAACACCAAGGCAACGTGCGTCCGGCTGTGAGTTGGAGTGACAGCACCGGCCACGACGGGTCGTGGAGCGTATGGGCCAGCCCGACGCACGTGCCGCACGCGCTACGCCCGGGAATCACCAAGGGCCCCACCTGCACACCGCGCTCGTCGGCGGTGACGTAGAGGTGCGGCACGTCCCGGGCCATGAGCGGTACAGCCGATTCGATCGATGCGGCGCCGTGAGACACGATGACCGCCACATCCGACCGTGCTTCGCCGACCCGAACATCGGCCTGCGGCAGTACCCGTCGAATCGTGTCGGCGGCAGCCGCTTGTCGCGTCTGCGCAAGGGAGCCGGGATCGTAGGTGCCACGGGGCGTTTCGACCGCGCGGCCGTCGTCGTCGATCGCGACGGCCCAACCTGCTCGCGCGAGGACGAGGCCGAGGCCGCATCCCAGAGCCCCCCCGTCGTTCACGGTGGCGCGCGGGGCGGGCTGGCCCGGCGGCGCGCCATCCGGCACGATCAGCCCCGCGGCAACCAAGCGTTCCACCACAGCCGAGTGCCGCGCCTGGTCGAGGGGGCCGACGTGCGCGAGGGTGTCGAGCCGTTCCAGGAATCGCCGCTCGTCCGCACTGGGCTCATCGACGATCAGCGGATCCCGGACGCCGACTTGGAGGGCGCCATCCGCGCGCGTCAGGACGCGGGCGCCCGGGATCAGCCTCATGGTGCGAGGGTGCCACCGAGAGCCAGGCCCGTGGGCGCTATCCACAGGCGCGACCACCCCGATGCGCGTCGTCGAGGTCCGGGCACGACGAAGGTCGGGCACCCATAAGGGCACCCGACCTTGACGTCAGTCGGCGCGAGTTACGCCTTGCCGAGGATGCGGTTCAACTTGGTGCCGCACTCGGGGCACGTGGCCTTGGCCATGCGGCGCCCGTTCTCGGAAACCACCACGTCGCCCTCAGTGGTGCGCTTGGCCTTGCACTTCACGCAGTAGAACTCGCCTTGGTACTTCTCGGCCATAAGCCTTCTCCTTCTTGCTGGTATGCGGCGTGTACCGCTGGCCCCATTCGGGGGATCGATTGCGTCAAGCCTAGACGCGCATGCCGACAATACCCGCTAAGCGCCGCTCGCCGTGTCGGATTGCCCCTCGTCCCCCGTGTCCGGCCCCTCCCACGTCCCGCTCAGGAGAGCTTCGATCTCGCGGTCGATGTCGTCCGCGCGCTGCTCACCCGTGGCCCCTTCAACCCATGCCTGCCAGTTTGCGAGCGTCGCCGGCTCGGGTAGCAGATCGGGGTGGCGCCATAGGGCGTCCCGCGCCGAGGTGCCGAGTCGGTCCGTGAGCGCCGACCACATGGCGGCGGCGTCGCGAAGCCGCCGGGGTCGCAGGGTGAGGCCCAGGAGCGCGGAGAAGGTGTCCTCCGCGGGTCCGCCTGCGGCACGCCTGCGCCGCATGAGTTCGCGCAGTTGACCCAAAGCGGGCAAGTGTGGGGCCGCCGCGCGCGCCGTCACCTCGTCCACCCATCCCTCGATGAGCGCCAGCCACGTTTCGATGGCCGCGAGTGTCTCGATCTGCTCGGGTGTGTGCGTGGGGGCGAAGATGCCGGTGGTCAGCGCCTTTTGCAACGCTGCGGGATCTCCCATGCCCGCCTCGCGTACGGCGTTGTCGAGCGCCTCGAGGTCTACCGTCACACCGCGCGCGTAGCGTTCGATGGCGGCGTGCAACTGCCCTGGCAGCCACGGCGCAGAGGCGAACAGTCGCACGTGCGCCGCCTCGCGCAACGCAAGGAAGAGCCGCACGTCCGTGATGTCGATGTCGAGGCCCTCGACGAACTCCTCGATTTGGTGGGGAACCATCACCACGCGCGGCTCATCGAGCAGTGGGATGCCAAGGTCGGTGGCGCCGAAGGCCTCGCGAGCCATCGCGCCAGCAGCCTGGCCCATGTGCATTCCGCACACCGTGGGGCTGACGGAGCCAATCAGCCCCTGGGCGTTCGGTCCGTCGAGCAATCCGGATTCGTCGCGCAACACTCCACCCAGCGCTAGCGACACGGAGGACGCTACGGGTCCCGCCAGGAAGCGCCACTTCGGAAGTGTCGCCTCCACCCATTGGGCGCGGCTCCAAACGGCGGGCTGTGCGCGAGCCGGATCGAAATCGGTCGCCGCGTCGAGCCACAACTCCGCCTCCGAGACGGTGGCGCGATACTCGCGCGCCTGGGCCGCGCTGACCACGGGGTCGCCGCCTTGAGCCGCGACCCCGCGTGCCACATCGTGTGCGAGAGTCCAGTTGACATCCTCGCCTTGTGACTGGCTCATCAGGGCACGAATCTGGTTCAGCATGTGGTCCATCATTCCGGGGGCGTTTGCCATCCCCGATGCTTGAGCCAAGAGGTTGGGGTCCATCCCCATCTGGCGCATCTGGTCGAGCGCTTCCTCGGCGTCGTCGCCAAAGAGCTCTCGGAGCAGTTTCATCCACTGCTCCTCCGCGTCGGCCATCGTGTCTCCTCGCATCGAAATCCCCACCTTCACCCACCGTAACGAACGCGGTGCCCGATTGGGAGTTCCGTTCGCTATGGGCAATGATGGTCGGGTGAACGCGCCCATGGACAATGCGAACCTTTCGCTGGTGGAGCGACCTGCGTCGCGCCGCGCCAACGTCATGGCGGCTACCGGGCTGACGACATCGCTACTGCTGGCAGCACTGACCGTGGTTCCCGCGCAGTACGCCATCGAGGGGCCCGGCCCGACGTTCGACACCCTCTCGACGGTCGATGGTGTGCCACTCGTCCAGATCGATGGCGCCACGACCTATCGGTCGAGCGGCGAGCTGCGCTTGACGACCGTCTCGGTATCGAACGCCAGTTCCGAACGATTCACGGTGGGTGCCGTCCTGCAGGGCTTCTTCTCTCCGGCCCGAACCGTGCAGCCGGTCGAGGCCGTGCTCGGCACCCCTCAGGACCAAGAGGCGAGTCAGGAACGCAACGCGGCGCAGTGGATCACGTCTCAGGAGTCCGCTACCGTCTCCGCGCTCCAGGCTCTCGGCCATGAGGTGCCAGCGACGGTCACAGTCGTGGAAATCCTCGACGAATCCAATGCCAAGGGTGTGCTGCAGGTCGGCGACGTGGTGGTGGGCGGCGACGGTCAGGTCTTCGATTCCTACGCCGACCTGACGAATTACTTGGCGGCGCGCCAGCCGGGCGACACAGTGACGATGACGGTCAGACGCGATGGTCGGGAGCGCAATGTGACCTTCGATCTCATCGATGTCGAAGGTCAACCGCGCATGGGCGTCACTGTCGACCCCCAGTTCGATCCGCCGATCGACGTGACCGTGGGGATCGACAAGGTCGGTGGACCGAGCGCGGGAATGATGTTTGCCCTGGCCATCATGGATCAGCTCACCTCGCAGGACGAACTCAAGGGCGCTCGCGTGGCGGGCACCGGAGTGATCGATGTGGACGGTCAGGTGTACCCGATTGGCGGCATAGCCCTCAAGATGTCCGGCGCGCGATCGGCAGGCGCCGACTACTTCCTCGCGCCGGTCGAGAACTGCAACGAGGTGATCGGGCACGTTCCCGAGGGTCTCGACGTTTACGCGGTAGACACGCTGGACGACGCCTATGCCGCAATCGTGGCGATCGGTAAGAATGACACGTCGGGGCTGCCACGGTGCGGTGTCGACACCACCAACGAATGAGGATCTCCCGTGAGTTTTGATGAGAACCGCCCCGCACCGCGCAATCGACCCGTGTCGGTCCCCAGGCGCCGCTCACCGTTGTCCATCGCGATCGGGGTGATGGCAGCGATCGCAGTGCTGACGGTCGTGCTGGCCAACGTCTGGACGGAGGCCGCGTGGTTTGACCAAGTGGGCTACTTCTCGGTGTGGCGGACCCAGTGGATCGCACGCATCGGCCTGTTCGTCGTCGGGTTCGTCGTCGCGGGTGCTGCCGTATGGGGTTCCTTGCGGTGGGCCAAGTCGGTGCGCCCGGCGTTGACCGCCACCCGCAACACCCCGCTCGACCAGTATCGTGAGCAGATTCGGCCCGTCGAGCGGATTGTCACCGTGGTGTTGCCGCTGTTCGTGGGGCTCATCGCGGGCGGTGCGGTCGCGTCCCGCTGGGACCAGGTACTCACGTTCATGAACCGCACCTCCTTCGGGTATGCCGATCCGCAATTCAACCTCGATGCCTCGTTCTACGTGTTCACCCTGCCGGTGTTGCGCCTTGTCGTCGGCTTTGTGCTGGCGATCGCGATCGTGTGCGCCGTCTTGGCGGCGTTCATCCACTTGTTGTATGGCGGTATCTCGGGCGGGGGGCGAGACTTTGTCGCGAGCAGGGGTGCGCGCACACAGCTTGGCGTGCTGGCCTTCATCGTCATGGTCGCCATCGCTGCCAACTATGTGTTGGACCGCTACTCGTTGGTACTCAACCAAGGAGACCGATTCGCGGGCGCATCGTATACGGATGTCAACGCGATCCTGCCGGCGCGGTCGATCCTGGCCGGTATTGCGGCACTCGTGGCCGTCCTGTTCCTGGTGGTGATCTGGCGGGGCGACTGGCGCATTCCCGCCACCGGCGTGGGTCTGATGGTGCTGTCCGCCATCGTCATCGGCGGTGTCTACCCGGCAATCGTTCAGAACTTCCAGGTGGATCCGAACGCCCAGGAGTACGAGGCCCCGTACATCCAGCGCGACATCAACGCGACGCTGTACGCCTACGGACTGGACGGTGTCGAATCCACCCAATACAAGGCACGCACCGAGGCCGACGCGGACGCGCTACGCGCCGACGCCAACACCACGGCGCAGATCCGCCTGTTGGACCCGAATGTGGTTGCGCCCACCTTCCAGCAATTGCAGCAGAACAAGCAGTATTACTCGTTCCCGGAGACACTGACGGTTGACCGATACCGCATCGGCAACGAGGTGCGCGACACCGTGATTGCGGTGCGTCAACTCAACCTCGACGGGTTGAGCGCCGAGAACCGCTCGTGGGTCAACGACACAACGGTCTTCACGCACGGGTTCGGCGTGGTGGCCGCCTACGGCAACAAGGTCACGCCCGACGGGCGTCCGCTGTTCTACCAGTCGGGGATCCCCTCGACTGGCGAATTGGGCGATTACGAGCCGCGCATCTACTTTGGGACGAGCGTTCCCCCCTACTCGATCGTCGGCGCCCCCGAGGGCACAGTTCCGTGGGAGCTCGACTTCCCCGACGATGCGGCGGGCGGACAGGTCAACACCACCTATTCCGGGGACGGTGGGCCCGTTATTGGCAATCTTTTCGCCAAGGTGATGTATGCGCTCAAGTTCGGTGAGCAGCAGATCCTGTTCTCGGACCGCGTGACGAGCGAGTCGCAGATCCTGTACTACCGCGATCCCATCGAGCGTGTGGCGCGCGTGGCGCCCTATCTCGACCTGGACGCCACCACCTATCCTGCGGTGGTGGACGGCCGAGTCGTGTGGATCGTCGACGGATACACCTCGACGACGAACTTCCCGTACTCCGCGAGCATCTCCTCGCCCGACGTGTTCGCCAACACCGATTCCCTCAACCCTGCGGTGCTCAACTACGTCCGTAACTCGGTCAAGGCCACCGTGGACGCCTACGACGGTTCTGTCACGCTGTACGCTTGGGATCCGCAGGACCCGATCTTGCAGACGTGGCAGAAGGTTTTCCCGGCGACGGTGGTGCCGTATTCGCAGATGAGCGCGGAACTCATGAGCCACATGCGCTACCCCGAGGACCTGTTCTCGATCCAGCGCTTCCAACTCACGCGCTATCACGTGACCGACGCCACGGAGTTCTACTCCGGTCAGGACTTCTGGGCGAATCCCGTCGACCCGACGGCCGAGACCCAGTTGCAGCCCCCCTACTACCTGACGTTGCAGATGCCCGGACAGGACACACCCGCGTTCTCCTTGACGTCCACGTTCATCCCTGGAGGAAACTCCGATCGCCAGGTGTTGACCGGCTTCTTGGCGGTGAATTCGGAGACGGGCAACCAGGCGGGGGTCAAGGATCCCGACTACGGCAAGTTCAGGCTCTTGGTGTTGCCGCGTGACGCGACCGTGTCCGGACCTGGCCAAGTGCAAAACCAGTTCCGTTCCGATCCCGAGGCGCAGAACGTCTTGAACCTGTTGCGCCAAGGCGAGACCGACGTGGTCAACGGCAACCTGTTGACCCTGCCGGTGGGCGGAGGGTTGCTCTACGTCCAACCGGTGTACGTGAGGTCCTCCCAGGGAACCAGATTCCCGCTCCTGCAGAAGGTGTTCGTTTCGTTCGGCGATCAGGTGGGCTTCGCAGACACGTTGGCTGGTGCCCTCGATCAGGTCTTTGGCGAAGGGGCGGCACCGAACCCGACGGACCCGACCCAGCCGACGGACCCGACCCAGCCCGTCGACCCCGATGTCAGCGCCGCGCGAGCCGCATTGCGTACCGCGCTCGCCGATGCCCAACAGGCACTCAACGACGGTCAAGCGGCTCTTGCGGACGGCAACTTCGCCGCCTATGGCCAGGCGCAGGATGCGCTCGCCGAGGCGCTCGGCCGGGCCGCGCGTGCCGAGGCTGACTTGGGCGCTGCCACCGGTGGGGCCGCGAACTCTGGTGCGGCGACGGGGCCGGATGTGGCGGCCACGCCCTCGCCCTCGACGTCGCCAACCAGCGCGCAGTAGGCAGGCACGACGAAGGGCCGCGGGGCACACCCCGCGGCCCTTCGTCGTGCCTGGAGGACGGCGTCTAGAACGGCGATCCGTTGGCCTGAGCGGACAGGGACTTCTCTGCTGCAGTGGTCTGACGAATCACGTTCGCCAAGAAGACCCACGAGGCGATGAGAGACAGCGCGCTGCCCCACGCGATCGGCACGATCGCGTTCAGGGCGTCGGGGTTAGCCAGTTCTCCGGTCGCAAGGTCGACCGCCGTGATACTGGGAACCACGCTGGCCCACGACAGCACCCAGTAGAGGCAGAACGAGACCCACCAGCCGATGAGGCTACCGATGCTTGCCTTGCGTCGGGCGATGGCGAGCATGCCCAACAACGGCAACACGAAGTTGGCGAGAGGTACGAACCAGCCCCACCACTCGACGGCGGGAGGGCCACCCACAACCTCGCCGCGGGCGGTCATTGCCGAACGCACGCGGGACATCCACAGCGCGAGTAGCACGAAACTGGTGATCAGGAGCGGAGTGGTGAGCAGGCTCAAGGGGTTCTGGCCCGCGAAAGGCGAAGCGTTGTCGGGGTTGGCGAGCACCGTTTTCAATTCTTCGACCTGGGCCGAGGCCGTCAACGCACCCGCCAGAGTCAAGAGCGCGACCGCTCCGGTCAGAATCGTGGTCCATCGAGCCAGGCCCGTCGGTGCCGCCACCGCCGACACCACGATGTGTGTGGGAGGCGGGTAGGCGGTAGGCGGTTGCGGCGACTGTGCGTCCGGCGGCAGGGGCGCCTTGGGGTTGGCGAAGGGGTCGTCAGGCTCGTGAGGTGTAGTCATGACACGACAGTATCCACTCCCGGGCACGTTCGCATCCTTCGGTCGGACGATGCCGGGACGTCCGCCAACTGGACAGGCAATCTGGACGGGGACAGGGCGCGATTTGGACGCACCGCCCCGGCCAGGTAGGCTGGGCACCTACCAACGCGGGGTGGAGCAGTTCGGTAGCTCGCCGGGCTCATAACCCGGAGGTCGCAGGTTCAAATCCTGTCCCCGCTACGAATAAAAGGCCGTCTACCAGGAGTTTTACTCCGGTAGGCGGCCCTTTTCGTTTGCCTCTTTGGCTTGACTGCTCTAAGGACTACTCCAAAGCGACAGGGCTGGGAAATGGCTCTTAAGCTTGGCCCAAGCTTCGGCCCGCACCGTTGAGCAGCGGGATAGACGATTCTGATTGGCCCCCGGGCGCAGATGTGCTGAGGTGACCAACCGTAACGTGGTCAACGTCTCGAACCTCGCGGTGGCCGAATGGGCTAGTCGATCGACAGGCGAGCGTTGGGACTTGCCGTGTTGAGCGTGCCGCCCCACCACCCGTTGCCACTTTCGGCCAAACTGAGCACATGGCCACCGAAGCAATCACACCAAAGCCCAAGAAGGCCACCAAAGCCACCTCAGACTGAATCGCGGGTTTGGTGGAGGGTCTGAAGTCCCGAGAGGATGATGACCATGCCAGCACCGAGGAAGTATCCGCAGGAGCTCAGGGAGCGTTCCGTGCGGTTTGTGAGAGAAGCGATGGCGCAGGAGACGTCGCTGTCGCTCAACGCTGCGGTGATCCGTATCGGGCATCGCACGGGGGTCAATCCGGACACGTTGCGTGGGTGGGTGAAGCAGGCCCGGATCGATGCCGGAGAGGTTGCCG
>JASBTB010000135.1 GCA_030148645.1 Demequina sp. | reverse complement strand
CAACTGTTCGTGGTGTTCTATGGGCTACCGTCCCTCGGGCTTACCATCGACCCGTGGCCCAGCGCGATCATCGCGTTCTCCCTCAACGTCGGCGGGTATGCGGCCGAGGTGGTGCGGGCCGCGATCCTGTCCGTGCCCAAGGGCCAGTGGGAGGCGGCGTACATGATCGGCATGTCTCGGCGCACGTCGCTGCTCCGGGTCATCCTTCCGCAGGCGTCCAGGGTGGCCGTCCCGCCGCTGTCGAACACATTCATATCGCTGGTGAAGGACACGTCGCTGGCCTCACTCATCCTGGTGACAGAACTGTTCCGTGAAGCACAACAGATCGCGGCCTTCAGTCAGGAATTCATGATGCTGTACGTCGAGGCGGCGATCGTCTATTGGGTGATCTGCCTGGCGCTGTCGAGTGGGCAGAGCGCCCTCGAGAGGAAATTGGACCAGTATGTCGCCCACTGACCCCACCACCGCATCGTCCCTGCTCACGGTCGAGGGCGTTTCTAAGCGCTTCGGCGAGATCGAGGTGCTGCGCTCGGTCGACCTGCGCGTTGCACGCGGCGAGGTGCTGGCGGTGATCGGAGCATCCGGCTCCGGGAAGACCACGCTGCTGAGGTGCCTCAACGGCCTCGAGGTGCCGGACGCGGGGCGTGTGGCGATCGCGGACACGGCCGTCGACTTTTCCTCGCGTCCCGCGCCGCGTGAGTTGCGGGCGTTGCGGGACCGCTCGGCAATGGTCTTCCAGCACTACCACCTGTTCCCCCACCGCACCGTGCTGGAGAACATTACCGAGGGGCCGCTGGTGGTCCAACGGCGCCCTCGCGACCAGGTGCACGATGAGGCGCTCGCTCTGCTCGAGCGCGTCGGATTGGCAAGCCGCGCGGGGGCCTATCCACACGAGCTGTCCGGCGGCCAGCAGCAGCGCGTGGGGATCCTTCGCGCGCTCGCGCTGCGGCCGGAACTGCTGTTGTTCGACGAACCCACGTCCGCGCTCGACCCCGAACTCGTGGGCGACGTCCTGACCCTGATGCGCGACCTCGCCGCCGAGGGCTGGACGATGGTGGTGGTCACGCACGAACTGCAGTTCGCACGAGAGGTGGCACAGCAGGTTGCCTTCGTGGATGAGGGTCGTGTGCTCGAGCACGGGTCGCCCGCGCAAGTACTGCGCGCGCCGCGAGAGGAGCGCACGCGGCAGTTTGTGCACCGCCTGCTGCACCCGCTGTAGTGGACGGGTTCGCCAGTAGGTGTCGTGACAGCGGATTCGCGCGGTGACGCCGTTGCCACGTGCTGCCAGGTGTCGCTAGTTCAAGCCCGTGAAATGCCCCAGATTCAGCGAAACACGCCGATGGTTTCCATGAGTTGGGTGACGGCAGCGAGCAGAGTTTTAGCGTAGAGGATGGCTTCGCGGGCTTCGCGGGCTTCGCGGGCTTCGGCTGAGGTGGCGACCGCTTTGTCGGGGCGCGGGTACTCGGTGTCGTTGCGGAGGTGGCGCATGTGTTGAAACTCGGAGCCGAGGTCGGTGCCTAGTTGTGCGCCGATCAGGTCGCCGACGATGGCGTGGGCGCCGTCGCGGCCGCGCGCAGGCTTCCGGTGGCGCGGTCGAGGATGCGTTGCGCGAGGGCGCCGTCGGGCGTGACCGATGTGACGCGTCCCTCGGCGATCAGGCGGAGCACCTGGTCGCGTCCTCGGCTCCACGGCGTGCCTGGGGTGAACGCTGTGGAAGCCCCGTCATGGGTCATGGGTCACCTCAAGTTCGACGAAGGGTTGGGACTTGACATCTTGGATGAAGCCGTCGTCTGCGCTGGCCCAGCGTTCGGGGGAGACGACGGTGGGATTCACTTCGCGGCCGATGTGTGCGCGCGCTGATTCGGCCCTGCGGTAGGCGTCGAGTTTGGACACGTCGGTGCCGACGAGGAGCACATCGATATCGCCTGGGAATGGCCCGTGGACGCCGGACAGGCGTGAGGCCCAGGACCCGAAGATGATCAGCTGCTCAAGGCCTTCTAGGCCGGCAAACGCCTCGTGGATGATGGGCGTGGGTCCGTAACTGGAGGCGATAATCTGGGTCAGTGGAGAGATGAGCGGGTATGTGGCGTCGGTCGACACGAGCCGGTTGCGACCCTGTTTGCGTGACCTGGTGATGCCCGCTTGCGTGAGCCGATCGACTTCCCGCTGAACCGTGGGCAGGGGCACAAGGGTGGCGTGCGCGATCTCGGACAGGGTTTGCTCGCGGTCGGTGAGCAGTATCTCGGCCAAGATGCGAGCCTGGTTGTCTGACCGCAGAAAGGGCGCCACCGCCGGACCGTCACTTCTCATAGATGAAGCATAAGGCTCGTTTATTGCAAGTGTCAATGGATGCGGGCCGGATGGTGTCTCGCACGGTAGACGAAGTGACGACGGCGCTGACGGGGGAGGTCACGAGTTCCCTGGTGGAGTCTGCCCGCCAGGGCGGGCCCGTGGTGTGTGCCCATGACACCGCGACGACAGGTACTGCACCTTCGCCGGGTCGGCTCCGTCATCACCGAGGAACTGTCGGGTGGCAACGATTACCCGATGGTGGTGGACGAGTCCGCACCGCCGACTGCTGTGGCGGAGTCGGTGGATGTGTCGAGCCTGCTGCCTGCGTCGTCTTTGGAGGTGTCGTTGTTCATTGATGAGGGCGACGCCACCAACAACACGACGTCGACGGGGGATATGTTCCTCATTCAGGACGTGTCGGTGGACCTCACGGGCACTACCGAGGCGCCGGCCCCGACCGGGCCCGACGGGTTCGCTCATGACGATGCAGGCCGCCCAATCTCCCGCACGGTCAACGATGTGGCGACGGCCCTCACCTGGGACGTCACGAGCTCTCTGGTGGAGTCTGAATGGCCCAGCGTGCCCGCGGTGATCTGGGCGCGCCACTCGGTCACATGCGAGTCATACAACCGCTCCCGACGCAGCACCGCACCCTTGGAACCGACCGGTGCCGCGTCGTACTCGGCCGTGAACGACCGTCGCGCCGAGCGGCCACCGCGAGGGGCTACACCCGCTGCGTCCACGGCCGAAGGGGTCATCGCCACCGCATCGGGCGTCGCAGCCGACTCACCCAGGGGTGTCGTTGTCGTGGTCATGATCGTGCTCCTCAGGGTTCACGCCCCAGCCAAACTCCCGGACTCCCGGCGTCTCACTCAAGTCTGGCGGATAGGGCATCCCCGACAGTCCAAGCGGGCCCTCATCGTTGACAGTTGCCGTAAGTATTGACACGTGACGTTAGTCCCTGGCAAACTGGCCGGATAGTGCCGCGCGCTTCCCGCAACATCACCAGAATTTGTCCCGAATCGAAGGCAGGCGAAATGCAAATAACTACGCCCATCGTGCATTTCTTCGTTCCCTCCGTCCTTGTCGCCATACTCATGTTAGTTTTGTCGGTTCCGGCCTCGAGCGCCGAATCACAGGGTGGGGATGCAACATTCGTCCTTGGCGAGTTGGAAAGCGGCGAGGTTGTTGCCCTGAGTCCCGATGCCGCCAACAATGGTGCGAAGACCGGAGCTATTGACGCCAGGACTGCAGCTGACGCAAACGACGTTGGGATCACGGTCCTAGCAACTGCGGATGGCAGGGAATACGCCATTGCTGGACTGGACCTGTTGTCGGGCACCTCGGCAGCGACCCCGGCCATGTGGGCGGCGACGCCTGGGTATGTAGATCTCTCCTGGAAGTCTCCTGCCAACCGCGCCGCGTTTCTCGTATACCGCGACGACGTCATGATCGCGAAGACCGACCAGCGCTCCCTTAGGGACTACGACGCCAAGCCCGGTTCCACAGTGGCCTACCGGATCGAGACCGTTTCGGATGAGCTCGATTCGGGAGGCGGGATCTGGGGGCTGATTGCTCACGTTCCGAGCGAGGGCGGCGAGGCTGGTATCAACAGTGCGGTGACCTCTGAATTAGCGGCAGCAACGTCTTACACGAGTGCCACCGTCCAATATCAGACCTTTATCCCCCAGAGCAAGATCGATGCGCCGCCCACAGGTTGCACGTACTCGGGTAGTAGTTATCAGTACGGAGGTGATGGTCGCGGATACGGCCCTTCAGGCTACCCGTATCGAACAAAGCTCGAAGCTTACGTAGGTTTCACTGGCACAGGCACTGTGTCGAGTTACAAGAACATAGGCGCGACGAAGGTCTACAACAAGTCAACAGGCGCGCTGGTTGCAACGCAAACAGCCTCGACGTCCGGAATGTCCGTCTCGCGTTTGGCTGCGAGTACCGCGTCCTCGGTTGACCTGCGTTTCGTCGTGGAGGCCACAAATCCCTTTTGCACAGGAATCCCGAACTCTATCGGGGCGGCTTTTACCATGACCGTGAAGAAGAGCGGGTCTTGGCTCATCATTTCTGGATCGCACAAGCAAATGCCAAATCATGAGGTGTACTTGTTTGGGAATGGAAGCGGCTGGGTCACGGCATATCAGAGGACTTACGCCAATGTTGCGTGTCTGATCAACATCGCCTGCCCGTATGCCAACATGAGTGGTTTCTATGGTTTTTACTAGAGTCACCCGCGTGGGCCAGACGCTTGGTGCGGGCGTCAGCGCAGCGACGGCCCAGTTCCTGTTGCAACCGTTGCCGGCCTTGGCGCTTGGCTATCGTTCGGAGCGCGGTTACCTCACGTCGTTCCCGACGTGGACGAGCGTGTGGTGGCTCTTGTCTGCTGTCTCGTTGGGATGTGCCGTCACGCTCGGCATGTTGCTGATGGGCAGGATGTCTTTGAAGGCCGGCACCACGTTCGTTGTCGCGTGCACGGCCTTCTACGTGATCGTCAATGCGGCGCTATCGCTTCCATACGCCTATGGGCAGTGGTGGAATTTCCTCACTGTGTCGACGTGGCTGTCTGGCGCCGTGGTGATCGCCGCGTTGGTTTCAGGGGCCGCAGGCTGGGCGTGGCGCACGGAACCTACTCCGCACGCTGACGCTGACGAGCAGGCCCAACCCGTACGGTGAGGCTGGTCAGTCCAGCTCGAGCTCGTTGCTGGTGGGCGCCTCAGGCGGTGCGTCGCCGGGACCATCACGCGAAGACCGCTTGAAGGAAATCCGGTATTCGACCAGTGATGAACGACGACGAGCGAGCAATCCTATGGCTGGCGATCGAGGACTTCTCCGGCACGTGGGAGGTGGTGTGGCAGTTTCGGGCGCTACGGCACCAGGACTCCGATGTGGAACTGAATCAACGAGCGGAAGACGTGTTGGCCCGACTTCCGCAGCGGGGCTGGGTTGACCTCTATCACTGCGAGGAACCGTACGGGAAACTCTCGAAGCTCCCGTCCGGGGAGACGGACTCAATTCTCGGCGAGGCAAGTGCATGGGAAGCGCCGCAGGCCGAGGCAGTATCGAAACGGATCTGCGCCACTGCGGAGGGCCGGAAGGTATACGAGCAGTGACCTGAGTTCCCCGACTTGCCACGATAGTCGCATGAGTTAGCGCGCTGCCGCCAGTGTTCTCGCACCCTTCGCACGCTTCCTCCTAGCCGCCGCCGTTGCCGTCAGGCTCCTGATCGGCGCGGCTGGCGCCGCATCCGCGGTTTCGAGCCCTGCAGCCGAAAACGCCGTCGGGGCCTCAATCCTCACCCTCACCCCGCACGTCGGGCCCGCAAGGGACGTTTCCCCTGCTAAGAGTCGGGATACCCAGGGACTGCCCCTGGTCTGGTTGACTCTTTGACCTGACCCGCGGTTTGGTTACCTGACGTGCGATCCGTACCGCTTCCTCCGCAAACCTGAGTTGGGGTGACGGTTTCGCATGCGAACCCTGGTCAACGGAATCTAGGCCAGGTATGCTCTAGGTGTGATGGTTTCTGCTGACGAGAGGGAGGGGATGGCCTTGCCTGACCTCCTCTATTACGGGGAACTTCCCGGGTTGGGTCTCACGCGGCATCGCCTCGACCAGATGTTGGCTGCGGGCGAGTACGAGCGCGTCGCGCCGGGAACATTCCTTCGCGCAGGGGCGACTGACGACACGACTGCCGCTTGGATGGCGCTCGCCGCCAAGAAGCCGGAAGCGACCATTTGCCTCTTGTCGGCCGCCGCGCTGCACGAACTGACGGACGAAATCCCGCGCGCCACTGACATCGCGATCCCGCGTGGGAGTCAACCCGCGACGATCAGGTTCGCACCCATCACGTGGCACCGCTTCGCGTGCGAAACCTTCGAGATTGGCCGCACCCTGCATCCCTTGCCTGCCGGGCTGTCGATCGGCTTGTATTCGCCCGAGCGGACGATCATCGACCTGTTTCGCCTCCGGCACGACTGGGGGAGCGATCTCGCGATCGGGTCCCTGAAGCGTTGGCTGCACGGCCGGGGCAACAGTCCTAGCAGTTTGCTTGCCATCGCGCAGCGCTTTCCCACGGCGCGCCCCGCGCTCCAGGCCGCGCTGGAGGTGTTGGTGTGAGCCCCAATCCCGAATATGGCTCTCCTGCCGGTGACGCGACCATCGCCATCCGGCGCCTCGCAAGGCAAACCGGCGAGGACGTTCAGCAGGTGCAGGTCTTGTACGTTCTCGAGGCGTTGCTGGCACGACTTGCGGTGTCGGGGCATCGGGATCACTTCGTGCTCAAGGGCGGCGTGCTCCTGGCGGCGTTCGCGGCACGCCGACCCACCAAGGACATCGATCTGCAGGCCACAGGGCTTGACAACGACGCCGGCGCGGTTGCCGCACGGTTCCGCGAAATCGCCCAGATCGTGCTTCCCGATGGCGTGGTCTTCGATACGCAGGCCTTGACCGCCACCGCCATCAGGGATATCGACGAGTATGCAGGGATTCGCGTGAGGCTGGTCGCTGAGTTCGGGAGCGCCAGGGTGACGATCGGCATCGACGTCAACTTTGGCGACCCGGTCTGGCCGTCACCGACGCTGATCGATGTGCCGCGCATCGTCGACCTTGGGCAACCGCCCGTGACGCTGTTTGGCTACCCGCTCACGATGGTGCTCGCCGAGAAGATCGTCACCACCATCGACCGCGGCGAGGCAAATACACGCTGGCGCGACTTCGCGGACATTCACACCCTGGTCCAGGTGCACCCGGTGAACGGCGCCGAGTTGGCGGCTTCGCTGGCCGTGGTCGCGCAATACCGTCACGTGGAGCTGAGCCCGCTCCTTCCACGCCTGGAGGGCATGCCGCAGCGTGCGCAGGCCAAGTGGCTCGCGTGGCGCCGACGCACGGGTCGCGACCGAGAACTCCCCGAACTCTTCGCCGACGTCCTCGAATCGCTTGCGCTGTTCGCAGACCCGGTGCTCACCGGCTCCCATGCGGCGAGTTGGAATCCTAAACTCAAGCGGTGGGTGCAGGCCGACGACGTCGTTGACTCTTGGTGAGTCGCTTGAGGTGGGTCTCACCGAGGTGAAGACCGGCTACACCTATGCGGGTCCGATCACGACGGTCACGGCGCCCAACGGTGCCACGACCACGACCACGACGGACATGTTGGGCCGTACCGCGTCGAAGGTGATCAGTCCCGACTCTGCCCACGCCACTGCGGCGTCGCAGGAGACCGTCTACACTCACCAAACAATGGCCCTCGCGGCCTAACCCCGCGAGTCAACCAAACCTGGGGCAGTCCCATGCTGTACTTGGTGTTGCTCTCAGTACTTGGCGTTTCGATGCTCTACATCAGCGTCGGTTTCACTTTCATCGCAGGGTCGCCCGGGGACTGGTGCCCGCGGCCGTAGCGGTGGTCGGGCTCAGTCGCACCGTGATCTTCCAGTGCGGTGTCATCCCGCGCTTCGTGTTGTGCGCACCGTTGTCCAGTGCGTACACCGTGACCCGGCGGACTTCCGTCGGGCGGGTCTATTGGACGGTGCACCGCGGATCGCGCGCTGTGCTCAATCTGGGTGCCTTTGTTGACGAATCCGTGTCCGCAGATGACGACCTTAGGCTCGCTGCAGACCTTGAAAGGCTGGGCGCGACGGAGGCGAGAGTACGTGCCGCGAAATAGATCTCCGATCGCGCGGCGGGCAGGTTAGGCCTGGAGTCCCTGTGCCAGCTTCGGGCCGGGTCCGATCCCGCTAGGTGCGCACCAACCGCAGCACCCTGAATCCCTTGGCCGAGCGGATCTTCTCGATCTGCCCCCACGGGGCCCCGGCATCGTCCGTCTGCTCTGAGATCCAGCGCGCCAGCGAGTCGGCTCCCAGGTGGCGTTGCACCACGAGCCAGGCCTCGCCGCCCGGCACCAGGCGCGGCAGCCACGCCGCCAGCAGCTCGTGCAGAGCAGCCTTGCCGATGCGGATGGGCGGGTTGGACCAGATCGCGTCGAAGCGGGCCTCGGCAGGCACGTCGTCGGCGGTCACCACCGCGATGGGAGCCAGGTCGGGCGCCGACGCCTTCACGCGGGCCACATTGAGCCGCAGCAGGTCCATGGCGCGCTCGTTGACGTCCAGCGCGGTGACCCGGGCACCAGGCTCGCGTAGCGCCGCAGTGAGCGCGATGGGACCCCAGCCGCAGCCCAGGTCCAGCACCTCGCCCGCCGGGGGAGCGCCCACCGTGTCGAGCAGCACCGTCGTGCCCAGGTCCACGTGGCCGGGCGAGAACACACCCGGTGCGGTCTCCAAGGAGAATGGGCGGCCGTCCAGGGTCACACTGATCTCACGCCGCTCATCGGCCGATGCGGGCTTCGCCGAAAAATAGTGCTCCACGGCAAGAAGCGTAGTGCGCGCCCACGGGGCCTCGGCCCCAATGAGACACTAGGTACCTCATGACTGAACCCCTTGACGAGTCCACCGACGCCGCGCCGTCACCCACCTCGATCGAATCCGTGATCGACCGGGTGCTGTCGCGCTCCGGCACGGCCGTGAGTGCGAGCGAGACCGGCCGCACCGACTACGACGGCGACCAGTTTGAGCGCGAGCAGCGCGAGGGCCTCCGGCGCGTGGGAAGCCTGTCCACCGAGCTCGAGGACGTCACCGAGGTCGAGTACCGACAGTTGCGGCTCGAGCGAGTGGTGCTGGTGGGCCAGTGGTCTCACGGCACCGCGCAGGACGCCGAGATCTCCCTGCGCGAACTCGCCGCCCTGGCGGAGACCGCGGGCTCCGAGGTGCTCGACGGCATGCTGCAGCGCAGGCCCAAGCCGGACCCGGCCACGTACATCGGCAAGGGCAAGGCCGGGGAGTTACGCGACGTGGTGATGGCCGCGAGAGCCGATACCGTGGTGGTGAACGACGAGCTCCAGCCCAGCCAGCGCCGCGCCCTCGAGGACGTGGTCAAGGTCAAGGTGATCGACCGCACCGCCCTGATCCTGGACATCTTCGCGCAGCACGCCAAGTCCAAGGAGGGCAAGGCCCAGGTGGAGCTGGCGCAGCTCGAATACCTGCTGCCGCGACTGCGCGGCTGGGGTGAATCCATGTCCCGCCAGGCCGGTGGTCAGGTGGGCGGCGCGGCCGCGGGCATGGGCTCGCGCGGCCCCGGTGAGACCAAGATCGAGCTGGACCGCCGCCGCATCCGCATCCGCATGGCCCAACTTCGTCGCCAGATCAAGCTCATGGAACCAGCCCGCAACGTGCGACGCGAGAACCGGCTGGCGATGCCCAACGTGGCGATCGTGGGCTACACCAACGCGGGCAAGTCCTCGCTACTCAACCGCATCACGGGCGCGGGCGTGCTCGTGCAAAACCAGCTGTTCGCCACACTCGACCCGACCGTGCGCCGCACCCGCACCCCCGACGGCCGCGACATCACCGTATCCGACACCGTCGGATTCGTGAAGGACCTGCCTCACCAACTCGTGGCCGCGTTCCAGTCCTCGCTCGAGGAGGTCGCGCACGCGGATCTTGTGCTGCACATCGTGGACGCCTCCCACCCCGACCCCGAGGGCCAAGTCGCGGCCGTGCGCACGGTGCTGGCCGACGTTCCGGGCGCCGACGAGGTGGCCGAGTTGCTGGTGTACAACAAAGCCGACATCGCCGACCCCGAGACCCTGCTGCGACTGCGCGGACGCCGGGAACCCAGCATCGAGGTCTCCGCGCTCACCGGCGCTGGCATCGAAGAACTGCTCGAAACCGTCGGCCGCATGCTGCCGCGCCCGCCCGTCCACGTGGACGTCACCCTGCCGTACTCGCGCGGCGACCTCGTCAACGAGGCCCACCGCGAGGGCGAGGTTCTCAGCGAGGCGCACGAGGGCGACGGCTACCACCTGGTGGCGGACGTCTCCAACTCGCTCGCGGCCCGCATCCACGAGGCAGCGTCGGCGGCGTCGTGACCAAGGCCAAGAAAACGGCCGACGCTGGTGCCGCCGAACTTCTCGCGAGCGTCGTCGCGGCCTTGGGAGGCGAACGACGCGAGGGCCAAGTGTCGATGGCCAAGGCCGTCGAGTCCGCGCTATCCCTGGGCGAGCACCTGCTGGTCCAAGCAGGAACCGGCACTGGAAAGTCCCTGGCCTACCTGGTGCCGGCGGTCGCGCGGGCCGTGCAGGCCAACGAGCGCATCGTCGTCTCGACCGCGACCCTGGCCCTTCAGCGCCAGGTTTTCTCTAAAGACCTGCCCGCCGTGATCGATGCGCTCCAGCCCGCGCTGGGCGAGCGCGCCCGTACCGCCCTGTTCAAGGGCCGCAGCAACTACTTGTGCGTGCACAAGATCTCCGGCGGCTACGAGGGCAGTGAGGACGAGGACGGCGCCCTGCCGATCGGGCCGACGTCCGACCTGGGCCGCGAGGTCGTGAGGCTTAGTGCGTGGGCCGAGGAAACCGACACGGGGGATCGCGATGACCTGGTGCCCGGCGTCAGCGGTCGCGCGTGGGCGCAGGTGTCCGTCGCCGGGCGCGAATGCCTGGAAAGCCAATGCCCGATGGCGTCCGAGTGTTTCTCGCAGAAGGCGCGCGAGGAGGCCGCCCGCGCGCACATCGTGGTCACGAATCACGCCGTGTTGGGAGTGCAGGCCACCAGTCACGACATTCTGGGAGAGCACGACGCGCTCATCGTGGACGAGGCCCACGAGCTCGTGAGCCGCATCACCTCATCCGCCACTCACGAACTCACAGTGCGCGCCGTGGAACGAGCGGGGCGACGGGCGCGGCGCATCGGCGTCACGACCGTCAACCTGGAGATGGGTGTGCGTGCGCTTGAGGCCGCGCTGGCGGAGGCGACCGTGGGGCGCCTGCGACTGGGCCCCTCCGAGGAGTTGGCCGCGGCGATCGAGTTGGTGCGCTCCGGCGCGCGCGACGCCCTGAGTGCCGTGACCAAGATCGCCAAGGAGTCCGGCGGGGCGCGTGAGACAGGAGCGGGTGCCAAGATGGCCCAGGCCGCGCTCGCAGAGGTCGCCGACGTGTGCGAGGAACTTCAGGCGGATCCCGGCCACTACGTGGTGTGGCTGGCGCCCACCGACGGCGACTACGACACGACCACGCCCGAGCGCATCCTCGCGGCGCCGCTCGACGTGGCCGAGGTCATTGGAGACCGATTGGTGGGGGACAAGCCTTCCGTGTTCACGTCGGCGACGCTTGCACTCGGCGGAGGCTTCGAGCCCGTGGCACGCCACTTGGGAGTCCACGACCCCGTCACTCTTGACGCCGGTAGCCCGTTCGACTATGCGTCGCAAGGCATCCTGTACGTCGCCGCTCAACTTCCCAAGCCCGGCATCGGCGGCATCTGCTCCGAGGTGCTCGACGAACTCGAAGCCCTGATCCGCGCGGCAGGCGGGCGCACGCTTGGGCTGTTCTCCTCGCATCGCGCCGGACTGGCCGCCGCTGAGGCCATGCGCGAACGCCTCGACGTGCCCGTGTTGTACCAGAAGGATGACCAGGTCTCCACGCTGGTACGCCAGTTCCGGGAAGACCCGCGCGCTTGCCTGTTCGGATCCACGACGCTGTGGCAGGGCGTCGACGTTCCGGGCGATACCTCAAGCCTCGTCGTGATCGATCGCATCCCGTTCCCTCGTCCCGACGAACCCATCTCGCAGGCCCGCACCGAGGCCGTCGGGCGCGCGGGAGGCAACGGGTTCCTCGCCGTCAGCGCCACGCATGCGGCCCTGCTGTTGGCGCAGGGTGCAGGGCGACTCATCCGGTCGGCGAGCGACAGGGGAGTGGTGGCGGTGCTCGATTCGCGTCTCGCGACTGCACGCTACCGAGGATTCCTCACGCGATCGTTGCCGCCGATGTGGGCGACGACCGACCGGGATGCCGTTCTGGGTGCGTTGCGTCGGCTGGACGCGGACGCGTCTCGTACCCTTGAATCGGAGGTGGCGCAATAACGATGACAGATCCTCAGGTCAGCGGTGGACAGTCCGACGAGTTCATCCGCGGACAAATTGCGGAGCGCGAGCGCTTTGCCGAGTACCTGGCGCACTTTGAGGAGTCGAGTCGCGCCATGGCGCAGGCTGCCACGAGCGAAGAGTCGCGCGTCTACCAGAGCACCATTGCGAAGGCCATGAAGGCGATGGGCCAGGCCATCAAGGGAGGCTTCCACTGGCAGGAGGGTTGGCGTTCCTCCTAGTGCGTGACCGCTTGGCGCGCTAGCGCTCGACGAGGCTCGCGGATGCGCCAGCCGCCCCGGGGCTACACTCGGCGCATCACCGAGACGACCTTGCCCATGATACGGGCGTGGTTGCCGTCGATCGGCGTATACGCGGGGTTGTGGGGCATGAGCCACACCTGGCCGTCCTTGCGGCGTAACGTCTTGACCGTCGCCTCGTCGTCCAGCAGCGCGGCCACAATGTCGCCGTTGTCGGCAGTATTCTGCCGCCGCACGACCACCCAGTCGCCGTCGCAGATCGCCGCGTCAATCATCGATTCGCCCGACACTTTCAGCATGAAGAGGTCGCCGTCCCCCGTCAACTGGCGCGGTAGTGCAAAAACGTCCTCAATCTGCTGGTCCGCGAGGATCGGTCCACCGGCTGCGATCCGTCCGACGAGAGGAACCTCGACCACGTGGTTGTCCTGTGAGGTTTGGGGTGCATGGGGCAGGACGGACGGCGCGGGATGGGCGGCGACTTCCTCGGGAAGCACCACCTCGAGGGCGCGTGGCCGGTGCGGGTCCTGCCTGAGGTAACCCTTGGTTTGAAGTGCGCTCAACTGGTGCTTGACCGATGAGCTGGAGTTGAGACCCACGGCATCGCCGATTTCCCGCATGGACGGTGGATAGCCGCGGCTGGCGACCGATTCCCTGATCGCCTCGAGAATGCGCCATTGGCGATCCGTCACCCCGTCGCCCGGCGTCGGGAACTCGTGGATGGTGGCGTCCTGCTCATCGCCTGACATGGGTTCCTCCAGGGTCGGTGTCTTGTGCGCCAGTGTGCGTGTCACACCTCGGTGGTGTTCTTGTTCCCGACGGTAGGCCACGCCAGCACAGAAATCAAACACATGTTCGAACTTTCCTTGCGGCGTGTCGGCCGCTCGTGCTAGAAATAGAACACACGTTCTACGAACATATGTTCGAATGAGGAGTTGAGATGACGATTCGTGTAGTGAATAGCCCCGCGGTGAGGGCGCGTCGCTGGGTCGCTGCCACGGTTCTTGCAGGCGTTGCCTTCGCAGTCGCACCCCAGGCCTTCGCCCAAGAGCCGGGTGCCCCGTCCCCCACCGACACGTACGTGGTCGCGCAGGGCGACACGCTGTGGTCGATTGCGCAGTCCATCACCCCGTCTGGCCGTGATGTGCGCGACACCGTGGCGACTCTCAAGACCATCAACGTGATGAACTCGGCCTCGATTCGCGAAGGTGACCAGTTGATTGTCCCCGCCGACAGATAGGGCGAATCTGGCGGGGCACCGCGGGGTGCCGTGACGTGGGACAGTAGTGGCATGCATTGCCCATTTTGTAGGCACGCAGATTCGCGCGTGATCGACTCCCGAACGGCCGACGACGGCTCGGCGATTCGCAGGCGACGCCAATGCCCCAACTGTGGCCGGAGGTTCTCCACGGTGGAGACCTTCTCGCTTTCGGTGGTCAAACGCTCTGGCGTGGTCGAGCCCTTCTCTCGCACCAAGATCATCTCGGGGGTGCGCAAGGCGTGCCAGGGACGCCCCGTTTCGGATGACGACCTCGCATTGCTCGCGCAGAGGGTCGAGGAATCGATTAGAGAATCCGGGCAGGCGGAGATCGATGCGCTCGACATCGGCTTGGAGATTCTGCCACCGCTGCGCCAACTCGACGAGATCGCCTACCTGAGGTTCGCGAGTGTCTACCAGGCCTTCAAGTCGCTGGACGACTTTGAGCGGGCGATCGCCGACTTGCGGCAAGCAGACCCGGTCGATGCGGTGGTGCGTACGGGTGACTCGGAAGGCCAGGAGTCGACGGGGCGTCCAGCGGATTAGTTTCGCTTGGGTTTCTTGGAGGGGTTCTTCTTGCCGGGGCCCTTCACGCGCGGCTTCCCGCGCCTGCTCGAACCGCCGCCTGTTGCCTGGGAACCCTTGCCATCTTTGCTCTTCTTGGTACGGGGCTTGCGGGGCGTGCGTGCGGGGTCGAAGTCATCGCCCAAGCGTGCGGCCGCATCGCTGTTGCGGGGAGCGAGCCCGCGCTCACGCCTTTGGGCGCGGCTCGGCCCCGCATCGCGTCGACCTTCGCTCTTGTTTGACCACTTCGTTGGCGTGCCGGTGCGGGGGCCAGTATGGTTCTCACGCGCAGCTGGCGAGTTCGTCGACCTTCCCCGTGTGCCCTCACGCCCGACTTCCGACTTTCGTGGGTAGGTGCCGTTTCGCCCACGCGGAGGGCGCGCATCGCCCGACGAGCCGCGGTGGCCACCGTGATCGCCACGCATCCCTTGCGGATCGCCGCGATACGTGTCGCGTTCCTCACGATCATCCCGACCTCTGCGACCACCCGGACCACTGCGACCGCGACCATCCCGATCATCCCGGATCTGTGCACGCGGAGGTGTCGCACTCACGTGGCCCTGTGTGCGTGCCCGACGTGGGTCGGGGGTGCCACGGCTTAGGCCACCTTTCGCTCGTGGTGGGCGCGCGGTATCGGGCTGCGTACGCTGGGCATCGCGGGGATCACGGTGCGTGGGTGCCCCGTAGGGAGGGCGACTGGCCCTCTCAGGGTGCGTGGGTGCCCCGCTGCGTGGGGCGGGGCGGGTGGCGTCTGCTTCCCGCTGAGCGAGTCTGCGCTCGCGTTCGACCAGTGCCTGCTCGCGCTGCGCTAGTTCGCGTTCCTTGGTGGTGAGCCGCTCTCGGTCGCCCAACGAATCGTCGCGCCGAGCGGCAGGCCTGGCTGCGGGCCGCGATCCCGACCTGTCGCCACGTGCGCGGTGGCGGTCACCGGGGCGACCGGCGCCGCGGCGGTCTGTGCGGGATACGGGCAGCGGTTCGTCAACGGGATCGCCAACGGGCTCACGCGCGCCGGTGATTTCGTCGATCCGGAGCAGTGCCTTCGCGTCGATCGTGCGAAAAGTTTCCTGTTCGGCCCGAATCCCTGCGTTGTCGAGGAGGCGTTGCACGGCACCCCGTTGGTGCGGAAGGGACAGGAGCACGGCGAGGCCGTCGGCTCCGGCTCGGCCCGTGCGGCCGGAACGGTGCGTGTAGTCCCGGTAGTCGGCGGGAGGGTCGATCTGTAGGACAAGGTCCACGGCATCCACGTGAATGCCGCGTGCGGCCACGTCGGTGGCCACCAACACGGGAAGCCGCCCGGCGCGGAACTCGGTCATGGCCAGGTTACGTTCGTTTTGGGCACGATCCCCGTGCAGCGCGACGGCCAGCACGCCTTGAGCGCGCATGTCTGCTGCCACGCGGTCCGCGGCGAGTTTGGTGCGCACAAAGCACAACGTGCGCCCCTGTCGGGCGGCGATGCGCGTCGCCAGCCGGTACTTCTCGTGCGGCGGTACGGCCAGGACCACGTGGCGCTGGCTCGGTGCATCCTTCCCGTCGGTGACGTCGTGCAGCACCGGGTTGGTCATGAAACGAGCCACCAGGGTATCGACCACGCCGTCGAGGGTGGCCGAGAACAGGAGTCGTTGGGCATCGGCGCAGGTCGTATCGAGGATCTGCGTGATCTCTTCTGCGAAGCCCATCTCCGCCATGTGATCCGCCTCGTCCAGCACGGTGATCGTCACCGCGCTGAGATCGACATTGCCGCGACGCATGAGGTCGCTCAAGCGACCGGGGGTCGCTACTAGCACGTGCACACCCCGCTCCAGCGACACGATCTGCTTGGACATGGATAGGCCGCCTGCAATGAGGCGATGCGAAAGGCCCAGCGCATGGGCGTAGGGTTCCAACGCATCGCCCACCTGCATCGCGAGTTCGCGCGTGGGCACCAAGACGAGCGCCAGCGGACGACGCGGTCGGGCCTTGTCGGAACCGGCCAGTCGGGCGAGCATCGGCAGACCGAAGGCGAGCGTCTTGCCGGAACCGGTGCGGGCCTTGCCCAACACGTCGCGGCCAGCCAAGGCGTCGGCGATGGTCGCCGACTGGATGGGGAACGCCGTGGTCAGGTCAAAGCGAGCGAGTGCCTTGAGCAATTCCTCGGGTAGGTCAAGATCTGCGAAAGGCACCCCGTCCGTTTCTATGACAGCACCCGCAGGCGGACAGTCGCCTGCATCTGCGACAAAGCTTCGACGGCGTCTTGCGTGATTCCCGCCGACACGTCGGTGACCGCGTAGCCCAGCTCTCCTCGAGTGGCGAGCATCTGGGCCTCGATGTTGACGCCGTGGTCGGCGAAGACGCGGTTCACGGCGGCAAGAACGCCGGGAGTGTTGACGTGGAGGTGCGCGATCCGGTGTGAGCCCTGCTGCTGGTTGAGGGACAGGTGGGGCAGGTTGACGGACAGCGACGTGGACCCGTGGTGCACGTAGTCGCGCAACCGGGTGGACACAAAGATGCCGATGTCGCGCTGCGCCTCCTCCGTGGAGCCGCCGATGTGCGGCGTCAGTATCACATTGGGCACGTTCTGCAGCGGTGACGAGAAGGCATCCCCCTTGGCCTTGGGCTCGACGGGGAAGACGTCAATCGCCGCTCCACCGATGTGACCAGACTCAAGCCCGGCTTTGAGGCCTTCGAGGTCCACGATGAAGCCTCGGGACAAGTTCAGGAACAGTGCGCCGGGCTTCATGGCGGCGAAGAGCTCGCGACCAAAGAAGCCGGAGTTGCCCGGGCGGCCGTCCACGTGCAGGGTCACGATGTCGGCTTCACTGAGAAGCGACTCGAGGGTCGGCATCTTGGTGGCGTTGCCGAGAGCCAACTTTTCGGCGTTGTCGAAGAAGATGACGTTCATGCCGAGCGCCTCGGCAATGACGGACAGCTGCGAGCCGATGTTGCCGTAGCCGACGATGCCGAGTGTGCGTCCGCGAATCTCGTGAGCGCCGATGGCGGACTTGGACCACACGCCAGCGTGCATCTGGCGGTTGTGCTCTGGCAGGCGCCGCGTCAGCGAGATCATCTCTGACACGGCCATTTCCACGACAGAGCGCGTGTTGGAGAAGGGGGCGTTGAACACGGCCACACCCTGGCGGGCCGCAGCGGCCAGGTCGATCTGATTCGTGCCAATCGAGAAGGCGCCCACGGCGATGAGGTGGGTGGCCTCCTTCAGGACGCGTTCGGTCACGTGTGTCTTGGACCTGAGTCCCAGCAGGTGAACGCCGCGGAGGGCTTCGATGAGTTCGTCCTCGTCGAGCGCACCGGCGCGGTTGTCTACCGCGATGCCGGCGGCTTCGAGGATCTCGGTGGCCTGAGGGTGAAGTGTTTCGAGGAGGAGTGCGCGCACGGAGGTCATGGTCTCGCACTTGTGACCCGTTTACCAACTTCGCGACTGCATGGGAAACTTGGCACGTGAAAGCCGCAGCCCGACTCGCCCTCATTGCGGTCGTCACTGTGGGGCTGGGGGCGGCAGCGCTGTACGCCATGGGGGTGCGCCTTGCCGATCTGTCGCACTGGGGTCAGGATCGCAATGCACTCGTGATCGATGGCGAGGTGGTACGAATTCCGTCCGTCACAGGACAGCCACGGCGGTTGGCGCCCGTGGTGATCGTCGCGACGACGGGCGAGTGGAAGTTGAGCAACATCGCCGCGGGCGGCACCGTGCTTCACGACCCGTGCATCCCGATCCGGTGGACCGTGTCCACCGACCGCATGCCGCCTGGCGCCGACGGCGTGGTCAGCCAGGCCGTCGCCGAGGTCGCCGCCCGCACCGGACTGGTGTGGGAAGGCGCCGACTATTCCAGCGCACCCGTCACGTTCGACCGCGAGCCGCTCGTCGACGAGGCGGGCTGGCGCTGGGCGCCCGTCATGATTGGGTGGAGCACTCAGGCGGAATCCGCAGACCTGGCGGGCAGCACGTCGGGCGTGGGTGGCCCGATCGTGACCCGCGGGGCCTACGGAACCGACGAGTACTTGAGGTCGGGAACCATTGTCTTGGATCTCGAAGAGTTCCCCGCGGACCTCGGCAACGCGGCCGACTGGGCCAGGGCGAAGGCGCTCGTGATGCATGAACTCGGGCACGTTGTCGGCCTGGACCATGTGAGCGATTCGCGCGAACTCATGTTCCCGGAGGTTACGTCCACCGTGGAATGGGGGCCGGGCGATCTTGCGGGACTTGCGGCTGCGGGTGCGGGCAGGTGCGAACAACCGTAGCGCGACCACTGCGGTGGGACGCTATGGCGCGCTCAGCCCCGCTGGCAGGCAACCGGAATGCACGAGCACGAGTCGGCGGGTGGGGCGGGTGAGGGCCACGTAAAGGTCCTGGGGCACGTGGCCCACGGCGGCAGGGTCGGCGACCACCACGGCGTCGTACTCGAGACCTTTGGCATCGCGAGCCACGAGGACCTCGACTCCCGATGGGGCCGTTGCCGCCACCTTCTCGACGATGTCGAGGGGCGCGATGATCGCCACCAGGCCACCACCACGCTCGGCAAGCGCCACCGATTCGTCGGCCGCAGCAGCGATCGCCCGTGCCGCGACGTCCGAGGCCCGAGCCACCGCGATGGTCGACATGGCATCGGCGACCTCACGCGCCGCGCTGATGTCGCTGACGGGCAGCCCGGCCGCGCGGGCAAAACTTTGCGCGGCCTGCGCGACCGCCGCAGGTATCCGGTAGCTGACAGTGAGTTCGCGCAAGGTCCAGCCCGCTTGGAACTGAGGGTCCATCGTCTCCGGCCACCAGCGCGTTCCCGCAGGAGACGACGTTTGGGCCACGTCTCCGACGATCGTGAAGGACCGCGACGGGCAACGCCGCAACAGCATCCGCCACGCCATCGGAGAGAGTTCTTGCGCCTCGTCCACCACGACGTGTCCGTAGGTCCAGGAACGGTCCTCGGATGCGCGCTCGGCGATGGAGCGCCGCAGTGCGGGGGCCCGCATGCGGTCGGCCAGCATCTCGGCGGTTACCAGGCCGTCCCCGCCGACGTTGGCCAAGACCTCTTTCGCATAGCGCAATTCCGCCTTGCGGTCCTGCTTGGGGCTCGCGGCCTGCGGTAGGTCCCCGAGCAGTTCCGCCGCCTCGTCGAGCAGGGGAACGTCCGCGTCGGTGAGGGCCGAGTCGGCGCTTCTGAAGAGGAGTTCGCGCTCGGCCACGGACAGCCGCGCGGCACATGCATCGAGGATGTGCCGCTTGGACAGCAGGTCGCGCAGCAGCGCCACGGGAGTGACGGGAAGCCAGCACAGGTTGATGGCGATGCGAATGTCGCGGTCCTCGCGTAGGTCGCGGGCGATCTCTCGACGGTCGGCCTCCTCGATCTCGGGACCGAGGTAGTCAGCGACCTGCCTTGAAAGCCTGTTGATCATCTCCTTGGCGAATGCCGCCCGAGCCTCGTTGTGAGGCTTGCCGTCGCGACGCGCACGCGCTTGGGCCTCGCGTACGTCGGAGCGCTTGAGCACCACGGGTCGCCCGTCGATCCGGAACTCTTGATCCTTGCGAGGAATGCGTTGGCGCTCGCGTACCGCCGCGCGAATGACGCCCGCCATGTCGGCGCGGCCCTTGAGGCCGGCCACGTCGTCGTCCTCGCGCACGGCGGGGCCGATGCCGCGCACGAGTCCCGCAAGAGTGGTCGATACGGCACCCGTCTCTCCCAGCGACGGCAACACCTGATCGATGTAGCGCAAGAACGAGGCCGAGGGACCGATGAGCAACACTCCGCGCCGTTCCAACAGGTCCCGGTGGTGGTAGAGAAGATAGGCGGCACGATGCAGCGCAACGGCCGTCTTGCCCGTTCCCGGACCGCCCTGCACCACGAGGGCGCCTTGCAAGGGGGCGCGAATCACCGCGTCCTGTTCGGACTGAATGGTGGCGACGATGTCTCCCATGCGGCCCGTGCGGCGCGCGTCGAGCGCAGCCAACAGGGCTCCCTCACCCGCGAGGGAGTCGTGCTGTCCCAAGGCGCGCAGGGCCTCGACATCCAGCACGTCGTCTTCGACGGCCGTCACCGTGCGCCCACGAGTAGTCAGATGCCTCCGGTTGACCACTCCGGATGGATGCGCGGCCGTGGCGGCGTAGAACGGGGTCGCGGCGGGCGCTCGCCAATCGGTGAGTAGCGGCACGTGGTCGTCGTCCGACAACCCGATGCGACCCACGTAGAGCCTCTCCCCGCTGGCCATGTCCAGGCGCCCGAAGCACAGCCGGTCCTCGACCGCGTCGAACTGGGCGATCCGATCCTCGTACAGCGAGGCGAAGGCGTCGCGTTCGGAGCGGTTCTGAGGCGATCCCGACGGGCCCGAGCGCCGCACCTCGGCAAGGCGACGATTGGTCTCGTCCCTCAGGTCATCGAGTCTAGCGTAGACAGTGTCGACGACTCGTTGTTCGGCGTCGAGACCGGGTCTTGCCGTGACGGTCGACTCGTCGTGCATGAACGCCCTTCCACACTGCCCACGACTCCCGCGGGCAGTAGACCATCCTCCCATGGTCGCGCCGCATTGAGAATGGCGGGGCGTTCGCGGGGCGCGATATCGCACTCGTCGCGCGCGTGGGCGTGTCACAGTGGTTCCATGGCACTCATCACATGGGACAACGACGGTGTGGAACAGTGGGCGTCCGCATCGGGTGCCGATGCGGTTTTGCTGCAGTCGCTACGCGGGTTCGTCGATGCGGGCCGGGTGGGCCGATTGATCCAAGACCACGTGGTCGGCATCGCGGAACCCGTGCGCCTCGCAACGTTCGCCGTGGATGAACTGCTTGACTACCGTTCCCGTCGACCGGAGATGACGTTCTCGATCAACGAGTGGACGGCCTACGACGAACCGTATCTCGCGATCGACATGGTGCGTGACGTCGAGGATCGGCCGTTCCTGATGCTGCATGGCATCGAACCGGATATCCGCTGGGAGGCGTTCATTTCGTCCGTCCGTGAAGCCGTGACACGGCTGGGTGTGGGCCTGACCGTCGGCGCCCACGGTATCCCCATGGGCGTGCCGCACACCAAGCCCATCGGGTCAACGACGCATGGCACCCGCCAAGACCTGTTGCCCGACTCTCCTGGGATATTCGGCACCGTCACCGTGCCATCGTCGGCCCAGAGCCTGCTTGAATATCGTTTTGGCCAGTGGGGCCTTGACGCCGTGAACGTCGCGGTGCACGTGCCGTACTACCTGGCGCAGTCCTCCCTGCCACAAGCCGCACAGCACGCCTTGACGCACGTGGAGGCTCTGACGGGCCTGTCTCTCGATCCGTCGCGGTTGGACGACGATGCCGAGACGGCGTTGGCCGAGATCGTGCGCCAGATGGCCGAATCCCAAGAGATCCAGGCTTTGGTGGAATCGCTCGAAGCACAGTATGAGGCGATCGACGCCGCGCGTCGAGACGGTATCGAGCTCAACGGGCCGCTGCCCACGGCCGATGAATTGGGGGCCGAGTTTGAGAGATTTCTCGCTCAACAGCGCCGAGACATCCCCCCCAACGACTAATTCGTGTCATGCTTAGTGCGGTTGCGATTACGTAGTGTGTACGACCTACCTCTTCGGGGTACGGGACACGGCATTGCGGCGACGAGTAGGGCAGGTTGCCCCGCTTCCCGTCCCGGGCATCTCAAGGCAAGGAATTACAGGCATGGCACAAGGTTCCGTTAAGTGGTTCAACGCGGAAAAGGGCTACGGCTTCATCGCGCAGGATGGTGGAGGCGCTGACGTCTTCGTTCACTACTCGGCGATCGTTACCGATGGCTTCAAGTCCCTCAACGAGGCGCAGCGCGTCGAGTTCGAGGTGACACAGGGTCCCAAGGGCCCGCAGGCAGAGCAGGTGCGCGCCCTCTAGGGGTGTGGCATCGCGACGAGCCGCCGTTCCTTGACGGGGACGGCGGCTTTGTCATCTGGCCCCCATGTGGCACCATACGGACGCCGCTGGGAACACGTACAGGGATGCCGCGCGTTACATGCACGAAAGTATGTTGAGTGCTGCGCTAGGCGTCTGTTCCGTTCGGATTTACACTAGGAGTGACGACCAGGTCAAGGGAGGTCATGATGCCGCTGTCGGAGTACGAGCAGCGTGTGCTCGATCAGTTGGAGCGCGACCTCGGCGCCGACCCCAAATTGGGACGCTCGATGGCACGGGGGCCGCAGCCACGCGGCCGGATCGTCGGCGGAGCGCTTGGCGTCATCGTCGGCCTTGGCGTGCTCCTCGTCGGCGTTGTTGCTCAAGTCGTGCCCGTCGGGATCGCGGGTTTTGCGTTGATGATCAGCGCAGCAATGTGGGCGATCTTCACGCCGCGCAAGCGTTCCGGCCCGGCCAGTACGGGTCGCGCAGGTCAGGCACCCAAGAAGCGGGCACCCAAGGAGCCGTTCATGCGCCGTGTCGAGGAGCGTCTGGCGCGCCGACGCGAAAGCGGCGACCTGTAGCGTCGTTCGTCGTGACAGCGGCGAGTTAGGCGGCCACGATGCGGGCGTCGTCCCACACGGAGTGAATCGGCTGCGTCGAGCCCTGCGGCGTGTACCGGTGATGCGATACGGCCAAGGCCACGCGTGACAGCGCGCCATCCGCCTGCGCAGACAGGAACCCATCCTGGGCCAACCCGAGTGCACGCAGGTGCGCTTCGGCCTCGTGCGGCGTCAGGGTGTCCGGCCAGCCATGCTCGCGGGGCAGTCGGGTCCTGAGCCATGCCCACACGCGTTCAGGATCTTCGACACGGGCGGCTGTCGCACGCCGTGAATACGCGAACCGCCATGCCGTCGCGAAACCGATGACGACGATCGCCACGGCCCACCACAGACACCACACAGGTTCAGCCGAGTAGGAGTCACGATCGACGACCCCGGCTGCGTCATGGGCCCGGGAGGCCGTCCTCGGCGCGAGCGTGGGACGGTATCCAGGGACGGCGAACTCGTCGAAGGGGCTGAGCGTGTCCGTGCCGGTGGGATCGGCGTAGGAGGGGCGTGCGCCCGTCCGCACCGCGGGGGTGGGCTCGAACCGCACCCAACCCGCGCCCGCGAAATACACTTCGGGCCACGCATGCGCGTCGGTTCCCCTGATGACGGATTGGCCATCGGCGCCGCGTTCGCCGGGCAAAAATCCGACGGCCATTCGCGCGGGGATGCCAAGGGAGCGCGCCAGGACGATCATCGCGGTGGCGAACTGCACACAGTACCCGGAGCGATCCGAGAGGAACACGGAGACCGAGTCGTCGCCCGACGGTGTGACGGACGTGGCGTAGGTGACCTCCTGTGGGTCCCGAAAGTACTCTTGCAGAGCCACCGCCCTGTCGTATCGGGTGGCCGAATCGCCCACGAGTTGCTGTGCCAAAGTCCGTACGCGATCCAGGTCGACGGTATCGGCGACAGCCAGGTAGCGTGGGTCAAGTCGGGCGTCGTTGCCCGACGCGTCCCCCAAGGCGCGCAACCCGTCGCCGGTGAAGTAGTCGAGGTCGGCGAGGAACTCATAGGTCAGGCCCTGGGTCGTGGCCGTCTTGGAGGTGACCTGGTCGAGCACGGGCGAATAGGACCATTGTGCGTCGACCGTGACCGTGCGCGGCACTGGCGGAAGCGGCAGGCTTTCCTCCGCCTGCGAGAGGACTTCCACTCTGACGCGGTCGAGTGTGCGGTCGGCCCAGTCGTCGACGCGTTCGGGCCACTGCACGCCTGAGTCGAGCCGCACGCGCGCGGACGGGTCGTCTTGGGGGCGAGTCCACTCGGCGCCATTGAAGTCGATGAGCGTGTACAGGCGGAAGGCGGCTGGACGTTTGCCCGATGTGCGATACACGATCTTGGGGGCGGAAGTGTTGGCCGTCAACGAGTTGCGCAAGTCGAGCGCGAGGTTCAGGCGCGACGTCGTGTCCAGTGAGGTGGGGGTCGCGAAGCGGGGAATCAGCCCCCAACCGTTTGCACCCAGCGCCGGCGGGGCGACGACCGCCACGAGAGCGACCGTCGCGACGCTGGCGGCACCAGCCGCCCAGGGTGACCGAGAGGTCAAGGGTCTCGTGTGCTTGGTCGTCAGTGCCAGCAGCAACACCCATGCCCGATGGCTCCGAGCAGAGCCGACGTTGACACGCGGTTGAGCAACACCACCGCAGGCATCCAGGGGATGAGCAGCACGATGCCCGACGCCGCGCCCGCGCGCCACGATACTGCGAGGTGTTCTGCGACCAGGAACGCCGCAAACACTGCCACCATGACGAGTGCGACCAGCGGCGGGTCATCTCTGCGGGTGCCGTGGCGGTCGCCGCCTCGTGCGCGCCGTCGCGAACGGTCGTGACCAGATCCCGTAGCGCCGACGGTGTGGGCAGGAGCGGCGCCCGCCCGTTCTCGCCGCGAGCAAAGGTGGGCACGCTGACGAGTAACGCGGCTGCCGCGCCGACGACGGTGGGTAGGATGCGCGACCGGGTGAGCAACCGCGTCACGACGATGAGTGCTGCGACCACGGCCACCATGCCCACGACGGTCGGCAGCCACTGACCCCACACCACCATCGTCGCGAAGCCGTTGAAACCCAGCAACAAGGCGATGGCGACGATGGGCGTGGCGTACCACGGACAGCGGGCGGTGGCGGTGTGCATCGTCATGCCATGTCTCCTGCCATCAACAGGGTGCTCCAGACGGCGTCGATGTCGGTGCGGGCGGTAGCGGTGGTGGCTCGCCAGCCGGCACGCCGCAATGCGACAGCCGTGTCCTGGGCGTCGAGGTCGTCGCCGGTGTCGCCACGCACGATCGCCCAGGACCTGCCAGCATCCCCCAACGGCGCGAGGGCGTTGAGGCACGCGGTATCCAGGGGTTCGAACACGCCGACCACGACTTCGCCATGCGCGACGCTTCGCTCCGTGCGTCTGACGGCGTCCAATAGCCATGCGGAACCTGCCGCGGCCGAGGGTGGGCGCGTCAGGTCGACGGTCCTGTTCAACAGATCGGAGCGCGCGCTACCGGGGTGCTCGCGCCCGAGGTGGTGCGCGCGCTCGGGACCACGAGGTCCGCCAAGGAATCGTACGGGGTGCCCGGAGTCGAGCACCGATAGCGCAATGGAAGCCGCAGCGCAGATCGGCCACTCCAGGGCGGCTGCGTCGCGCGGGAGGTCAAGGACGACGGTGACCGGACGCCTTCCGGCCCGTTCGTCGGATCTCACCAGCATCGTGCCTTTGCGTGCACTCGACGGCCAGTGAACGCGCCGCAGGTCATCGCCCTCGCGGTGCTCGCGCACCGCAGCGTCGTCCGCAGAGGGGCTACGTGCGCCCAACCGGATGCGGTCGGCGTGGCCCATGAGCACTCCGACCGTCCCGCTCAGGTCGACCACCGCGGGCCACACCGGGACGAGGTCCTCGCCGCCCACGGACGTTTCCGCATCCCTCGTACCGAGCGGGTCGGCGCAGTACACGAGCGCGGGACCAAGCGGCCAGCGCCCGCGCCGGGAGGGCAGCAGCGGGTAGGTCAATGACACGGCATCGGCGGCACGGTTCACCGTCGCCGTGGTGCTCATGCCGCCGGTGAGTGCGGCGGCCGCCTGTTCTTTGAGGTCCACAGACTCGGCAAGCGCCCTGGTGAAGGCCCGTCCGGGACGCCCCGACGCCGCACCGAGGGTCAGCGTGACCCGTCCGGGCGAACCCACGGTCAGGGGGTGGGGCGCCACGTGGCGCCGTGCACGAGGGAACCGGCTCACCAAACCGCTGACGGCAAGAATGAGCCACACCGCGCCGACCGCGACGCAGGCCACCATGGCGACACCCACGTACACGAGCGGCGGTGTCGCGAACCCGACACCCAAGGCGCCGATCACAGTGCCTGCGGCCCCAAGACCGATCCCTCGTGGCGTCAGCGCGAGGTGGGTGGCAGGCGCGGGAGCCATGGCTAGCGCACGGTGACGCGGGTTGCTGGCGGTGCGGCCCGGTCGCGCAGCGGCGGAACGTCCCGAGCCTCGGTGGGGACGGGAATGCGTGCCAGGATTTCCCCCAGGAACGCCGCCGGGGTCTTTCCGGCGAAGCGCGCCTCGGTGCTGGGGATGAGCCGGTGCGCCAGGACCGGCACCGCGAGCGCCTTGATGTCGTCGGGCAGGACGTGATTGCGGCCTGCCATGGCGGCGCGCGCTTTGGCCGCCGCGAGCAGTTGCAAGGCCGCTCGGGGCGAGGCGCCTAGCCGCAGGGAGGAATCGTGTCGCGTGGCCGTCACCAGGTCGACGATGTATTGCTTGATCGCGGGCGCGCCGGAAATCCTGCGGGCGACGGCGATGAGGCGCGCGAGCGTCTCAGTGTCGGTCACGGGGCACACCTGGGTGAGGGGATCGACGCCGTCGTGAGTGTCGAGCATCGCCATCTCGTCGCGCGCCGACGGGTAGCCGACGGACACCTGGGCCATGAAGCGATCCCGCTGAGCTTCGGGCAGGGGTAGGTGCCCTCCATCTCGATGGGGTTCTGGGTGGCAACGACGACGAAGGGTCGGGGCAGGGGACGCGCCCGCCCATCCACCGTCACGGCGCGTTCCTGCATCGACTCGAGGAGGGCGGCTTGGGTCTTGGGGCCCGCCCGGTTGATTTCGTCTGCGATCACCACGTTGACGAAGATTGGTCCAGGGCGGAACTCGAAGCGGTGATCCTCGGATCAAAAGATGCTCACGCCTGTCACGTCCGACGGCAGCAGGTCGGGAGTGAACTGCAACCTGCCCACCTGGCAATCGAGGCTGAGTGCGAGCGCCCGTGCCAGTGTCGTCTTGCCGACACCACGGACGTCCTCCATGAGAAGGTGCCCCTCGGCGAGGACGACTGCCAGCGTTGCCGTGACCGCCTCGTCGAGTCCCGCGAGCACCGTACCGATGGACTGGCGAATGCGCGCGGTCACCTCGGCGACGTCGGAGAGTTCGGTCTCGGCCGGTAGGGCATGGCTCATGAACGCTCCTTTGGTCTCACCTTGAGCCCAAACGAAGACCTTGGTGAGCGCCTCCTCCACTGCGTGTCTAGGCAATGTACCTGCACATACACAATTACAACACGTGCAATTTGCCACTTTGATCGAAATTGTGGAGAGAAGTGGAGTAATGTGGGGCGAACTGGCGAGTCGTGGCGCGAGGAGGTGAGCCGTGGTGTCGGAATTAACGCATGGTCTGGGACCCACAGGAGTTTTCCTTGGCACGTTCACGCCCCGGCTCGACGACAAGGGGCGACTGATCCTGCCCTCTAAGTTCAGGGGCAGGCTCGCATCGGGTCTCGTGGCGACGCGCGGCCTCGACCGTTGCGTCTTCTTGTTCCCGGTAGACGAATTCATGCAGGTGCACGAGCGCCTGCGCAAGGCTCCGCTCGAGAACAAGCAGGCGCGTGACTATCTGCGCAACTTCCTAGGTCACGCCCAGGACGACGTGCCGGACAAGCAGGGGCGCATTCTGTTGGGCGCCGCGCTCAGGGACTACGCCGCGCTGAGGCGCGACGTCGCGGTGGTGGGCATGGGCTCGCGTGTCGAAGTCTGGGACGCGACCGCGTGGCAGAACTACCTCGCGGAAGGTGAGGAGGCGTACTCGGCCACGGCCGAATCGTTGCTGAAAGACATGTAACACCGCGTCTTGAGGCCTCCTCCCGAAACGCTCTGACGGACTTCCCCCCGGCAGAGGTTCGGAGGGAGACCCCCAGACGCGGCAACGAACGGGAAGGGGCATATGGTGACTGCGGGATTTCAGCACACGCCGGTGATGCTTGAGCGCTGCGTCGAGTTGCTGTCTCCTGCCCTCGTGCACCCTGGAGCGCTCGCGATCGATGCCACGTTGGGAATGGGCGGGCACACGCAGGCGCTGCTGTCCGCTCACCCTCACTCCCGTGTGGTCGGCATCGACCGCGACGCCGAGGCGATCAGTCTTGCCTGTGAACGCCTCAGCGGCGCAGGGGACCGCTTCGTCGCCCACCACGCCACGTACGACGACCTGGGTGGCGCGCTGGCGACGGTGGGTGCCCAGCGCGCCGACGCCATCCTGTTCGACCTTGGTGTCAGCTCACTCCAGATCGACACAGCGGACAGAGGCTTTTCCTACGCCCAGGACGCGCCGCTCGACATGCGCATGAATCGCGAGGATGCGGTCACTGCCGCGTCACTGCTCGCGACCCAAAGCGAAGACGAACTCGCACGGATCCTGCATGTCTACGGTGAGGAGCGGTACGCGCGGAAGATCGCACGCTCGATTGTGCGCCGACGCGACAGCGAACCGATCGAACGATCCAGCCAACTCGTCGACCTGGTGCGTGCGTGCATTCCAGCCGCCACGCGCACGCCGGGAAGCAACCCCGCCAAGCGCACCTTCCAGGCCCTGCGCATCGCCGTCAACGGCGAACTGGACGTCCTCGAGAAGGCTTTGGTCGCCGCTATCGACACCGTGAGGGTGGGAGGAAGGATCGTCGTGCTCAGCTACCACTCGCTGGAGGACCGGATCGTGAAGCACGCCTTCGCCGTGGGTACCACGATCGGCGTTCCTCCGGGAATGCCTGTGGTGCCGGACGACGCGCAACCGTACCTGCGCCTGCTGACCAAGGGGGCCGAGAAGGCGTCCGCGGCGCAGATCGACGTCAATTCGCGCGCCAAGTCCGTCCGCCTGCGCGCGGTCGAACGCACCCGAGAGTTGCCCCGGAGGGTCGCATGAGCGCGGCGCCGCTGCGGTCGAACGCACGCCCGGGTGCGGCCCCGCCGGCCGTCCGACAGCAGCGGGCCTCCCATCTGCGTGCGGTCACCGCCCCCCACCACTCCCGCACCATCGTGCCCTTCGCGTGGCTGTGTGTCGGCATCGTCTTGGCGGCGCTGTCGACCGTGCTCGTGCTCAACACCACGATGGCGGAAGGCTCCTACCTGGCGCGTGAACTGAGTATCGACATCGCTCAACTCCACCAGCAACGTGCGGCCATATTGATCCAACTCGAGGCGAACGCCGCGCCCGAGGCACTCGCCCAGCGCGCAACCGAACTCGGAATGCAGCCCGCCGGCCGCATCGGCTTCATCACCCTCGAATCGGGCAAGGTGCTTCAGGAAGGCGGTCGCTAGTGACCCCGCCGCAGCCCCCCCAGGGGCCACGCCCCCCGTCACCCCAGCGAGCTCGAAGTTCACGTCAGCCGCGCCCCGGTGCCACGGCATCGGCCGATGCTCGGCGCAAGCCCGCGACAACGCGCGCCACCACTGCCTCCCGAGCGGGCGCGGCACCCCCACGCGCCCGCAGCTCCGCTCAGCGCGCTCAGGCGCGTCCGCGCCCGTTGGCTGCCCGGTTGGGCCAGCCCGGCCGCAGGCAGGCGTTCCTGGCGGTAGCTGCGCTGCTGATCTTGGGCGTCTTCGTGGCGCGACTGATCGACGTCCAACTGGTGAACGCGGCGCCGCTGGCCCAAGAGGCGCTCGCCCAGCGACTCGTCACCACCCAGGTGACTCCCACGCGAGCCGACATCGTCGACCGCAACGGCACGGTTTTGGCCACCTCGGTCGAGCGGTACAACGTCAAGGTCAACCAGGTGACGCTTGCGCAGTGGCAGCGCAAGGAACAGGGCAAGGTGCTCGCACAGGGTCCGCTGGATGCGGCGCAGATTCTCGCGCCCATTCTGGGCCGCAATGAGGCGGACCTCGCGGCCGATCTCGTGGGCGACAAGACCTTCCAGTATCTGGCCAAGAACATCACTGCCGAGCAACTCGCGCTCATCAGAGCCGAACGCATCTCGGGAATCGACTGGGAGTCGACATCGCAACGCCTGTACCCCAACGGCGATATCGCGGGAAACGTCATCGGGTTCATGGCGGAGGATGGGCAGAACATCGGCCGGGTCGGCATGGCCGGGGTGGAAAAGATGTATCAAGACGAACTGACCGGAACCGCGGGTTCGCAAACCTATGAGCGCAGCCGCTACGGCACGATTATTCCTACGGGCATGCGTAGCGAGACTCCCGCGGTGTCAGGGTCCACCGTGATGCTCACGATCGATAGGGACATCCAGTACTTCACGGAGCAGACGCTCGCCAGGGCGCTTGCGGACACCGGAGCGCGTGCCGCCACCGCCGTGGTGATGGACAGCCAAACCGGAGAGATCCTGGCACTCGTCGACTCCGGGTCGGTGGACCCCAATGACCCGGGCGCCACCCCGGCGAATCAGCGCGGATCGCGCGCCGTCTCCTACGTCTTCGAGCCGGGCTCGACCGCCAAGACCATCACGATCTCGGCGGCTCTCGAAGAGGGGGTCGTGACTCCCACCTCCCAGTTCGTCGCCCCCTACCAGTACACGACCGAGAACAACCAAACCTTCAAGGACTCCCACCCACATCCCGACCAGAAACTCACGGTGGCTGGAGTGCTGGTGACCTCGTCCAACACCGGCACGATCCAAATTGGTCAGCAGCTCAGCGATGAGACGCGCTACAACTACATGCGCGCGTTCGGGTTGGGTGAGCCGACTAACGTGGGCCTTCCCTACGAGTCTGACGGGATCCTGCGTCCCTCCAAGGACTGGGATGGGCGCACCAAATATGCCACCATGTTCGGCCAGGGCGTGGCCGTGACGGCTGTGCAAACGGCGCAGGTGTACGGCGTCATCGCCAACAAAGGGATGAGAGTCTCGCCCACGGTCGTGAAGGGCTTCGAAAATGCCGACGGCACGTTCACCGCGCGCGACAACGCGGAGCCGGTCCGGGTGATCTCCGAGGGCACGGCGCAGGCGCTGATGGGCATGCTGGTGGAGGTGACGGAGAACGGCACGGCTCCCAAGGCCGCCATCGATGGGTACCTGGTGGCGGGCAAGACCGGCACCGCGCAGGCGCCGGACGAAACCGGCGCCCTCACCAAGACGGTGACGTCATTCGTAGGAATTGCACCGGCCGACGACCCGCGGATCGTCGTGTCGATAGTCCTGTACGAACCCACATCGTCGATCTGGGCAGGCGATACTGCCGCACCTGTGTTCCGGGATGTGGCAACCTTTGCGTTGCAGACGTTGCGCGTTGCGCCGACCAAAGGCGACGTGACGCGCTTCCCGACGACCTGGGAGTGACATGGCGATGGCGTTGCGTCCTACGCACGTGCGGCCCATGAGCATCGATCTCGTTGCCGCCCGGGCGGGCGTCGATCGGATCGATGGCGACCCGGGCGTCGAGGTCGCGGGCGCGACCGTGGATTCGCGTCAGACAAGCAGGGGCGACCTCTTTGGGGCCTTTGCCGGAGTGGTGCACCACGGCGCCCACTTCGCGTCCGATGCCGTGTGCGCTGGGGCCGCCGCGATCCTCACCGACGCCGAGGGACACGCCGTTGCCCGCGCGGCGGGAGTCGCCGTTCCGATTCTCGTGACCGACGCACCCCGACGGGCCATGGCTCTGGCCTCATGCGCGGTGTACGGCGACCCGTCTCACCTCCTACCCGTGATCGGGGTGACGGGCACCAACGGGAAGACCACCACGTCGTTCCTCATCGAGGGAGCACTCGGTCGCGCCCACGAGCGTACGGCGTTGCTCGGCACGATCGAGGTGCGGGTGGACGACGAGCACCAGGTGTCCGAGCGCACCACTGTCGAGGCGCCCGCTCTTCAGGCGCTGCTAGCCCGTGCCATCGAGAAGGGCGTGGGGGCCGCGGTCGCGGAGGCGAGTTCGCAAGCCATCGACCTTGACCGCGTGACGGGCACCCGCTTTGCCGTGGCCGTGTTCACCAATCTCAGCCACGAACACCTCGACTACCACCACACGATGGAGGAGTACTTTCAGGTGAAGCGCCGGTTGTTCATGCCTGACCTGAGCGAGCGGGCCGTGGTGCTCGTCGACGATGCCTGGGGACGGCGGATGGCGGCCGAGGCCGGGGTGCCGGTCACCACGGTGGCGACCCGTGCGGACTCGCCCGAGGCGGACTGGGTGGTGACCGGGGCACGCGGTGGCGCGTCTGGTGAGATGGAGTTCGACCTTCGCGACCCGCACGGCTCATCCCACGTGGCGGCGGTGGCCCTACCCGGGCACATTAACGTGTCCAACGCGGCGGCCGCCATCGTGGCCGCCCACACCGCGGGCGTTGCGCTGGATGCGGCCATCGACGGGGTTGCCCACGCGCGGCCCGTGCCCGGACGGACCGAAGTGGTCACGGCGAGGTCCGCGACCACGCCGCTCATCGTGGTCGACTACGCACACACCCCCGATGGCGTCGGCTCGGTGCTCGAGGCCATGCGCGCGGTCACACCCGGCCGCCTCGTCGTGGTATTCGGTTGCGACGGCTTGCGCGACGATTCCAAGCGCCCGGGGTTGGGCCGCGCGGCGGCGATGCATGCCGATGTCGTCATTGTCACCGACGAGAACCCGAAGACCGAGGACCCGGCGTTCATCCGTTCACGCCTCATGGAGGGTGTGGTCGCCGTCCGGCCGGACCTCGCCGACGTTCACGAGATCGCGCCGCGCGCCGCAGCCGTGCGAGCGGCAGTCCAGATCGCCCGCCCCGGCGACACGGTCATCACCACGGGCAAGGGCCACGAGACCACGCAAGAGATCGATGGCGTGCACTACCCCTACACGGACCGAGCCGTGGTCGAGGAGTTGCTGGCCGGTGGCGGGGCCAACGGATGAGGCCCGTCACCGCGCAGTGGATCGCCAATGCCACAGGAGGGACGCTCGTCGCCGATGTCGACACCACCGTGTCCTCAGTGGTGAAGGACTCTCGCGACGTGACCCCTGGGGCGTTGTATGCCGCGTTCGTGGGGGAGCGCGTGGACGGACATGACTACGTCGACGCCGCGCGCGAACGTGGTGCGACCCTGTGCCTCGTCGCACGCAGCGTCGCTGGGCCCCACATCCTGGTGGACGATGTCGCGGTGGCGCTCGGCAACCTGGCACGCGCCTACCTGGCAGAACTGCGCCTGCGAGGCCACATCACGGTCATCGGGATCACCGGCTCCAACGGCAAGACCACCACCAAGGACTTGCTCGCCCACATGCTTCCCGAGGTCGTCGCGCCCGTCGGCAGCGACAACAATGAGATCGGCCTGCCCTTGACCGTCCTCACGGCGGACGACGACACGCGCCACCTGGTGCTCGAGATGGGGGCCTCGAGCCCTGGCGACATCGCGTACCTGACGCGCATCGCCCCGCTCGACGTGGCCGTGGTACTCATGGTGGGCAGTGCGCACTCCGCCGGATACGGCTCGCAAGACGCGCTCGCCGCAGAGAAGGCCACCATTTTGGACGGTGTTCTACCCGGCGGGGTGGGCATCGTCAACGCTGACGATCCTCGGGTGGCCCGCATGACGGGCCGTGCGCCGCGCACCGTCACGTTCGGGTTCGGCTCCGCAGACGTGGCGGGGCGCGAGCGGCGGGTCGAGGGCGGCCGCGCCGCGTTCTTAGTCGACGGACATGCCGTGCACCTCGCGCTGCTCGGCGACCACCACGCCGTCAACGCGCTGGCCGCGATTGCGGTGGCGCGGGAGTGCGGTCTGAGCACGGCTGACGCCGCCACGGCCGTGAGTGCGGCCACCCCGGTGAGCCCCCATCGCATGGCCCTCACCGAGCGCGCCGACGGCGTGACCATCCTGGACGACGCCTACAACGCGTCCCCCGAATCGATGCGCGCAGCCTTCCGTGCGTTGCGGACCGTCGCGAACGGACACACCTCGTGGGCAGTGATCGGCGAGATGCTCGAGATGGGTGCGGCCTCCATGCAGGCGCACGATGACATCGGTATCGACGCGGTGCGCCTGGGCATCTCGCATCTCGTGGTGGTGGGCGCGGGCGCGCGCCCGGCGTACGTCTCGGCGGTCCGTGAGGGTTCCTGGGGGGACGAGGCCGCGTTCGTGGCTACCATTGAGGAGGCCCTTGCGCTGGTGAGGGACCGCGTTGCACCCGGTGACACCGTGCTCGTCAAGGGCTCGCATGGCACTGGTCTGTGGCGACTCGCCGACGAACTGACCAGGGAGAGTTCATGAGGGCCATAGCCCTGGCGGCCGCGATCGCGCTCGTGGTCTCCCTGCTGGGCACCCCGTGGGTGATCCGCTACCTGACGCGAAAACAGTTCGGCCAGTTCATCCGCCACGACGGTCCTGCGTCTCACCACACCAAGCGCGGTACGCCGACGATGGGTGGCGTGGTCATCATTGCCGCGACAGTGATCGGCTGGCTGGGCGGGGCCGTCTTCACGTCGAATGCGCCCAACGTGTCGTCGGTGCTCGTCGTGTTCCTCATGGTCGGCTTGGGGCTCGTGGGCTTCGTCGACGACCGTATCAAGATCTCAAGGGAGCGCTCGCTTGGTCTGAGCGCGCGCTGGAAGATACTGCTGCAGGGCCTAGTCGGCATCGCCTTCTCACTTCTCGTGCTTCGGTTTCCCGATGACGACGGTGTGTATCCTGCGTCGACGGCCATCTCGTTCTTGCGCGACACCGCGCTCGACCTGGCCGTCTGGGGTCCGGCTGTCGGCATCATCCTGTTCGTGATCTGGTCGAATTTCCTCATCACGGCGTGGTCCAACGCGGTTAACCTCACGGATGGTCTCGACGGCCTCGCGACCGGTGCGGCCCTGATCTTCTTCGGCGCGTACGTGCTCGTGGGGATCTGGCAGACCAACCAATTGTGTGGCGTGGGCGACGCGGAGGCTGCCACGTGCTACGAGGTGCGCGACCCGCGCGACATCGCGATCCTCGCGGCCGCGATCGCCGGTGCTAGCCTGGGCTTCCTGTGGTGGAACGCGTCGCCCGCGAAAATCTTCATGGGCGATACCGGCTCGCTCGCACTGGGCGGGGCGATCGCGGGCATGACGATCGTGACCCGCACCGAGATACTGGGCGGGATCATCGGCGGTCTCTTCGTCGTCATCGTGCTCAGTTCCGCCCTCCAGATCGTCTACTTCAAGATCTCGGGTGGCAAACGTATCTTCAAGATGGCGCCGCTGCATCACCATTTCGAGTTGATGGGCTGGGGAGAGGTCACGATTGTGACCCGCTTTTGGATCATTGCAGGCCTTTTCACCGGGGCGGGTATGGGTATCTTCTACGCCGAATGGGTCGTCAATCTGGGGGCAGGTGGCTGATGGCCACGCCCGACGTTCCCGTCGAACCGGACGGCGGCGCCCACCTCGCAGGAGCCCGCGTCTTGGTGCTGGGTGTGGGAATCGCGGGGCTGTCCGCCGTTGCCGCGCTGAACGACGTTGGTGCCGAGGCCGTGACGGTCGACGCCAATGGCGAGGCGGATCACACCGGTGTGCAGGGCCTCAACCTGGCGACGTTCGACGCTGTGGTGGCCTCTGCCGCGTTTTCCCCCACCTCCGATGCGATTGTCGCGTGTCTCGACGCGGGCGTGCCCGTGTGGTCGGAGATGGAATTCGCCTGGCGGGTGCGCGCCAACGACGCGCCGTGGGTCCTCATCACCGGGACCAACGGCAAGACGACCACCACTCAGATGGTGGGAGCGATGGCGGCGGCCGCAGGCGTCGACGTGAAGGTGTGCGGCAATATGGGAATCTCCGTCATCGATGCCGCTCGCGAGGCCCATGCACTGCTCGCGGTGGAGATCGCAAGTCTTCAACTGCACTTCACGCACACGGTATCGCCAGCCGCGGCGGTGTGCCTCAACGCCGACAGCGACCACCTGGACTGGCACGGCTCCATCGATGCCTACCGGGCAGACAAGGCGAAGGTCTTTCACTTGGCCCGTGTCGCGGCCGTGTATCCGGCTCACGATGAGGTGGTCAAACGCATGGTGGAGGACGCCGATGTGCTCGCGGGGTGTCGCGCCATCGGCATCACCACGGGGTGCCCTGTCGCATCTCAACTGGGAGTGGTCGACGGATTCCTCGTGGATCGGGCCTTCACGCCACAGCGGCGCTCCGAGGCACTGGAAATCGGCGAGGTCCAGGACCTCGCCCACCTCGTCGCCGGCACCGTCCCTGCCTACTTGGTGACCAACGCGTTGAGCGCCGCCGCGTTGGCGCGCGCTGTGGATGTGGAGCCCGCCGCGATTCGCGAGGGACTACGCGGATTCTCCTTGGACCGGCACCGCACCACCCACGTGGGCGTGGTCGACGGCGTGGACTACCTCGACGACTCGAAGGCCACGAACGCCCATGCCGCCCTTGCCGCGTTTGGCGGACGTCCGCCGCGTTCCGTCGTGTGGATCGCCGGTGGCCTGGCCAAGGGCCAAGACTTCGACGCCCTGGTCGCTGGCGTGCGCGAGCGGTTGAGGGCAGTCGTGCTCATCGGGGTCGACCCCGCGCCGCTTGCCACGGCGCTGGCGGAACACGCCGCCGATATCCCGGTGCGGCGCGTCCTTCCGGGTGACACTGTGATGCGTGATGCCGTGGCCGCTGCCTGCGGTCTCGCGCAACCAGGCGACACAGTGCTTTTGTCGCCGGCGTGCGCGTCGATGGACCAGTTCCGCAACTATGCGGACCGAGGAGACGCCTTCACTTCGGAAGTGAGGGCGCTGCAGGGAGGGTGACGTGACGGTCGAACCCACGCGTCCCCGCAGCGCCTGGGGTTCGCCCGCGACGAGTTACTACCTGTTGCTGGCCGCCACGGCCATCCTGTTGCTGATCGGCCTGGCCGTGGTGCTGTCGTCCTCGTCGATCTTCTCCATCCGCCAAGAGGACGGCAACCCGTGGACACTGTTCCTGATTCAGGTGGCTGCGCTCGGGCTGGGCCTGACCCTTCTCGTGATCGGTTCGCGCCAGAGCGTGACGTGGTGGAAGCGCGTGACGCCGTTGATACTCGCAGTCGCGGTGGTCCTGCTCGCCGTCGTCATCGTGGCGGGCGTCTCCTCGGGCGGGAACCGCAACTGGGTGCGTCTGGGAAACGTCACTGTGCAACCGTCCGAGATCGCCAAGCTGGGTCTCGCGCTGTACCTGGGAATGGTGCTGTCGACGTTCCGGCGCGAACTGACGACGGTCAAACGCATCCTGGTGCCGGGAGGGATCGCGGCAGCCCTGGTGCTGGCGCTGGTCCTCGCCGGCCGCGACATGGGAACAGCCGTCGTGTTGGGCATCATCGTCGCGGCAGCCTATTGGGTCGCGGGGCTTCCCTTGAGGTTCTTCGCGCTCGGAGCGGCGGGACTCGTCGCGGGTGGGCTCGCGCTCATCGCGGACGGCGCCACGCGTTCCGCGCGCATCAACGTCTGGCTCGATCCCTCGATGTGTGACATCCAGGGAAATTGCCTGCAGGTCACGCACGGCACGTGGGCGCTCGCGTCGGGAGGCCTGTGGGGGCTCGGACCCGGCATGAGCCGCGAGAAATGGGGGTATCTTCCCGCGGCGGACAACGACTTCATCTTTGCCATCCTGGGAGAGGAGTTCGGGCTCATCGGCACCCTGGTGGTCCTCGTCGCTCTCGCCATGATCGTGATCGCCGTGAGCCGCATAGTGCGCCGTCACCGGGACCCCTTCGCGCAGATCGCCGCAGCGGCGATCGGCGCGTGGCTTGTGGGTCAAGCCTTCATCAACATCGCGGTGGTGCTCGATCTGTTGCCGGTGACCGGAGTGCCGTTGCCACTCGTGTCCTCCGGCGGGTCCTCGCTCGTGTTGTCCCTGGCCGCGCTCGGAGCGCTCATGGCGTTTGCACGCAGCGAGCCGGGCGCGCGCGAAGCGTTCAAGGCGCGCCCCTCCGTCGTGCGTCGCTCGATGGCAGTGTTGTCGGGAGGTCGCCGTGGCTAGGATCCTCCTCGCTGGCGGGGGCACGGCCGGCCACGTCTATCCGCTGCTTGCCACGGCCGACGCCTTGCTCCAGCGTGGGCACGACGTCGCCGCTGTGGGTACCGAGGTGGGTCTTGAGTCTCGACTGGTGCCGGAAGCGGGAATCGACCTTCGCTTTGTGCCGCGGGTGCCGCTACCGCGACGACCCTCGCTCGACCTGTTGCGGCTGCCCCTGCGACTGGGCGCCGCGATCTCGGCGGCCGGACGTGCGATCGATGCCATCGACGCCGACGTGGTGGTGGGCTTTGGCGGCTACGTGTCCACCCCGGCCTACCTCGCGGCGTGGCGGCGCCGGGCGCCCGTCGTCGTGCACGAGGGCAACGCCCGTCCAGGCCTTGCCAATCGGTTGGGTTCGCGCTGGGCAGCCGCCGTGGCGCTCACCTTTGAGGGCACGCCACTCGCGGGGGGAGTCGTGACCGGTCTGCCGATGCGGTCGGCCATCACCGAACTCGCGCGACAACTGCACGACCCGGTCGCGGGTGAGGCTGTGCGCGCACGCGCGCGAGCCGCCTGGGGTTGGTCCGCAGACGCGCCGACGCTGCTCGTCACGGGCGGCTCCACGGGCGCTGCAAGACTCAATGCCGTCACTGCCGAAGTGGTCGAGCGCCTGGCCCAGCACGGCATTCACGTGCTCCACCTGACGGGCAAGGGCAAGTCGGATGGCGCCGAACGAGCACGTGGCAACCTGCCAGCTCGCCTGCGTGAGATGTATGTGATCCACGAGTACGTCGCGAACATGGAGACGGCGTTCGCGGCGGCCGACGCCGTGGTGTGTCGTGCCGGAGCCAATACGGTGTGCGAGGTCTCGGCGCTCGGGCTTCCTGCCGTCTATGTTCCCCTGCCTCATGGCAACGGCGAGCAGGAACTCAACGCCAAGGGCGCGGTTGAGGCTGGCGCCGCCAGCATCGTCCATGACAGTGACCTCACTGCGGCCGCTCTCGAACTGGTCGCGGAGCCGTTGGTGTTGGACCGCAAAGCCAGAAAGGTGGCGCGGGATGCCGCCGCGTCGATCGGCATCGTCGACGGGGCCGAACGCCTCGCCCAGATCATCGAACGGGTTGCTAGCCGATGAGATTCCACTTCATCGGCGTGGGCGGCTCCGGCATGTCGGCCGTGGCGCGCCTGGTAGCGGCCAAGGGCGTGGCCGTCACGGGCAGCGACAAGCGTCGCAGCGCATACTTTTCGGCACTTGAGGACGCGGGCGTCGACGTCAGGGTCGGTCACGAAGCCGCTGCAGTCGACGGCGCCGACGTGGTGGTGATCTCCACGGCCGTGCGCGACACCAACGTGGAACTCGTGCGGGCCCGCGCGTTGGGCATCGACGTGTGGCACCGCTCCCGAGCGTTGGCGTGGGCGCTCGAGGGGCGACGCCTCATCGCAGTGGCAGGGTCCCACGGCAAGACCACCACGTCGGCTATGGCCGCGCACATCTTGCACGCGTGCGGGGTCGACGCCAGTTATGCGGTGGGGGCCCGTGTGTTCGGGGTTGAGGGCGCTGTCGCGGGCGGCTACGGAGGTTCTGCAGACATCGCCGTGCTCGAGGCCGATGAGTCCGACGGATCGTTCCTGAACTACGACACCGAGATCGCGATCGTTGTCAACGTCGAGCCAGACCACCTGGATTTCTTCGGATCGTTTGCCGCGGTCGAGGCGGCGTTCGTCGCCTTCGCCTCTGCGGCTCGGGTGCTGATCGCGTGTGTCGACGACCCGGGCGGGGCCCGGGTGGCGGACGCCGCTGCCGATGCCGGGGTGCGGGTGGTGCGCTACGGCGTGGCGCCGCGCCCGGAGGGGGCGCGTGCAGCGGACGTGGTGGTGAGCGATCAGAATGTGACGTGGGCGCAACGCACCGTACCGTTGCGTGTCCCGGTGCCCGGTGTGCATCAGCGGCTCAACGCCGCAGCCGCGTGGTGTGCCGCCGTGGAAGTGGGCGTCGAGCCCATGAGTGCGGCGCGAGCGCTCGCGTCCTTCTCGGGTACCGGCAGGCGTTTCGAACTGCGCGGCGAGGCGCGTGGCAGGCGCGTGATCGACGACTATGCGCACCACCCGACGGAGGTGGCTGCCGTGCTGGCGGCGGCTCGCGCCGATGGGGCTGAGCGGTTGGTGGTGCTGTTTCAGCCCGCGTTGTTCAGCCGTACCCAGGCCCTGGGCGAGGCTTTTGGGCGGGCCATGTCGATCGACAATGCGGCCATCATCTTGGCCCCGGTGTACGGGGATCGCGAGGATCCGATTCCGGGTGTCACGTCACGGGTCATTGCGGATGCGCTGACACCGGGCCAGGGGACCACGGTGGAGTTGGCGGACAGCCTCGAAGACGCCGCAGCCAGGGCAGCGGCTCGGGCCCGTCCAGGGGACACGGTCATGACGGTCGGTTCCGGAACGGTCACCCAGGCCGCTGGCTGGATCCTTGACATTCTGGGAGGGGCCGATGGCTGAGCGACGACCGCCGACCGTCCCGGCTTCCCGCACGAATCCGGCGTCGGCGCCCGCGAGGACTCGTGCGGCGCAGGGCCCCAACTGGCGGCCCGTCGCTCAGCGGGACAGGGTCGACACGGTCACGCATCGGATGCGGGAAAGGTTGGCGGAGCGTCGGCGCACCGAGCGCCGCCGCATGGCTGTGACGTGGGGACGATACGTGTTGGTGGCGGCCGTGGCGCTCGTGATCGTGTGGCTTGTGCTGCGATCGCCGGTCTTCTCGCTCGACCCCGTCAAAGTGGAGTTGTCGGGGATGAGCCCCGAGGTCGATGCAACCGCCGTTGGTGCGGTGCTTGCGCAATACGAGGGTTCGTCCCTCGCGCTGCTCAACGTGCCGTCCATTGCCGACCAGTTGCGTGACCTGACCGGGGTGCAGGACGCATCGGTGGAGCGGGTGTGGCCCGCGGGGCTGCGCGTCACGATCACTCCCCGTGTTCCGGTGGCCGCGATTGCCAGCGGCGACACGTTCGTGTTGCTCGACGCCGATGCGGTGAAGGTGGGGCAGGTCGACGTGGTGCCCGCGAATCTGCCGGTGCTTGACATTCCGCTGGGCGCCGACAACGAGCGAATCTTGGACGCCGTGCTCGAGGTGGTGCGCAACCTTCCCCAGAACCTGCTGGAGCGTGTGGAATCGATGGGGGCGCTCACGCAGGACACGGTGGCGTTTACCCTCCGTGACGGCCAGCGGGTCGAGTGGGGCAGTTCGCAGGATTCCGCGTTGAAGGCCCAGGTGCTCGAGGCCATGCTGGCGTCGGGTGCTGCGTCTACCGCCGACGTGATCGACGTGTCCGCGCCGACGTTGCCCATCACACGGGACGCCACGTAGGGGTTTCTGGCGCGACACGCGCGTCAATTCGGCCCACAAGGGTGCCTGCCACGTACCGTCATTGCAGATCAACTTGACATAACCTTAACTCTCAAGTTGAACCTTAACGTTGAAGGGAAGGCCATGGCCGCACCGCAGAACTACATCACGGCGATCAAGGTTGTCGGCGTCGGCGGCGGCGGCGTCAACGCCGTCAACCGCATGATCGAGGTCGGCCTCAAAGGAGCCGAGTTCATCGCCATCAATACCGATGCGCAAGCGCTGCTGATGTCCGACGCGGATGTCAAACTCGACATCGGCCGGGAATTGACCCGTGGGCTCGGTGCCGGTGCGGACCCGGAAGTGGGCCGGAAGGCGGCCGAGGACCACGAGGAGGAAATCGCCGAGGCTTTGAGGGACGCCGACATGGTCTTCGTGACGGCCGGAGAGGGCGGCGGAACCGGCACCGGCGGCGCGCCCGTCGTCGCCCGCATTGCGAGGGCACTCGGCGCGCTCACCGTCGGTGTCGTGACGCGTCCGTTCAGTTTCGAAGGACGGCGTCGCTACGACCAGGCGGAGGCAGGCATTGAGCGCTTGCGCGACGAGGTGGACACCCTCATCGTGATACCCAACGATCGGCTGCTGGACATCCAGGATGCGAACCTTTCCGTGCTCGGAGCCTTCGCGGCTGCCGACCAGGTGTTGCAGGGGGGCGTCCAGGGCATCACGGATCTCATCACCACCCCCGGCCTCATCAACGTGGACTTCAACGACGTGAAGTCCGTGATGAAGGGCGCGGGCACCGCACTCATGGGCGTCTCGAGCGCCCGCGGCGAAAACCGTTCGCTCGCCGCAGCGGAAGGTGCGATCGCATCCCCACTGCTGGAGGCATCCATCGAGGGTGCGCACGGAGTACTCCTGAGCATCGCGGGTGGCTCCAACTTGGGTATCAAGGAGGTCGAGACCGCCGCCAAACTGGTGCGCGAGGCCGCCCACCCCGAGGCCAACATCATTTTCGGCACCGTCATCGACGACGCACTGGGAGACGAACTACGCATCACGGTCATCGCGGCAGGCTTCGACGGCGGCGCGCCGCCGGTGCGCCGCCACCAGGGCGCTCTGGGCACCGTCGAAGGCGCCACACCCACACCGTCGGCTGAGGAACTCGAACCGGTGGATGCGCCCGTCGAGGTGGACGCGGTGCCGACGTCTCTGTCCGACTCGGACGCCCGCCGGCGGCGGGAGCCCGAACCGCGCACGGACACGATCCACGTGCAGCCGTCGTGGTCAGACGACGACGCCCTGGATGTTCCGGAGTTCCTGAAGTAACCGTGGATGCCGGGCTGCCTGTCCGGGCCTACTTCACGGATCGACACGGAGGCGTCAGTGTGGGGCCGTACGCCAGCCTCAACCTGGCTCACCACGTCGGAGACGAAGACTCAGCAGTCGGGACCAACCGTGGCATCGTGGCAGACGCGGTACGCGGCCCCGTCGTCTTCATGCGACCGGCACACGGCGTCGCAGTGGCGTATCTGGACGAGAGCTACCTCGCGGGGCGCGAGCCCCCGGTGGCGGACGTCCTGATCACCACGGTGCGGGGATTGTCTGTCGCGACGCTCGCGGCCGACTGTGTGCCTCTGCTCGTGCACGACGCCGAGTCGGGCGCGGTCGCCGCCGTCCACGTCGGTCGGGAGGGCCTGCTTCGCGGCGTGGTCGACACAGCGGTGGCGGCGATCATGGAGGCACGTCATGGTGGGGTGCGCCAAGAATCCGTGACCTTCAGCATCGGTCCAGCGATCTGTGGCAGGTGCTACGAAGTGTCGAGCGAGGTGCGTGCCGAGGTCACCGCACGCTACCCACTCGCGCGCTCGACCACCCGCTGGGCAACCCCCGCGCTCGACCTGCCCCAAGCGGTCGCAGGAAGACTCGCGCACCTGGGATTCGACCGCGTCGTCCGCCACCGCCGCTGCACCTTCGAGGAGCCCCGCCTGTTTTCCTACCGCCGTGATCGCCTGACCGGCAGGCAGGCCGGTGTGGTGTCGTGCGACGGGCCACCTGCGTGAGCGCCTTCGAGGTCCGGCGTGTCGATGCGGCCCCGGGACCCCGGAACAACCTACCGTGGGGGATGCAGGACACAGCAAGCAAGAGCGGAGCGAAACCATGAGCGCTATGCGCAAGGCGATGCAGTACTTCGGTTTCGAAGTGGCGGACCGTGACGACTACGACTACGAGTACGCCGACGAGGAGCTCGCCCCTGTGACGAACCTGCACGACGTTTCCCAGGTGCGAGAGCAACACGAATCGCACCCGCGCGCGACGACCCAGCGCCACCAGCGTCCCCGACCGGTCGAACCCGGCGACCTGCGGCGCATCCAGACCATCAAGCCGCGGACGTACGCCGACGCACGCCTCATCGGGGATGCGTTTCGCCAAGGGGTTCCCGTCATCATGAACTTGACGGACATGACCGATGCCGAGGCGAAGCGTCTGGTGGACTTCTCCGCTGGCCTGTCGTTCGGCCTGCATGGACACATCGAGCGGGTCACGACGGCCGTGTTCTTGCTGTCTCCCGCACACGTCGAAATCGCCGTGGACACCGAGCAGCCCGCTTCCGAGGCCGGATTCTTCGGGAGTTGACCTCGGGCGCGGCCAGGCGTGGCCCCGGCGCTCGGGTACCCTTGACACGTGATCTTTGCCATCAACCTCGCGCTGTTCGCGCTTGTCATCCTGACGTTCATGCTGCTTGCGCGCATCGCATTGTCGTGGGTCTTTGCCTTCGCGAGGGACTGGCAGCCGCACGGCTTCTCCGCGCTGTTGGTGGAATCGGTGTACGTCGTCACGGATCCACTGATCAAGCCTGTGCGGCGCGTGTTGCCTCCGCTGACCCTTGGAATGATCCGCATTGACGTAGCATTCTTGGTGGTGTTCTTCGCGGTGATCATCCTGCGGGGAGTTCTCACCCAGTGGCGTCAGGGCCTTGGTGGGTAGTTCGTGGGGAACTCAAGTGCGTTCCGATACGTAGGGGGAGTGCACCATTAGTGACCGACTGGCGGACGTCGAGTGCCGCCCCGACATGAGGATGGACGACACATGGCCCTGCTGACAGCCGAAGACGTCCTGAACAAGGCCTTCTCGAAGACGAAGTATCGCGAGGGCTTCGACCAGGATGAGGTAGACGACTTCCTCGACGAGGTGGCGAACACCATCGCCGCCTTGACCGCCGAGCGCGACGAACTTCAGCAGCGCCTCGCGCAGGCGTCCGGTGGCGGCGCGGTCGCCCCCGCGACCGGGCAGAACGCCACGGCGCCACCCGCTGCCGTCACCCAGTCGCGTTCCGAGACCCTCTTGCAGGCCGCAACCGACCCCAACCCGCCTTCGGCCACCACCATGCTGGCAATGGCCCAGAAACTGCACGACGAGTACGTCCAGGCGGGCGAGGAGGCTCGCGATCGCCTCATCGACGAGGGCAAGTTCAAGGCCGAGACGATCGTCGAGCAGGCGGAGAAGGATGCGCGTGCGCGCATGCAGGACCTCGACACGGAACGCGCCGATCTCGAGCGTCGCATCGACGACCTGCGCCGTTTCGAGCGTGACTACCGGGGTCACCTGCGCAATTACCTGGAAAACCTCCTGGGCGACCTGGAACACAACGCGTCCCAGGCCAGTGCAGGCCCGGTGGGGTCGTCCCTCCCTGAGGCGCAGTCCCCGACCACGGACGCACCTGGGCCGGACGCGCGAAGTGACCACGATGCTGCACGTGCCTTCGGCGCGGGGTTCGGTGTGTCCGAGACCAGTGCGACGGCTCCCCAGTCGCCGCTCGCCGCGCTGCCCGAGGCGGCGCCCCCGTTCGGTGACCCGCAGGGTGATCCGAACCCGTTCGGCACGGTCGAGCCCGCACCGCCAGAGCCCACCCAGTTCCCGCCACCGGGCGACCCGGCGTTCCCTCCGGCACAAGACGCGAACGATGAGTCCGGCGACGATACGGCCGACGCGCCACGCTGGAACTTCTAGTACCACCACGCTGCGGCGCCGTGTCGGACCTTGAGGTCCGGCGCGGCGCTTTGCCTTCCCCGCCCAGTGAGACTACTCTCACTGCGTTACCCAAGTGAGGACCTCATGACAAGCACCGAAGTACCCATCGTGAAGGTGGACCCCGCAGACATCAAGGCTGCCGACGCGAAGGCGCTGGCCGTGCGCGCGGGCGACGAACCGTGGAAGGTCGGCGAACTGCGCGATATCGTGGCGACCCTCAACGCCGACGTGGACAGGCTCGTCGAAGAGTATCGCGCCAACGAACTCGACCTCGACGACCTCCTGCACACGTCCGACGGCTCCGGCGATGATCAGGCTGACGCCGGGTCCACTGCGCTGGAGCGCGAGCAGGAGATGTCGATTGTCAACAACACCCGCGAAATGCTTGTGGAGTCGGTTGACGCGCTGCGCCGTATCCAGAACCACACCTTCGGTTCGTGCCTGTCGTGCGGCGAGGGGATCGGCAAGGCGCGTCTCCAGGCCTTCCCGCGAGCCACGTACTGTGTGACCTGCAAACAGCGCGAGGAGCGCCGTTGAGGGTGCGGCTGGCCGTATGGTTGGTTGCTGTCCTGGTGGTTGCGATTGATCAGTTCACCAAGCAGTGGGCGCTGTCCGCGCTCATGCCGGGTGTTCGGCGCCCCGTGCTGGGCGACGTCCTGTCCGTGCAGTTGGTGTTCAACTCGGGCGCCGCATTCTCGCTAGGCGAGGGCTATACCTGGGTTCTGACCATCGTCGCCGCCGCCGTTGCCGCCGGGATCCTGTACTACGCGCGACGTGCCCGGACCCCGTTGGCGCTTGCGTTGTTCGGTATCGCTTTGGGCGGCGCGGCGGGCAATCTGATCGACCGACTGGTACGTGAGCCTGGCTTCGGGCAGGGTCGCGTGGTCGACATGATCAACTACGGCAACCTGTTCGTGGGCAATGTCGCCGACATTGCGATTGTCGGCGCTGCGGCCGTCTTCATGCTCGTGAGCCTGTTCGGTCGACCTCTTTTGCAGCCCACCGCTCACGACGCGGCACCGTGAGCGACACCCGCTTTCTGCCGGTGCCCGACGCGCTGGTAGGCGAGCGCGTCGACGTGGCGGTGGCCCGGATGCTCGGCATGAGCCGCACCAAGGCCGCCGAACTGATCGACGGCGGGGGTGTGGCCGTCGACGGCGCGACCGTCGTCAGGTCCGACACCGTGCGCGAAGGCATCCTCGCGGTGGATCTTCCGCAACCCAGGACTATGCGGCCAGAGCCCCCCATCCCCGGTGGTGTGGCGAGGATCTATGAGGATGCCGACATTGTCGTGATCGACAAGCCCGTGGGCGTGGCAGCCCATCCCTCTCCTGGGTGGCAGGGGCCGACGGTCACCGGCGCTCTCGCCGAGGCTGGGGTCACCCTTGCCGCGCAAGGGGCGGCCGAGCGTCAAGGCATCGTGCATCGGCTCGACGTCGGAACGTCCGGGCTGATGGTGGTCGCCAAGACTGGGACCGCCTACTCCGTTCTCAAGCGGGCGTTCAAGGAACGCACGGTACAGAAGGTCTACCATGCTGTTGCGCAGGGGCACCTGGAGCCCACCCGCGGCACGATCGACGCGCCGATTGGCCGTCACCCCAGTTCCGACTACAAGTTCGCCGTGGTCGAGGGTGGGCGACCTTCGATCACGCACTACGACGTTCTCGAGATGTTCCCCTCCGCGTCGCTCGTCGAGGTGCGCCTGGAGACGGGGCGCACGCACCAGATCCGGGTGCACCTGGCGGCGATGCGGCATCCGCTGGTGGGCGACCTCACGTATGGTGCGGACCCTGTGCAAGCCAAGAAACTGG
>JASBTB010000134.1 GCA_030148645.1 Demequina sp. | reverse complement strand
GTTGCCCGCGATCGTGCCGTGGGCGGCCGCCGCGGCGTTCATTGTGGTCGCGTTCGCAGGGCTGGGTCTGCTGACTAAGCGCAAGGCGGTGGCGATCACGGGCGTGCTTGCCGTGCTGATTGGGCTCCCCGTGTACCTGCTCACTGCTGGGGGCGACGTGGTGGGCGACCAGTTCCAGCCGCGGTACCTCTTGCCGCTCATCGTCCTGTTCGCGCTCGTGCTCGTCACGGCGGCACCTGGCCGGCCGACAGTGCGCTTCACGCGTGTGCAGACTTTCGCGATCCTTGGCGCGCTCGCGCTCGCGAACCTGGTGGCGCTCCAGGTCAACATCCGTCGCTATGTCACGGGAGCCGACACTCAGGGCTTCGACCTGGGAGCGGGTGCTGAGTGGTGGTGGCACGGAGCCTTCATCGGACCCACAGGGGTGTGGCTGATCGGTTCGCTGTCCTTCATAGGACTTCTTGCGGTGCTGGGGCCTGAGCTTGCGCGCGTCGCGAAGGCGCCAGAGGTCTTTGCCGCTGGGCCGCGCGATGCGGTCTCACCCGACGGCAGATAGGGAGAGTCGGTCCGCGCGGATCTCCGGTGAGCGGGCACACTAGACGAGAGCGCCCGACGGCTGAAGGAGGATGCGTGTCAAGGATCGCCGTCACCAAGGGAACCCTGCGCATCCCGCCGACATACTTCGCGGTTCAACACGCCCTCGAACTTGCCGAAGAGTTCGACTTCGAGTTGTTCACGATGGTGGCAGAGATCGGTGATGCGGCGATCGCACAGCGCATCGTGATCAACGACGCTTCTGCGGCAACGTGGCTGGCGAACGATCGGCAGGCCTGGGCGCGACGTGAACGTGCCCTGCCGCTGCTGTTCCGCCGAACCGCACGGCAGATCACCGCCTGGACGCCCGCGCTAGTTCACCAGCACTTCGCGACCTGGTCGCAGCCGGCTGTGGCCGCCGCTCAGTCCGCCGGCGTGCCGTTGTTGCTGACGCTCCACGGCTCCGACGTATTCGTGCCTTTGACGCCGCTCGGCGAGGCGAAGGCCATCCGCAGGCCGCTTCTGCGCTGGCATCAAAACACGGTGCGTCGTGCGTTCGGCGCGGCGCAGCGCATGCTGGCTGTCAGCGAGTACCTCGCAGATGCCGCAGTCCGCGCAGGAGCGGACCATCGCCGCATTGAGGTGCACTACCAGGGCATTGACACCGATCTCTTTAGCCCCGCCCCTCGGCCAGATCAGGGTGTCCCCACCGTTGTGTTCGTGGGTGCGCTCTCGCAGGCGAAGGGTGTGCGTGACCTGATCACGGCATCGGCCAGTTTGCGCAAGACCACTGAGCACAAACTTGTCATCGTCGGTGACGGCCCACTGCGTGGAGAGGTCGATCGGGCCGCCGAACTCCACCCCCACATCGATGTGCGTGGGCCCCAGAACAGTGAGGGCGTGCGAGCCGCGCTGGGTCAGGCGACGGTCTTCGTCCTCCCGACTCAGCGATACGGGCAATGGCGGGAGGCCGCCGGTTTGGTCTCGCTTGAGGCGCAGGCAAGCGGAGTGCCTGCGATCGTCTACAACTCGGGCGGCGCTGCGGAGATGGTCGACGATGGCAGTACTGGTCTGGTGGTGTCCGAAGGAGATATCCCCGCGTTGTCGGATGCCATGCGGTCGGTCTTAGAACTCCCGCATGCTGAATGGCGGGCGATGAGTGCCCGTGCGCGAGATTTCGTAGTCACCCAACGGAGCCTGCGCGAGAGCGCCCGGCATCTATCCGCGCACTACCGAGACCTGATCACCTAGATGTTCGGTTGCGTCGTCAGACAGACTACGACGCTGCCGCCACCGCTTTGCCGATCACGCGATAGGCGATGCCCGGCCAGCGGTCCGCGCTCGACACCCTGCGACCGTCGATGATGGCTTTCACCCCTGGCAGGTCGGCCGGAGCCAGGTCGCGGTACTCGGCGTGATCCGCCTGGACCACTGCAGCGTCGGCCGCTTCGCCCAGGTGGAAGGGCGCGAAGCCGAGCCGTTCGATCTCATCGTCGGAGTACATCGGGTCGTGAACCATCGGCACCGCACCGCGCGCCTTGAGGGCATCGACCGCGGCGAATACGCCGGAGAAGGCAGTCTCCTTCACGCCGCCGCGGTAGGAGGCACCGAGCACCACGACGCGGGCGCCGGTGAGGTCGCCATAGGCGCCCTCGAGTAGGCCGATGGTGTAGTCGGGCATGCCGGCGTTGGCGGCCCGGGCGGCGGCGACCACGGTCGCCTCGGGGTCGTTCCACAGGTAGAGGCGCGGGTAGACGGGAATGCAGTGACCTCCCACCGCGATGCCGGGCTGGTGGATGTGGCTGTACGGCTGGGAGTTCGATGCGTCGATCACTTGGTACACGTCGATGCCGTGGGTTGCGGCGAACCGGGCGAACTGGTTGGCAAGGCCGATGTTGACGTCGCGGTAGGTGGTCTCCGCGAGTTTCGCGAGCTCGGCCGCTTCTGCGGAGCCGAGGTCCCACACACCGTTGGCGCGGGTGAGGTCTGGGCGGTCGTCAAAGTCGAGAACTGCCTCGTAGAAGGCCGTCGCGCGCGCGGCACCCTCGGCTGACAGGCCACCCACGAGCTTGGGGTACTTGCGCAGGTCGGCGAACACGCGTCCGGTGAGCACGCGCTCGGGCGAGAACACCAAGTGAAAGTCCTTGCCCTCGGTGAGGCCGGATACCTGCTCAAGCAAAGGCTTCCAGCGTTCGCGGGTGGTGCCTACCGGGAGCGTCGTCTCGAAGGAGACGAGCGTGCCGGGGGTGAGGTGCTCGCCGAGCGACGTGGTCGCGGCGTCCATCCACCCGAAGTCTGGCTTGGCTTCGCTGTCCACAAAGAGCGGAACAACCAGCACCACGGCGTCGGCACCGGGAACGGCATCGGCGTAATCGGTGGTCGCACGCAGGCGCCCCGCGGGCACGAGCTCGCTCAGGTGCTCCTGGAGGTGCGCTTCGCCGGGGAACGGCTCCTTGCCGGCATTGACCAGGTCAACCACGGTCTGGTTGACGTCAACGCCAACCACGTCGTGGCCCTTGTTCGCGAACTGCACGGCGAGCGGGAGTCCGATTTTTCCGAGGGC
>JASBTB010000118.1 GCA_030148645.1 Demequina sp. | reverse complement strand
CCCTTGAACTCGGACTCGATGCCGAGCCTGCCCAGCATGTCGGTGATCTGCGGGCCGCCCCCGTGCACCACGACGGGCTTGAGGCCCAACAGTCGCAGGTGCACGATGTCTTGCGCGAACGCGCGCTTCAGGACGTCGTCCACCATGGCGTTGCCGCCGTACTTGATGACGACGACGGCGCCGGCAAATTCCTCGATCCAGGGCATCGCGTCGATCAGGACGCTGACCTTTTGCTGCGGGTTGAGGTCGGGGGTGTCTATCAAGTCGCTCATGAACTGTATGCACTGTTCTCGTGGACGTAGTCGTGAGTGAGGTCGTTGGTCCACACCGTGGCAGTGGCGTCACCCGCATGCAGGTCGATCACCACGTCGACGGCGCGCGCGCTCAGGTCGACCAGTTCCCGTGGCTCGCCCACTCCCGCCGCCTTGCACACGTGCACGCCGTTGATGTGGACGTCCAGGAGGTTCGCGTCGAAGGGGGCGACGTGCTCGGGCACCGTGCCCGCGGCTGCGATGATGCGACCCCAGTTCGGGTCGCGTCCGAACACGGCGGCCTTGAACAGGTTCGAGCGGGCCACGGCACGGCCAACGGCCTCGGCCGCATCCTCCGTGGTGGCGCCGATCACCGTGATTGCGATGTCGTGCTCCGCGCCCTCGGCATCCGTCAGTAGTTGGTGCGCAAGGTCGTGGCATACGGCGGTCAGGGCCTCCTGGAAGGCGTCCGGTTCCGGGCTCACGCCCGACGCCCCCGATGCCATCAGCAGCACGGTGTCGTTGGTCGACATGCACCCGTCGGCGTCGAGGCGGTTGAGCGTGGTGCGTACGGCTTGCCTGAGGGCGACCTGAGCCTGTGTGGGGTCGGTGTGAGCGTCCGTCGTGACGACGCACAGCATCGTCGCCATTCCTGGTGCAAGCATCCCGGCCCCCTTGGCCATCGCCCCGATCGACCACCCGTCGCGCTCGACCACCACGGTCTTGGGCACCGAGTCGGTGGTCAGGATGGCATGTGAGGCAGCATCCCCGCCATCGTCGGCCAACTCGTCGACGGCCGCGTCCACACCACCGAGCAGCTTGTCCATGGGCAGACGCACCCCGATCAGGCCGGTGGAACACACGGCGACATCCCCTGCCGAGACGTCTCGGCCCGCGGCCTGAAGTGCCGCCGCGACATGTTCCGCCGTGGTGTGGGTGTCGGCGAATCCCTCCGGTCCCGTGGCGGCATTGGCTCCCCCGGAATTGAGGACCACGGCGTCGATCCGCCCGTCCGCGAGCACCTGGCGGCACCAGGCGACGGGCGCCGCGAAGACGCGGTTCGAGGTGAAGACACCGGCCGCCGCGAAGGACGGGCCTTCGTTGACCACGAGCGCCACATCTGACTTTCCTGTGGACTTGAGCCCACCCGCCACTGCGGACGCGAGGAACCCCTTCGGGTGCGTGACGCTCACGGGGCCACTCCTATCTGGCTGAGGCCGGTGGCTTCCGGCATGCCGAGTGCTATGTTCATCGACTGCAGCGCGGCACCAGCGGTGCCCTTGACCAGGTTGTCGATCGCGCACACCGCCTGTACCCGGCCCGCCCTTGCGTCGACGGTGACCTGGAGCAGTGCAGTGTTGGCGCCGACGGCTCCGGCGGTCGAGGGCCACTGGCCTTCAGGCAGCACGTGCATGAACGGTTCGTCCGCGTAGGCGGCGACCCAGGCCGCACGCACCGCCTGCGCGCTCACTCCCGATGCGACAGGCGCCGTGACAGTCGCAAGTATCCCGCGCGACATCGGAACCAAAATGGGTGTGAAGCTGAGCCGCACCTCATCGGCGCCGGCGCTGCGCAGATTCTGGACGATTTCGGGAATGTGACGGTGCGTACCGCCCACGGCGTAGGGCGCGGCGGCCCCGAGCCCTTCGGAGGCGAGCAGATTGGTCGCCAACGTCCTGCCAGCGCCCGAGTAGCCCACGGCCAGGGTCGCCACAATGTCGCTGGGGTCCACCACCCCCGCAGCCACGCCCGGTTGCATGGCCAGTGTCACGGCGGTGACGTTGCATCCGGGCACGGCAACCCTGCGGCTACCGATAAGCGCGTCGCGTTGACGACCGGTGGGCGTGATGAGTTCCGGCAAACCGTACGGCCAGGTGCCGGCGTGCTGGCCGCCGTAGTACTCCGCCCACGCATCGGCCGATGCGAGCCGGTAGTCGGCCCCGCAGTCCAGCACGAGAGTGTCGGCTGGCATCTGGGCCGCGATCTTCCCCGACGCTCCGTGCGGAAGGGCGAGCACGACGACGTCGTGGCCCATGAGGGCCTCCACCGTGGTGGGCGTGATGACACGGTCGCCGAGCGGCACCAAGTGAGGGTGGTGGGTGCGGACCGCGTCCCCTGCGGAGGAGTGAGCCGTCAATGCGCCAAATTCGACATCCGGGTGGGCGCTGAAGACCCGCAACACCTCGCCCCCGACGTAGCCGGACGCGCCTGCGACTGCCACGGAAAGAACCATGTGAATAACTATACACTACGATGAATGGCAATCGATCGACGCCGCGACGCGACGCGTCGTCAACCGTGACCTTGGGGACCCCCAAAGGAAACAAGGTCCGGGCACAATGGTCCTATGCAGAATCTTCGCATGCGTGTCATGAGGGCCAGCGACGTTCCCGCCGTCACCGCTTTGAACAACACCGCTCACCCCGCGGTAACCTTCCTGACCGACGAAGACACCACACTCCTGTTCGACCTGTGCGACATCCGTCTGGTCGCCACGAACCGTGACCACCACATCACCGCATTCCTGCTGAGCCTGGGCATGGGTAAGGACTACGAGTCGGAAAACTACCGGTGGTTCGAGTCGCGCGGCGTGCGTCACCAATACATCGACCGCATCGTCGTCGGATCGTCCGCCAAGGGCACCGGCATCGGCCGCGCACTGTACGAGTCCGTGTTCGAACAGGCCCGTCAATGCGGAGCCAACGAGGTCACCGCGGAGGTCAACGTGCGCCCGCCCAACCCGGCGTCCATGGCGTTCCACGAGCGCCTCGGTTTCCGGCGACTGGCCGAACAGGAAACCAAACGCGGCGCGATCCGGGTCGCACTGCTGGCGCGTTCCGTCTACTAGGGACGACGCGCGCCGACGGACCCCCGTACGATTCCCCTATGCGCATCCTCGTTGTTGGCGGTACCGGACTCATCTCAGCAGCCTTCGCGGACACGTGCGCCGCGAGAGGAGACGACCTCACCCTCATCACCCGGGGCAGGCCGGGCCGACCTGCCGCCCCGGGAGACGCCAAGACCATCCACGTCGACGCGACCGACGCGGGAGCGCTCCGCTCGGCATTGCGGGGCGCACGGTTGCGCGGCGAACGATGGGACGCCGTCGTCCAGTTCGTGGCCTTTACCCCCGATCAGGTGCGCGACGACATCGAGACGTTTTCACCGCTGACCGATCGCTATGTGCTGATCGCCACGGCCGCCGCATACGCGACCTTCGACCGCTTCCACCCGCTCACCGAGGACACCCCCCTCAGCAACCGGTTCTGGGACTACGCCCAGCAGAAGATCGCGTGCGAACAGACACTCACCACCCTGGCGCCCACCGCCGGGCTCGAGTACACGATCGTGCGCCCCGCGCATACGTACGGAGACTCGAAGATCCCGGCCTACACCGGTAATTCCCGCCACCCCTGGACCATTGTGGACCGCATGCGACGCGGCGCCGACATCGTCATTCCCGGCGACGGCACGGCGCTGTGGACCGTGACGCACGCCTCCGATGTCGCCGAAGGCATCAGAGGCCTGCTCGCGACGCCACACGCGGCGGGTCGTGCCGTCCACATCACGTCGGACGAGGCGCTCACGTGGACCGGCCTGTACGCGACAATCGCCCGTGCCGCCGGGCTGACCGCGGAACAGTTTGCCGCACAGGCGCTCTACGTCCCGTCCGATGCGCTGGTGGCGGCGACGCCCAGCCAAGAGGGGTCGATACGGGGCGACAAGATGCATTGCGCGGTCTTCGACACTTCGCTCCTAAAGCAGTTGGTCCCCCTCTGGCATGCCAGGGTGCCGTTTTCCCAGGGCGTGGCCCAGGCCATCGCCACTTTCGAAAGTCACCCCGACTGGCGCACCGTCGACGACGACGCGAACGCCATGTTCGACCGCCTCGGATCGATCTACCGCAACGCCCTGCGCGAGGTCGAGGCTGTTTAGCGGCGCAGGAGCAGAACGCGACACCTCCGCCTCGGCATAGGCCACGCCTCCCGAGCACTACATCGCGCGCAAGAGTTTGACGCCGCTGTGCAACCCACTGTGGCAGTACGGCCGGGACAATGCCGAGGCACAGAGGCGACCGCGGATCGCCTCTGACGAACACGGCTTCCCGTTCACCGTGGTGCGGCCCTCGCTCACGTACTGTGATGCGGACGTGCGGCTGGCGAACGACTCGTGGGTGCACCCGTGGACCATCGTGGACCGTCTTGTCAGCGGCCAGAAAATCTTGATGTCGGCGACAGTTCCAGGCTGTGGACGCTCACGGACCATCGCGACTTCCCCTACGCGTTCGTCGGTTTGTTCGGGCCCGAGCGCGCGATCGGCGAGGCGTTCTTCGCCAACACCACGATCCGCTCCTTGATGACGGACTAGGTGCCGCACCACCGGTTCGAGGACCCGACATACCAGTCGACCGGAAGGTTCATGGAGGACCCCGCCCGGCTCGCCATCGACCGCGAAGCCGTGGCCCTGTGGGATCGTGTGGCCGAACGCAACCGTCGCAGTCTGGACGCCATGTTCGTGTGAGGGCCCGCGTGCCTACGCCCGGCCTTCGCGGATCCTCGAATCTGGGGTGACCCGCGAGCCGACTACTGGCCGGACATCGCCTGGCTCACGTGATCGAGCAGTTCCTCCCAGGACGCCACAAACTTGTCGACGCCCTCGGCCTCCAGTTCAGCCGTCACGTCGGCCATGGAGATCCCCGCCTGCTCGATCGCCTCAAGCGCCGATCGGGCCGCGTCGTAGGTTCCCGCCACTGCATCCCAACTCGAAGCGTCCACCGGTGTTCGCCCGTGGTCGGCCACGGCCTCCAGCGTGGACATCGGCATGGTGTTGACCACACCGCCCGTCACCAGTTCGTCGACGTACATCGTGTCGGGGTAAGCATCGTCCTTGACGGACGTCGACGCCCACAATGGCCGCTGCGGGTGAACACCCTTGGCCGCAAGCGTCCCGAAACGGTCTGAGGCGAGCGTCTGCTCGTGCAGTTCCATCGCCAGTCGCGCGTTCGCGATGGCGGCCGTTCCGCGCGCAGGATGGCCAGGCTCTTTGTCATCGAGCAGACCATCCACCTTCGAATCCACGCGGCTCACAAAGAACGACGCGACCGACACGATCTTCGCGACGTCGTGCCCAGCGGCGTCGGCCTGCTCCACGCCGGACAGGAATGCCTCGATAACCTCCCGGTACCGGTCGAGGGAAAAGATGAGGGTCACGTTGACGCTGATGCCCTCCGAAAGCGCGGCGGTGATGGCGGGTAGGCCCGCGCGCGTGGCCGGAATCTTGATCATGACATTGGGCCGGTCGACGAGCCACCACAGGTAGCGTGCCTCGGCAATCGTGGCGGTGGTGTCGTGCGCAAGGCGGGGATCCACTTCGATGGACACGCGACCGTCGACGCCGTCCGTGCGGTCGTAGACAGGGCGCAGCACGTCACAGGCCTCCCGAACGTCGGTGGCGGTGATGGTACGCACCGCCTCCCCCACATCGACTCCTCGCGAGGCGAGGTCCGCGATCTGTGGGTCGTAGAGGCTGGATCCCGACACCGCGGCGGCGAAGATCGACGGGTTGGTCGTCACGCCCACCACCGCGCGCTCGTCTATGTCCCGCGCGAGGTCGCCCTCCCTGATGCGGTCGCGGCTGAGTTCGTCGAGCCAGACCGAGACTCCGGCGGCACTCAGTGAGGCAAGAGCTGGGGAGGTGCGTGCATCGGCGGTCATGTGGTGCTCCTTCGCAATCGGAATCTCCGCGTCGTGATCGACGCAGGGCGACACCTCGTCAACGCACAGCCGGGTCCGCTTGCTTCCCGGATCGACGCGTCGGCGGCGCGTTGACGGCCGCGGACGTACGGCTCTCGCCACGAGCGAACGCGTTGTCTCTGACAGGATTCTCGGCATAGAGTCGCAAGCAGGACGGGCGGTCACTTTGGTCGTGCCGTCCCTGGCCCGCGAATCCATCCCCGCCCACGAACCTAAGGAGCCTCATGCGTCGCCGCCGAATATCCGCCGGTCCGATCCTCGCCCCCAGCGAGGTCGTCTCATGACCGGCGAGGAGTCCAACGCCTTTGTCTTCTTTGGTGCGAGCGGCGATCTGGCGCGCAAGCAGATCTTCCCCGCCTTGCACGCCATGGTGGCCGCAGGGGAACTCGACGTTCCGGTGGTCGCGGTTGCTCACTCGGGCTGGAGCCTCGACGACCTGAAGGGTTGGGCGCGCGACGCGGTCCTCGACAATGGCGGCGAGGACGACGAACACCTGCAGTCGCTGCTGGCACTTCTCGCGTACGTCGATGGCGACTACCAGGACGACAAGACCTTCGAGTCGTTGCGAGAGGCATTGGGCGACGCCACGCGACCCGCACACTACCTCGCCATCCCGCCCTCGCTGTTCGGCACCGTGGTCGACGGTCTGCGTCGAGTGGGACTGCACGAGAACGCCCGGGTCATCGTGGAGAAACCGTTTGGCCGGGACCTGGAATCGGCGCTTGAACTCGGCGGGATCTTGGAGCGAGCCTTCTCCGAGGACGCGATCTTCCGAATCGACCACTACCTGGGCAAAGACGAGATCATGAACCTGCTGTACTTCAGGTTCGCCAATTCGTTCCTGGAACCCGTGTGGAATCGCCATCACGTGGATCACGTGGAGATCACCCTGGCCGAAGACTTCGGCGTGGAGGGGCGCGGCGCGTTCTACGAGTCGGCTGGCGCACTACGCGATGTCATCGAAAACCACATCTTCCAGATCGTGGCCTTGCTTGCGATGGAGCCGCCCACCTTTCAGGGCTACGGCGCCGTGCAGCACGCCAAGGAGGCCGTGTTCCGGTCCATGAGGCCGTTGTCTCGAGAGGATCTCGTGCGCGGCCAATTCGTCGGCTACCGAGACGAACCGCAGGTGGCCGCGGACTCGGACGTGGAGACCTTCGCTGCCGTGCGGCTGTTTATCGACTCGTGGCGGTGGGCTGGAGTGCCGTGGCTGTTGCGCACCGGCAAGCACCTCGCTGCCACGGCGGGCGAGGTGAGGGTGTATTTCAAGCGCCCCCCACAGGTGCTGTTTCACGACGCCGACGCCGAGTCCAACTACCTGCGTTTTCGCTTGTCCCCCGTGTCGGAGATCGCCCTTGCCGCGCGCGTCAAAACGCCCGGTCAGGAGTTCACCGGAACCCAACGGGAACTCCTCATCCACACCCACACGGAGGCCAACAAGAAACGTGCTCCCTACGAGCGCCTCCTTGCTGGCGCCATGACGGGCGACCGGGCGCTGTTTACGGCACGCGGCTCCGTCGAGGCCGCGTGGTCAGTGGTCGACGACGTCTTGCAGGACCATGACGCGGCGCTACCCTACGACATCGGGTCCTGGGGCCCGGCGGAGGCGGATCGACTCGCCTCCCCGTACGGCGGGTGGCACCCACTCAACCCGGACGCGGCATCGCCGCACCCCGCCTAGCCCAAGGAGAACCACCGATGACCACAGACCACCCCATGCGTATCGGCATGGTCGGACTCGGGCGCATGGGCGCTGGATTGACCCGTCGGCTCATGGCGGACGGTCACGACGTGGCCGTCAACGACGTCAGCGCCGACGCGGTGGATGGGCTCGCCCTTGAGGGAGCCATCCCCGTCCATCAGGTTGCCGACTTCGCGACCGCGCTGGAACGTCCACGCACCGTGTGGGTCATGGTGCCAGCCGGGGCGGTGACGGACACGGTCATCGCGTCGTTGGCGGACGTGCTGGAGCCGGGCGATGCGATCATCGACGGCGGCAACACGTACTACAGGGACGACCTGCGCCACTCGAAGGAGTTGGCCGAACGCGAACTCACCCTCATTGACGTCGGCACGTCCGGCGGCGTGTGGGGCGCCGAGCGGGGCTTCAGCCTCATGGTCGGCGGCGATGGCGGCACCGTGAAGCGGCTCACGCCCCTGTTTCGCACGATCGCGCCCGGCATCGACGCCGTCGAACGGACGACAGGAAAGTCTGGTGACCCACTGCCCGGCGAAGAAGGGTGGCTTCACTGTGGCCCCGTGGGTGCCGGCCACTTCGTCAAGATGGTCCACAATGGCATCGAGTATGGGCTGATGGCCGCCTACGCGGAGGGCTTCAACCTCCTCAAGGCCGCCAACGCCGGGATACCCGGCACTGCCGCCTTCGAGGCGCAGACTGCCCCGCTGTCGAACCCGGAATACTATCAATACGACTTCAACGTCGACGAAGTGGCAGAGGTGTGGCGGCGCGGGTCTGTCATCGGCTCTTGGCTCCTCGACCTCACCGCCGACGCGTTGCACCATTCCCCCGAACTCACGGAATTTTCCGGCAACGTGGCGGACTCGGGTGAGGGACGCTGGACCTCCATTGCGGCGATCGACGAGGGCGTGCCCACGCCAGTGCTCACGACAGCCCTGTACTCGCGGTTCGCCTCACGCGATCTGGATGCCTACGCCGAAAAGGTCCTGTCTGCGATGCGTAAGGGCTTTGGCGGTCACGCAGAGTCCAAGCCGACAGGCGAGTAGCGGCCCTCGGCCGCCCCGGGCCTCACCCTGGGTCTCGCCCTTGTCTACCCGAGTCTTGTTGACGGTGGCGGCGGCGATGTGAGCCGCTCGATCCTCCGATTCGCCCCGGTCGAGTTCGGATTCCTTGACGTGCTTGAACTGGCGCTGACGTGTGTCGCTCCGCTCGTCGGGCATGGCACGCCTGCCTTGTGAACGGGTCAATGACCTTGAGCGTCCCGACTATCGCTTTTTCGCTCACCGGGAGACAAAGGTCCCGCCTTACGGATCTCGCGGAACGGCAAAATTCCGGTAAAGAACGGGTACGATCGTCGAGTTGTGTCCGCGCCCCAAAGGAGACTCTGTGAGCACCGTTATCGACCACGCCGTTCCTCCGACCGTCGAACTGGCGGCCGCATTGCGTGCGGCGCTCGAAGCGAGCCCCCGCGTCGTGGTTCCCGCCACACGCGCGGAACTCTACGCCCTCGCGCTCGGCCCCGCAGGCGGACCAGTCTTCGCGGTTGGCTACGAAGCAAACGGTGAGACCGTCACCGAGGCCACGGTCACCCGCTGCCGCAACGGCATCGCCGTGAACTACCCCGAGGACTACATGCGCAGGCGAGACCCGAAGTGCATGCACATCGCGGACGATCGCCCCACCGACAAGACCCGCTATGTCGACGCCTTCGGCGAGGGCTTCGACCGAGTCAAGCAAGCGACACTGGCGTGGCTGGGCACCCAAGAGCTCGTCGTGGTGCCGTTCAAGGCTGGCGCACTCAGGTTCGGATCACCGTCGCTTGCGGTCATGCCGATCAACTCGGCGTTCTTCGCACTCACGCTCATGGACCTGCAGGGTTGGACCACCTTCGACGAGATCGGCCCGTATTCGCCGCGCTCGATCCTGTACGTCGCTCCCCCGTTCCGCCACACCCACTTCGAGGGTAAGCAGGTGGTCGTCCACGACCGCAGCGAAACCCTGCACGAGATCTTCGCCTACAACCTCTACCCGGGGCCAAGCGCCAAGAAGGGCGTGTTCTCCGTGTTGCTCGATGTCGGCGAGCAAGAGGGCTGGATCACTGCCCACGCGTCGTCCGTACGCGTGACCACGCCCTACGACAACCAGACCATCGTGATGCACGAGGGAGCCTCCGGTGGTGGCAAGTCCGAGATGTGCCAAGACCTGCGCCGCCAAGACGACGGTCGCATCCTGCTGGGCACCAACGTGGTCACCGGCGAGCCGTACTACATCACGCTCAGCGAGTCCTGCGAACTCGACCCCGTCACCGACGACATGACGCTGTGCCACCCGTCTGTCCAGGCGGGCGACGGTCGCATGGTGGTGGCCGACGCCGAGGACGGCTGGTTTGTGCGCGTCGACAACCTCAAGCAGTACGGCGAGGACATCTACTTTGAGCGCGCGGTCATCCACCCGCAGGAGCCGCTCGTGTTCTTCAACATCGACGGTACCGCCGACGCGACGGCACTGCCATGGGAGCACACCCTCGACTCAAACGGTCAGCCGTGCCCCAACCCCCGCATCGTGGTCCCCAGGTCGAACATCCACCGGATCGTCAACGAGCCCGAGTCCGTCGATGTGCGAACGTTCGGCGTGCGGATGCCTGCCTGTACGAGTGACAACCCCACCTACGGCATCATGGGCATGACCCACTTTGTGCCGCCATCGATCGCGTGGCTGTGGCGGCTCATCGCCCCCCGCGGCGACAAGAACCCGTCGATTGGCGAGGCGCCAGACGCCATCGCGAGGCTGGAACACGGCGGGATGGTGGCCGAGGGCGTGGGCTCCTACTGGCCGTTTTCCACCGGAACCAAGGTGGCCGCAGCCAACCTGCTCCTCAAACAACTCCTTGAGTTCGACCACACTCGCTACGTGCTCACCCCCAACCAGCACATCGGCGCGTACCGCGTGGGATTCTCGGCCGAGTGGCTGACCCGCGAGTGGCTCGCCCGCAAAGGAGCAGGCCGCATGCGTGCAGACCAACTCGAGCCTGCTCGATGCCCTCTGTTCGGCTACGCGCCCAAAGAGATCACGTTGGATGGCCAGCCGGTGCGCCGCACGCTGCTGCGCCCCGAGCAGCAATCGGGCGTTGGCATCGAAGCCTACGACAAGGGCTGCGCCATCCTGACCGGCTTCTTCAAGGCAGAACTAGGGCAGTTCCTCACCGACGACCTGGATCCGTTGGGCCGCCAGATCCTTGACGTGTGCATGCGTGATGGCACGGTCGAGGACTACGAGGCCCTCACGCCGATGTACCGCTAGTCCCAGCCGCCCCCCCCCGCCCCCCTGCGGGGCACTCACGCACCGCGCCAGATCCCCCCGCCCCCCACCGTGCGCGCGAGGAGACCGCAACGCAGCCCGGTCCAACGCCACCACGTCTACAATCGCGCCATGGCCGTGTCGAAGTTGTCCACCTCGACCCAGGACTACTTGAAGTGCGTCTGGACGCTACAAG
>JASBTB010000100.1 GCA_030148645.1 Demequina sp. | reverse complement strand
AAAACTTGGCGGGGTCAAGGTTCCCGCTCGCCTTTGCGGTGAACGAGGTCAGCGTGACGCCGTGCTCCTTAGCCACCAGGTGCACCACCACGTTGAAGCAGCCGAGCAGCGCGCCGAGCACATACTCCACCGGGTTGGGGTCCAGGTCACCGCCGCCCAGCGATAACGGCTCATCGACCACCCAATCAAAGCCGCGTGCCGATACGGTCAGGCCTGTGTCGGTGGTCGATACTGCCGTCGCCTCGAAAGTAGCCATGTTTCCACTCCATGGCAGATCAGTCGGGAAGTTGCTGATGCTGTAGCGACCGTTCCCGCGCGGCCAACACAGCCAAGGATTGCGTCCTCAGCGTCGGCAGGCGGTGGCGGCGCTTTGGAGGACCACGGTCCCCGCTGGTGAAGGATTCTTCAGGCCGTGTCGCGCCCGCTAGGAGCCGAACATATCCCCCACCAGCAGCCAGGCACCGCCCGCGGCGCTTGCCACCGTCACGAGCCAGAACACGCCCACCCACACCACGCCGGGTATCCGGGTGGACCGGGCCAGGGCATCGGCGTCGGAGGTGCGACCTCCGGGAGCCCGCCGCGACCCATGCAGTTCCACCACGGCGCGCACCGCGCCCAGTAGCAGCAACCACGCGACCCCGTATGCGACGCCCACGCGCCACGCGTCCGACCCAGCCCACGCCAGCCACCCCGAGCCGCCGACCGCCAGCACCATCACCAGGAACCCGTACACGTTGCGGATCTGCACCAAAACGAGCACCAGCAGCAGCACCACGATCCACAGCAGCGCGAACGAATAGCCCGCATATAACAAAGCGGCAGCCCCAAGGCCCAGCACCGCGGGGGCCGGGTAGCCCGCAAACGCCGTGAGTGCCAACGGTAGCCGCGTCGCAGAACCCGAATGGGTGGTCAGCCCAGATGTGTCCGAGTGCAAGCGGATGCCGCGCACGTCACGTCCCAGCAGCGTGGCGACACTGGCGTGGCCAGCCTCGTGCGCGATTGTCACCACGTGGCGCACCACATGCCACAGTTGCGGCACCAGCAGGCAGACCACCACCACAGCCAACGACCACAGTGCCGTAGCCGGAGCAGCAAGCACCTGCGCGGACACATCGCCCCACAGCCGGTCAATCACCTCGCCAGCGCCAGTCATGTTTCAAACCTATAGCTTACGCGAGGCGCAGAATCGCCTACCGAGCGCCGAGGCTCGCCCACCACTCCTCGAGCAGCCGTGCGTGCTCGACCGGACGGTCGATCCATGGCTGGTGACCCGAGCCGGGCATCGCCTGCACGGTGGCATCCTTCGCATGGCTGGCCCAGGACCGCATCTGATCGGGCGTCGCGAAGGGGTCGTTCTCCCCTGCCACCCACAATGACGCCGCCAGGAGAGACTCAATCTCGGCCGTGCTCGCCAACCACTGTGGCCGCGGTCCGCGCCATGTGGCAGCCACATGCAGCATCTTCATCTCATGCGCATACGTGTGGGTGTCGCGAGACAGCGCGTAGCGCCACTCGAGATCCGCCTGTGACAGTCCCCCGCTACTGACGAGGTCACCATGACCCATCGACCTGAACGACCGGCGCAGGTCGCGTTCGTTGATGTGGTGGCGAGCGACCGCGCGCGCGACGGGCGAGAAGGTCGCCATTCGCATCGACATGGGCAGGCGCATACCCGTGACGGCAGGCGCTCCCAACAGCACAAGGGTGCGCACCAAGTCGGGGCGCCGCGCGGCAAGCACCAGCGCGGCCAGGCCACCCGCAGAACTGCCCACCACGTCCACCGGCCCTTTGGAGACCGCTTCAATCAACGGCGACATCCACGCCTCGACCACAGAGCGCATGCGCTCCGGTGTCATGCCATTGAAGTCCAACGGATCGCTCAGACCGCAGCCCGGGCGGTCCACCACGATGGCGTGCACGCCACGCATCTGGCCCACGAGCGGCACGAATACGCCGCCAGCGGTGGGCGTGCCGTGCACAAACAGCACCGGGCGACCATCGCCGTGCTCGAGCGCACGGACGCTCAGGCCAAGCGCGTCGGCCTCCACCCGCCGCTCCGTTGGCTCCACGCCGTGGTGGTTCCACATGGCCCGTTCGGCTGCCCGATAGCGCTCCTCGCTGCGCCCGCGTGCATCAGTTGCGTGGACCTCGCCCGCAGCGCGGGATTGGTCTGTGCTCATCGCGAGTAGGTACCGACGAGCCTGGCCTGTCCCACGACCTCGCCTCGATACTCAGACAAGAAATCTCGCCGCGTGGGGGTGCCTGCGACGGGCGCCTTCAATGCGTAGACCCAAAAGTAGTAGCGATGCACGCCGTGCCCCACTGGCGGAAATGGCCCGACGTAGCCCACACCGTCGTCGTCATTGGGACCAGCCCGGCCAGCCGACACGTCAATCTCGCCATCCTTCGGCGGCAGACCGTACAAGGTCCAATGGGTGAAGCCCTCCGGTAGCGGTGCGTCGGGATCGTGGCAGACGATCGCAAGCTCGACGGCGTCGGCGGGTACGCCAGCGACGCTCAACCGAGGCGTCTGAGCGCCCGTCTGGCCGGCGAAGCGATCAGCGATGCGCTCACCGTCCGCGATGTCAGGGCTGGTCAGCGCGAGGTTCTTCATGGACACGGCTCTCTCTTTTGTCCGGGTGCGATGGGGCTCCTGCCATCATGCGCCCGCGAGGCCCAGGATGCGACCCAGCGCACGCGGCGCACCACAGCCACGTTCATGCCGCCCGGCCCTTCGCGACCGGCAGCGCGATCACGAAGACGGCGCCGTCGTGCCCGTCCGCACGAGACTCGATATGAATGGCCCCGCCGTGCACCGAGGCGATGTCTTGGGCAATGGCCAGTCCGAGTCCGGTTCCGCCAACGTCCGCGTCGCGTGAACGTGCCTCGTCCAGACGTGTGAAGCGTTCAAAAACCCGCGCCCGGTCTTGCACAGGAACTCCCGGGCCGTCGTCCGCGATGGTGATCACCGCCTGCCGCCCCACACGGGTCACACTCGCCGTGACAGTCGAGGCGGCATGGCGTGCCGCATTGTCACCGATATTGCTCACCATGCGCGAGAGATCCCGCGCTAAACCCTTCACCTGCACGGCGTCAACGTGCTCGACCACCACGTCGATGCCACCCCTCACCCGCAGGCGTTTCACCTCGGTCAGAATCAGTTCGTCGAGGTCAACGGTCTGTGCCGTCTGATCGGACAGGCGTTCGCTGGTGCGAGCAAGGAGCAGCACGTCATCAATGAGTGCCCCCAACCGCGCCGCCTCAGCGTGAACTGCCTGCAACGTCTCGCGGAAGTCCGCACGCTCCGGGTGGGCAAGGGCCACGTCGACCTGGGCACGCAACGCGGTCAAAGGGCTTCGCAACTCATGCGACGCGTCCCCCATGAAACGCTCCTGGCGTTGCGCCGACGTTTTCAACTGGGCCAACATCTCATTCATGGTGGTCGCAAGGCGGTACACCTCGTCGTGCGCAACGGGTACGGGAAGTCGCTGCGAGAGATCCTTGGCGACCACCACGGCCCGCGACCGAATGTCCTCCATGGGCGCGAGGGCCCTGCCAATCGCCACCCACACGGCGGATCCGACCAAGAGGAGAAGAAACGGAAGCCCCACCGACAGGACCAGCACAATGCTCGCCACGGCGGCGTCAACCTGGGAAAGCGACTGTGCGACGTAGACCCACCCGGGCCCGTTGGGAAGGTCAATCGGCGCCGCGTAGACCCTAAAACCGTGCTCCCGCTCCCCTATCGGCAGGTTCTGGATGGTCACCGTGGTGGCAGCACGCAAGGCGGGGACCGCGGGCAACACCGCCGCCTCACCCTGGATGTTGCCGCTCGAAGCCAACACCCGTCCGTCCGCCGCGACCACCTGAATCAATGACGTCTCGCCGCTACTGAGGGAAATGGTGCTTTCAAGCCCATCCGATGCGAGGATCGCCACGACATCGGCGACGCGAGCACGGCCAGTGGCGTCGACGTTGGCCAGGAGCGAGCGGCGCACCAGGACCACGAGGCCGACCGACGATACCACCAGCGCTAGCGCCAGCACAGCCGTCGCCGCGCTCGTCACTTTCGCGCGGATTGTCCACTCGTGGGGCATGAGCGCCCGAGGCCTCATGGTGTGCTCCCGGGAATTCCCACGCTGCGGGGGTCCGCCAAGCGGTAGCCCCCGCCACGGATCGTCTCGATGTCGTGTCGACCAAAGGGTTCGTCTACCTTGCGCCGCAGGTAGCCGATATACACCTGGACAACGTTCGAGTCGATGTCGAGTTCCGCATCCCACACGTTCTCGGCGATCACGGCCCGGCTCAGCACCTGACCTTGGCGGCGCACCAGCAATTCCAGCAAAGCGAATTCACGTGTCGACAACCTCACCTCATCAACGCCCCGCCAGCACCGGCGCGAAGCCGGATCGAGCGTGAGGTCACCTGCCGTCAGCAGGGGGCCACGCGCGACGGGGGCTCGCCGCAGCAGTGCGCGAATGCGCGCGAGCAGCACGGTGTAAGAGAACGGTTTGGACAAGTAGTCGTCCGCACCAAGGTCCAGCGCATCGGCCTCATCGTGCTCGCCGTCCTTTGCCGTCAGCATGAGGATTGGCACCTGCGATTCCTCCTCGCGTAAGCGACGACATACCTCGTATCCCGACAAACCGGGGAGCATGAGGTCGAGAATGATCACATCGAAACTCTCCTCTTGAGCCAACCACAGGCCGTCGATGCCGTCGTGCGCGACGACCGTCACAAAACCCTCAGCCTCGAGACCCCGCTGGACGGCGCACGCGATCCCCCGGTCGTCTTCGACAATGAGTAGTCGCATGGGCGAGACCGTGTCCTTCTCCCAAAACCGGTTGCGCGCAGATGCGCGTACGGCAATCCTGCCGTCCGAAGGTAAGTGAAACATAAGGGCGCGGGCGTGTGTGCCGCGGCTCACCACAGACTTGTCGTGACCACTTATCGTCCTCTTACCCTGAGCGTCAACGATGGGTCTTGTCCATCCGGACTCAACCACGAACAAGGAGTACACCATGGTTCACACGAGCACCAAGACGAAGGCCCTCATCGCCACCGCCGGATTGATCGGCCTTGGCGTTTTGACCGCCGGTAGTGCATCCGCTTCCACCACGCCGTCGCCCGTCACCCCGACGAGCGTCGAGGCCCCTGACGCCGTAGGCACGGAGGTCGCGGCTGTCGATGACGGTGCCGATGGCGGCCACGAGGACGCCGACGGGGTCGACGTCACCGGTCCAGACGATGCGACCGAGGTTGCGGGCGCCGAGGTACCGGGCGTCGACGACGGCAACGATGGTGGCCACCAAGACGCCGACGGCGTCGACGTTCAGAACGAGGGTGGTGCCAGCGAACTCTAGGCGATGACGTGTGGGGGCGCGCAAACGCGCCCCCACATGCTCGCTAGTCAGATCGCTGCGCCGTCTACACGACTCGCCGCATCCACCCGTAGGGGTCTTCGACGCGACCGTACTGGATGTCCGTGAGCGCCTTGCGGATGCGCATCGTCACGTCGCCCGCCTGCCCCCCACCGATGGTCACGTCAAAATCAGGGGACACCAGTCGGCCCACGGGAGTGACCACAGCCGCGGTGCCACACGCGAACACCTCGGCGACCTCGCCGGACTCGACGCCCGCCACCACCTCGTCTGCCGTGATGTCCCTGAGAACCACCGTGACGTTCTGGTCTTCCAGCATCTGAATCACGGAGGCGCGGGTGATGCCCTCGAGGATCGTGCCGGTCAGGCGCGGGGTCTCGACGGTGCCGTCGCTGCGAACCACAAACACGTTCATGCCGCCCAGTTCCTCGAGGAACTTGTCCTCGCGCGCGTCCAGGAACAACACCTGCTGGCAGCCCTTGTCATAGGCCTGCTGCTGCGGCAGGAGCGATGCCGCGTAGTTTCCACCGCATTTGGCCGCTCCCGTTCCACCGATGCCAGCGCGATGGAAACCCTGAGCCACCCAGATGGAAACCGGCTTCACGCCGCCCGCAAAGTACGGGCCAACGGGCGAGGCGATCAGCAGATACTCGATCACATTCGCTGGGCGCACACCCAGGAACGCCTCGGATGCGAACATGAAGGGACGCAGATACAGGCTGCTTTCCTCCACCCTTGGCACCCAGGGGTGGTCCACCGCGAGCAGCGATGTCACCGACGCGAGAAAGTCCTCGACCGGCAACTCCGGCAGTGCCATGCGGCGCGCGGACCGGTTGAAGCGCCCCGCGTTGTCGTCGGGACGGAACAGCCACACGGAGCCGTCGGCCCATCGGTAGGCCTTGAGGCCCTCGAAGATCTCTTGCGCGTAGTGCAGGACCGCCGCCGCGGGGTCGAGCGTGAGTGGCCCGTAGGGCTCTACCCGGTAGTCGTCCCAGCCACCGTCCCTGGTCCACGTGATATGTGCCATGTGGTCCGTGAATTGGGTGCCGAACGCGAGATTCGCGAGCGCGGCCTCCCGCTCGGCCTCCGGCATGGGCGAGCTATTGGCGACGACGCGGAAGGCCCCAGCGTTCGACGGTGCCGGTGCGCCAGTGTGGTGGGTCATGTGTCAGTGCCTTCCGTGAGTCATGGATGCTGCTCGAACGCCATGCCAAGCGTCCTGCGAGTGCATGAGTGGCGAAACGGACCGCAATCGTCCACTCATGCACTCGTAGCGCACACGGCGGCCGGGGTCAGCGCGCCGCACCGCCCGACCTAACCCCTGATCCGGGCGGCGATCGCGTCGCCCACCTGGGCGGTGGTGCGGGGCGCGTCGCCCTTGGATGCGGCATCGGCCGCGACGGCGTCCTCCACACGCTTGGCGATCTCGGGGTAGCCCAGGAACTCGAGCATCATGGCGACGGACAGCACGGTGGCCGACGGATCGGCAAGACCCAAACCCGCAATGTCGGGTGCGGAGCCGTGGACGGGCTCGAACATCGACGGACCCGTCTTGTCGGGATTGACGTTCCCAGACGCCGCCAGGCCGATGCCGCCGCTGATGGCCGCCGCCTCGTCGGTGAGGATGTCGCCGAACAGGTTGTCGGTGACGATTACGTCGAACGATGCGGGGTCCGTGACGAGCTTGATGGTCGCTGCGTCCACGTGCAGGTAGTCCCACGTGACGTCCGGGAACTCGGGCGCGACGGCCTCGACTGTACGACGCCACAAGTGCCCCGCATGCACCAACACATTGTGCTTGTGCACCAGCGTGAGGTGCTGGCGCGGACGGCTGGCGGCCACGGTGAAGGCGTAGCGCACCACGCGCTCCACGCCGTGACGCGTGTTGACGGAGAGCTCGGTCGCGATCTCGTGAGGAGTGTCGACGCGCAGCGCGCCGCCGTTGCCCACGTACGGGCCCTCCGTGCCTTCGCGCACCACGACAAAGTCGATCTCGCCTGGATTGGCCAGCGGCGACACCTCACCCGGGTACAGGCGCGACGGGCGCAAGTTCACGTACTGGTCGAGAGCGAAGCGCAGCCTGAGCAGTAGCCCACGCTCGAGCACGCCCGACGGCACGGTCGGGTCGCCGATCGCGCCCAGCAGGATCACGTCGTGAGCCTTGATGGCCGCAAGGTCGTCGTCCGTCAGGGTCTCCCCCGTGGCATGCCAGCGCGCAGCACCCAGGTTGAACTCCGTGGTCTCGAACACGATGTCGGTGCCCTCGGTAGCTGCTACCAGGCACGTGAGCCCCTCCGCCACCACCTCGGGGCCGATGCCGTCGCCAGCAATCACAGCAAGGCGGTACGTCTGCGTCACAGCGTCACTCGATCCCGTCCCGCCCACTACCGTGCCGTCTGGCCGTCGACGTAGTCGGCGTCGGCAGCCGCCGTCGACCATGCGAAGAGTTTGCGCAGTTCGCGGCCAGTGGTCTCGATCGGGTGGCCCTCGCCCTTGGCTCGCATCTCCGTGAACTCGACGCCGCCCTTGTCCTGATCGTCGATAAAGCGCTTGGCAAAAGCGCCGGACTGGATGTCGGCCAAGACGGCCTGCATATTTGCCTTCACCTCCGGCGTGATGACGCGCGGACCGGACACGTAGTCGCCGTATTCGGCGGTGTCGGACACGGACCAGCGCTGCTTGGTGATGCCGCCCTCGTGGATGAGGTCCACGATCAGTTTGAGTTCGTGAAGCACCTCGAAGTAGGCGATCTCCGGCTGGTAGCCGGCCTCGGTCAGCACCTCAAAGCCGTACTGGATCAGTTGCGAGGTGCCGCCGCACAGGACCGCCTGCTCGCCGAACAGGTCGGTTTCGGTCTCTTCGGTGAAGGTGGTCTTGATGACGCCTGCGCGGGTGCCGCCGATGCCCTTGGCATACGACTTCGCGGTCTCCCAAGCCTGGCCGGAGGCGTCTTGCTCTACGGCGATGATGTCCGGAATGCCGCGGCCTGCGACAAACTCACGGCGCACGGTGTGGCCGGGGGCCTTGGGGGCAATGAGGATGACGTCGACACCCTCTGGCGCCTGAATATAGCCGAAGCGGACGTTGAAACCGTGCGCAAACGCCAGCGTCTTGCCAGGTGCCAGGTACGGCCGAATCTCGGTCTGGTAGATGGCGCGTTGGTGCTGGTCGGGCGCGAGGACCATGATGAGGTCCGCCCACTGCGCGGCGTCGGACACCGAGAGCACGGTGAACCCGTCGTTTCGCGCCTTGCCGATCGATTGCGAGCCCTCCCGCAACGCGACCCGCACCTCGACACCGGAGTCGCGCAGGTTCTGCGCGTGGGCGTGACCCTGCGAGCCGTAGCCCACAATGGCGACCTTCTTGCCCTGAACGATCGCGAGGTCGGCGTCCTTTTCGTAGAACAACTCAGCCATGGTGGTGTGTCTTCTCCTTGGGTTGTGTGACGAGAAACTCGTGCCTGTCAGGCGATGACGCGATCGAGCGCGCGTTCTGTGATGGAGCGGGCGCCTCGACCGATCGCCACGGTGCCCGACTGGACGATCTCGCGCAGGTCGTGCGGTGCGAGGGCCGAAAGCAACGCCTCGAGCTTGTCCGGATTGCCGATGGCCTCGATCACGAGCGAGTCGGGCGCGACATCCACCACGTGTGCCCGGAACAAGTCGACGATCTGGAGCACCTCGGCACGCTGGCGCGAATCGCACCTGACCTTGACCAACAGGAGTTCGCGTTGCACCGACTTCACAGCGTCGAGTTCCACGATCTTGAGCACGTTCACCAACTTGTTCAGCTGTTTGGTGACCTGCTCGAGCGGCAGATCCTCCACGTCGACCACCACGGTGATGCGCGAGATCTCGGGGTGCTCGGTGGGCCCCACAGCGAGTGAGTGAATGTTGAAGGCACGCCGGGAGAACAGTCCCGCCACGCGGGCGAGCACGCCCGGTTTGTTCTCGACCAGCACGGACAGGGTGTGCTTGTTGCTCACGGTCACGCCTCCTCGCGGTCCCACTCCGGGGCCACGCCCCGCGCGTACTGAATCTCGTCATTGCTCACGCCCGCGTTCACCATCGGCCACACCATGGCGTCCTTGGAGACCGTGAAATCGACGACTACCGGCTGGTCGTCGATCTCGTTAGCACGCTTGATGGTGGCGTCCACCTCGGCGTCGGACTCACAACGCAGGCCCACACAGCCCATCGCCTCCGCCAACTTCACGAAGTCCGGTACGCGTCGGGTGCCGTGACCCGTATGCAGATCGGTGTGCGAGTACCGTCCTTCGTAGAACAGTGTCTGCCACTGGCGCACCATGCCGAGCGAACTGTTGTTGATCACCGCCACCTTGATGGGGATCTCGTTGAGCGCGCACGTCACCAGTTCTTGGTTGGTCATCTGGAAGCAACCGTCGCCGTCGATCGCCCACACCGTCTGGTCGGGCTGGCCCACCTTGGCACCCATCGCCGCTGGCACAGAGAAGCCCATGGTGCCGAGGCCTCCGGAGTTGATCCAGGTGTTGGGTCGTTCGTACTTGATGAACTGGCTTGCCCACATCTGGTGCTGGCCCACGCCCGACGTGAAAAGGGTCGACTGCGGGTCGTTGAGCGCGCCCAGGCGCTGGATCACGTGCTGCGGGCTCGACAGTCCGTCATGAGTGGCCGCGTACCCGAGCGGATAGGTGGCGCGCCAATCGTTGATCTGCACCCACCATGCCTCAAGGTCCGGCTTGCCGTGCTTGCGGTGTTCCTCGTGGAGCGCGGGCACCAGGTTGCGCAGGATGTCCTTGAGGTCGCCGACGATCGGCACGTCCACGGCGCGGTTCTTGCCGATCTCCGCGGGATCGATGTCCGCGTGCACGGTGGTGGCATGCTGCGCGAAACTGTCCAGCTTGCCCGTGACACGGTCATCGAAGCGGGCTCCGAGCGATACCACCAGGTCTGCCTTCTGCAAGGCGGCCACGGCGGGAACGGTGCCGTGCATGCCCGGCATGCCGAGGTGCTGCGGGTGGCTGTCGGGCAGTGCGCCGCGCGCCATGAGGGTGGTCACCACGGGCGCTCCGGAGAGGTCCACGAGTTGGCGCAGACCTTCGGAGGCTCCCGCACGGATGATTCCGCCGCCCACGTAGAGCACAGGCCTGCGGGCGGTCGCCAACAGGCGTGCGGCCTCGTGAACGGTCTTGGCGTGCGGCTTAGCACCGGAGTTGAAACCAGGCAACTCGATGCGCTCTGGCCACGCGAAGGGCGCGCTGGATTGCAACGCCGACTTGGCGATGTCGACGAGCACGGGGCCGGGTCGGCCATGGCTCGCTATGTAGAACGCCTGCGCGATCGCCGGGGCGATGTCGGCCGGGTCCTTGATGAGCATATTGTGCTTGGTGATCGGCGCGGTGATGCCCACGATGTCAGCCTCTTGGAAGGCGTCGGTGCCGATGTGCGATGCGGCCACCTGACCCGTGATGGCGACCATCGGGATCGAGTCCATGTTGGCGTCGGCGATGGGCGTCACGAGGTTGGTGGCCCCGGGACCCGACGTCACGATACAGGCGCCGGTGCGCCCGGTCGCGTGGGCGTAACCCTGCGCCGCGTGACCCGCCCCCTGTTCGTGGCGGGTGAGGATGTGCCGCACTGTGGTGGAGTCCATGAGCGGGTCGTATGCGGGAAGGATCGCTCCCCCGGGGATGCCGAAGATGTCCTTGACACCTGCCAACTCGAGCGACCGGACGAGGGCCTGGGCGCCCGTCATCGTCTCCCCAGGCCGGGTGACCCCCCGCGGGTCTACTGGCCGAGGTGATGTGGTCGCTGCAGTGCGCTGGGGCGCCTGGGACTTGGCCTGCGCCTGAGTCATGTCACTCCCGATGTGTCAGTACTACGTCGCGAAGCCGCCTGCCGAACGCCTCGCATGAAAAATCCCCTTGGACCGGGTGGACCTCGGGGACGCGCGCGGACGATGCCGTGGTACGGGACCTTAGGTGTCCGCGCGCCCGGTAACTCGTACGAGTTGCTGTCGCATGCGTCGACTGTACGCCCCGCCACGAGCGCATGTCCACTTTTTCTATGCGATTCTCACATAGTGGTTTACCGTCTCGCATATCAGGACAATCAATGTAGGCGCCAGCCGACGCCGATCCGCGACGGCGCGCTAACCGACCACGGCACCCGTCGAAGCGGAGCCGACCAACTTGCGGTACTTCGCGAGCACACCGCGCGTGTAGGTCGGGGCGGGGGGCTCGAAGCCAACCGCGCGCGCCGCCAGTTCCTCGGCGCCCACGTGCAGGTCGAGCGTCGCGTTGGCCACGTCGAGCGTGATCTTGTCGCCGTCGCGCACGAAGGCGATCGGTCCGCCGTCGACGGCCTCGGGAGCCATATGGCCAACGCACAGCCCCGTCGTGCCGCCGGAGAAGCGGCCGTCCGTCACCAGCAGCACGTCCTTGCCCAGACCCGCGCCCTTGATGGCCGCAGTGATGGCGAGCATCTCGCGCATGCCGGGGCCCCCTTTGGGGCCCTCGTAGCGGATGACCACCACGTCACCTGCAGTGATGGTGCCAGCCTCGAGAGCGTCGAGCGCGGCCCGCTCCCCGTCGAAAACCCGCGCGGTGCCCTCGAACACGCTCGCGTCGAAGCCAGCGGACTTCACCACCGCGCCTTCGGGAGCAAGCGAGCCCTTGAGGATCGTGATGCCGCCCGTCTTGTGGATCGGGTTGTTCAGGGCGCGCACCACGCGGCCGTCGATCTTGCCCGGCTTGAGTTCCTCCATGTTCTGGGCCAGCGTCTTGCCAGTGACCGTCATGGCATCGCCGTGCATGAGGCCCGCATTCAGCAGCGTGTTCATCACGGCGGGCACGCCGCCCACCCGGTCGACGTCGTTCATCACGAACTGGCCGAAGGGCTTGAGGTCGCCCAGGTGCGGCACCCGAGCGGCGACGCGGGAAAAGTCGTCAAGGGTGAGGTCGACATCGGCCTCGTTGGCGATGGCCAGCAGGTGCAACACGGCGTTGGTGGAACCGCCAAAGGCCATGACGACGGCGATGGCGTTTTCGAACGCCTCCTTGGTCATGATGTCCCGCGCGGTGATCCCTTGGCGCAGCATGTTCACCACCGCCTCACCAGACTTGCGGGCGTAGGCGTCGCGACGGCGGTCGGGGCTGGGTGGCGATGCCGAGCCAGGTAGCGACATGCCGAGGGCCTCGCCGACGGAGGCCATCGTGTTGGCGGTGTACATCCCACCGCACGCGCCCTCGCCGGGACAGATGGCCTTCTCGATGGCAAGCCTATCCGCCTCGGACATGAGGCCTGCGTGACACGCGCCCACGGCCTCGAACGCGTCGATGATGGTGACGTCCTTTTCCGTGCCGTCCTCCAGCTTCACGTGGCCGGGCATGATCGAGCCCGCGTACAAGAACACCGACGCCAGGTCCAGGCGCGCGGCTGCCATCAGCATGCCGGGCAGGGACTTGTCGCAGCCCGCCAGCAGCACGGAGCCGTCGAGCCGTTCGGCCTGCATGACCACCTCGACCGAGTCCGCGATGAGGTCCCGCGAAACCAGCGAGAAGTGCATGCCCTCGTGGCCCATGGAGATGCCGTCGCTCACGGAGATGGTGCCAAACTCGAGCGGATATCCCCCGCCAGCGTGCACGCCCTCCTTCGATGCCTGCGCGAGGCGCTGCAAAGACAGATTGCACGGTGTGATCTCATTCCATGAACTCGCGATGCCGATCTGGGGCTTGGCGAAGTCGTCGTCGCCCATACCGACGGCGCGAAGCATGCCGCGCGCGGCTGTCGCCTCCAGGCCGTCGGTGACCTGCCTAGAACGGGGCTTGATGTCTGGCGTCCTTGTCATACCTCGGAGTGTAGGACGGGCGCGGGCGCCGACGCGTGCGTCTCCTGAAATGTCCGCTTGATGTTGACGCGGCGTGAACTTCTACAGTGGTCACCATGAAGACGGACTACGACATCGGCCGCGTGGCGAAGATGAGTGGCATCACGAGCCGCACTTTGCGGCACTACGACGACATCGGCCTGCTCACCCCCGCGTGGACGGGGCCCGACGGGCGGCGACACTACGGCCACACCGAACTGCTGCGGCTCCAGCACATCTTGGTACTACGGGAACTCGGTACGGGCCTCGACCGCATCGCCAGCATCGTAGATTCCGATGACCCCTCCACCACGATCGCGCTGCTGCGCGACCACCTGGCTGGCTTGACGGCGCAACGCGAGCGCTACGCCCGTTTGGCCGCCACCGTGGCCCGCACCATCGACTCTCTCGAGAGGGGACAACCCATGACAACCGCGCACATCTTTGACGGCTTCGACCACGAGCGCTACGAGCCGGAGGCACGCGAGCGATGGGCGGACGACGCAGTTGACCGGGCCAACGCGAGTTGGCAGGGGCTGGGGGAAGACGGCAAGAGGCGCCACATGCGCACCGACCGTGAGATCGTGGAGGCGCTCGGCGCGGCCGTACGAGTCGGCTTTGCCGCCGACAGCGCCGAGGTTCAGGACATTGTCGCCAAGCACCACGCGTGGCTGAGCGAGATCTGGATTCCCGATGCCGCAGCGTACCGCTCGCTCACGCAGATGTACGTGGATGACGAACGGTTCCGCGCCCACTACGACGAGGTGGCGCGCGGCGCCGCACTGTTGCTGAGGGATGGAGCCGCGGAATTTGTGCGCATCCGCTTGTGACCGTCTCGGATGTGGTGCGACGCCCACGACATCGTGTACGAGGCACGCCGGGAATAGTTGATGTGTCACACACGTTGCGTAGGTGGACCACCAACGACGCTGGCCGAACCCCCACCACTTGTGAAGGAGCACTCATGCGCATCGGTTACATCGTCGGATCCCTGTCCAGCACATCGATCAACCGCAAGGTGGCGCGCGCCCTCGTCGCGCTCGCGCCCGAAGACGTCGAACTCGTCGAACTCGACTACAGCCAATTGCCCGTCTACAGCCCCGACGCCGACGGCGACTACCCTCAGGCCGCACTGGACTGGAAGGCATCCATCGAGGGTGTCGACGGCATCATCATCGTGACCCCCGAATACTTGCGCTCCCTGCCCGGCGCGCTCAAGAACGCGATCGACTGGGCTTCACGTCCGTGGGGCACCAACTCGTTCAACGGCAAGCCTGTCGCCATCGCAGGTGCGTCCGTTGGGGCGATCGGCACCGCCGCAGCCCAACAGCACCTGCGCGCCGTGCTCGGACACCTCAACGCGCCGACGCTCGGCCAACCCGAGGTGTTCCTCCAGTACCGTGCCGACGCGTGGGATGCCGAAGGCGCGTTAATCGACGAGCAGACCGCGGCCGTGTTGCGGGGGTTCCTGACTGCCGCGGTGGCACACGTCGAGCGTTACGCGACCGTCTCCGTCTAGCCTCTATCCCTCACCGCCCGCCCGGGAACACCGCGGCGGGCGGTGAGGTTGTGCAGGCATGACCTCGCTGTGGTGGATCAGGCGCGACGCCCGCCTGAGCGACAACCCTGCCCTTGCCGAAGCCCAAGCCTCGGGCCTCACGGCAGCCGTGTTCCCGTGGTCTCCCGCGGTGCAACGCTGGTCCGGCCGCCGCCGGGCTCACCTCGCGCGCGTTCTGGGGAGCCTGCACGCGGACACCGAAGGCGGCATCGGCGTCCGCGACGGAAACCCGGCCGACGTCGTGCTTACCGCAGCGCGCCAGTGTGGGGCAACCACGGTGTGGGCCCAGCGGGAGTACTCCCCGGCCGCGATGCGTGAGCAGGACGCGGTGCAGCGCTCACTCGCCGACGACGGTCGTGAGTTGCGCTTCGTAGGATCCCCCTACGCCGTCGCTCCAGGGCGGGTCCTCAAGGCCGATGGCACGCCGTACCAGGTGTTTACTCCCTATCGCCGGGCATGGCGGGAGCACGGCTGGCGCCGCCCTGCGCGCGCCGCTGACCCGGGCCTTTTCGTGTCCTGTGCCTCGGATGTCGACCTCGAGCAGGAGGCCGCCCTGGGGGACGCCCAGGACGGCCTCCTGTCTCCGCCCGACTTCACCGAATCGACGTGGCTGGACCGTTTGAGCGACTTCCTGGCCGGGCCGCTTGCCCACTACGCGTACGATCGCGACCTGCCCGGCGTGGATGCCACCTCCCACATGAGCGTGCCCCTTGCCTACGGCCAAGTCCACCCCCGCACCCTGCTGGCAGTTGCCGCCGACGCTGGCGCCGCCGACCACTCGACCATGCAGGCAGTGGCCATGTTCGCTTCGGAAGTCGCGTGGCGCGAGTTCCACGCCGACGTGCTGTTCCACCACCCGGAGGCGCTGCGCACATCGTTGAGGCAGGTCATTTCGGACGATGCGTGGGCCGCGGGCGACGACGCGGACGCCGCCTTCGAGGCCTGGCGCGAGGGCCGCACTGGATTTCCGCTGGTCGATGCGGGCATGAGGGAAATGGCGGCGACGGGCACGATGCACAACAGGGTGCGGATGGTCGTGGCGAGTTTCCTGATCAAGGACCTTCACGTGCCGTGGCAGCGCGGCGCCGATCACTTTCGGCGCGCGCTACTCGACTACGACCACGCACAGAATCAACTCAACTGGCAGTGGGTGGCAGGCACCGGGCGAGATGCGGCGCCGTACTTTCGGGTGTTCAATCCGGACGCTCAGCGCGACAAGTTCGACCCGGCGGGTGCCTACGTGCGCCGCTGGGTACCCGACCTTGACACCCCCGCCTATCCCGAGCGCATCGTCGACCACAAGACCGAACGCGAGGTCGCGTTGGCGCACTTCAGGCGGGAAAAGCGCCCATCGCCACAAAGTTGACGGGGTCGTCCCCGCGCCGACGCGCATCGATCTGCCGCTTCACCAGGTCCGTGAAACGGCGATTGGTCAGTGACTCGGCGCCCGCGACATGGGGAACGACAATGCACTGGGGCGCCGACCACAGCGGGTGACCCGTCGGCAGCGGTTCGGGATCCGTCACGTCGAGCGCCGCGTAGAGGCGGCGGGACCGAAGCTCGGCGAGGAGTGCGTCCGTGTCGACCACCCGGCCTCGACCCACGTTGATCAGCAGCGCCCCGTCGGGCATCGCCGCAAGGAAACCTGCGTTCACCAACTTGTCGGTGTGATCGCTGTGCGGGGTGACAATGACGACGATGTCGAAGTCCGGCAACAACGTCGGCAGGTCCTTGACCGCATGAACGGTCGTGCCGTCCGGCCCGATTCGCGCCGACCGCGCCACGCCCTCCACCTGGACCTCGCTGGCCCGTAGCCGCACACCGATCGCCTCGCCGATGCTGCCATAACCCACCACGAGCGCGCGAGAATCGGCCAGGCTGGGCGAGTAAAGGACCGGTTCCCACGTCTCGCGGCGCTGCGCATCAAGGAACTGCGGCAGCAGTCGCCGACTGGCCAGTGCGAGCGCGAGCGTCATCTCGGCCACCCGAGAATCGTGCACGCCCTTGGCGTTGGCGAGCGACACCCCTGCCGGCACAAAGGGCAGGGCGTGCTCGAAACCCGCGGAGGCAATCTGAATCACCTTGAGCCGTGGGCACTGAGCCAGCCGCCCGTATACCGTGCGCCCTCCGGTGTAGTGCGGGACGCACGCTATCGTGATCCGCTCGCGCTCCGCTTGCGGCGGGTCGGAATCCGCGGGATTCCACACAATCACCCGGGCGTCGTCGCCGACCGGTCCGAGCGCGTCGGCGATGGCCTGGTCCGGAACAGAGACGGTGATCACGTGGCCAGTGTCCCATCGATCGCGTGCACCGAGGTAGGACACGTGGCGTGCTCGCACTGCCCGGCCAGCAGCGGGGACGGTGCGTGCCAGTGCGTCGTCTCCGCCTGTGTCGACTCCTGCTGGCTACTGCCGTCGCTACGACTGGATGGTGGCCCTCGTGAGTCGCGGCGACGCAGAGGTGACGGGGTGCTTCGGCCCCGTCAATGTGACCTCGGCCTCGGCCAGCCGGTGGGACGAATCTCCAACCCACAGCGTCATGGCTCCCGGCTCGACGACGCGTGTCATCGTCCGGTCCGTGAACGCGACGCGGGTGGTGGGCACCTCGAAGGCAACCGTCGCTCGGGCACCGGGCTCCAAGAAGACACGCTGAAATCCCACGAGTTGAGCCACCGGGCGGGTAACCGAACCCACCAGGTCACGCGCGTACAACTGCACGATGTGTCCGCCAGCACGCGCGCCCGTGTTGGTGAGCGTGACAGATGCTGTCATGGCTCCACTCGTGGGCACCTCGGCGGCAGCCGCAAATCCTTCGTACGCAAACGTCGTGTAGGACAGGCCGTGCCCGAATACCGCCACGGGGCTCGGGTCCACCGTGGTGACCTCGGTGCCGCCACCCAGTGTGGGATGCAGATAGGTGTAGGGCTGTGCTCCGGATGAACGCGGCAGGCTGACCGGCAGGCGGCCGGAGGGGTTGACTCGCCCCGACAACACGCCCGCAATCGCCGATGCGCCCTCCTCTCCTGGGAAGAACGCTTGCACGACGGCCGCACATGCCGCGGTCGCCCATGCGATCGCATACGGACGCCCGGTCATCAACACCACCACCACGGGGGTGCCAGTGGCGATGACCGCCTCGACCAACTGGCGCTGCACACCGGGAAGTTCGAGATCGTCGCGATCACAACCCTCGCCCACCGTTCCGCGTCCAAACAGGCCCGCGGTGTCGCCGACAACCATGACGGCCACCTCTGCGGCCGACGCCGCGGCCACGGCTGCACCGAAGCCCGACGTGTCGTCGTCGTCGATCGCGCATCCCTGCACCAGGTCGACGTTGCCAAACTCGTGGCGAAGGCCGTCTGCAGCACTGTCGGCCGCAAATCCTAGGTCGACCCCGGGACGCTGGGCGAGCACATGGTTGGCGAACGAGTAGCAACCGAACAGGGCTTGGAAGCGGTCGGCGTTGGGCCCAATCACCGCGATCCGCAAGTCCCGAGCAAGCGGCAAGGTGCCATCGTTGGACACCAACACGATCGACTCTTCGGCGAGCGTACGCGCCACCTCGCGGTGCTGCGGACCATCGAGCACTACTGAGGTGGGCGGACCTGCGGAAAAGTCCTCATCGAGAAGTCCGAGTTCCTCCTTCTGTGCGAGCGCGCGGGAAAGCGCCCGGTCGACAAGCGCGATATCCACGTCGCCAGCCTCGATGGCGGCCTTCAGCGGCGCCGTGTAGGCGTCGCCTGTGGGAAGTTCGATGTCCACGCCTGCTGTGAGCGCCTGGTGCGCCGCATCGGCGAGGTCGGGCGCCACCTGGTGCAAGTGCTTCAAGAACGCCACCCCGAAGTAGTCGGCGACCACGACGCCGTCAAAGCCCCATTGGTCGCGCAGCACACCCGTCAAGAGTTCGGGGTTGGCCGCCACGGGGACACCGTCGATCTCGGCATACGAGTGCATGACCGAACGCGCGTTGCCATCCAAGATGGCCATCTCGAAGGGGATGAGGAGTTGGTCGGCCAGTTCGCGCGGCCCCGCTGAGACCGGGCCGAAGTTGCGACCTGCCTTGGATGCGGAATAGCCCACAAAGTGCTTGAGTGTGGCGTGCACTCCCGCAGACTGCACACCTCGGACGTAGGCCGTGCCAAGGGCTCCGACAAGGTACGGGTCCTCGCCAATACACTCCTCCACTCGTCCCCACCGCGGATCCCGCACGACATCGAGCACGGGCGCCAGACCCTGGTGAATCCCGAGTTCGCGCATGGAGGTGCCGATCAGCGCCCCCATCCGCTGAACCAGTTCCGGGTCACCTGCGGCCCCCCAGGCAAGCGGCGTGGGGAATGTCGCGGCCTTCCAGATGGACAGGCCCGTCAGGATCTCCTCGTGAACCAATGCCGGAATGCCGAGCCTGGTGCCCGTGACCAGTTGCCGCTGACGGGCCCACAGGTAGTGGGCACGCTCGGTAGCGTCGACCGGGGTGGTGCCGTACACCCGGGTCAGGTGGCCCAGGCCATGCTTGATCGCGTGGTCAAGTGTGCCCCTGGGGGCCGACTCTGCCTGCATCGGGGCCACCGAGTCGCCCTCTTCGCCCTCCCAGAAGCCGACGATCTGTGCCAACTTCTCGTCAAGGGTCATGTTGGCGATCAGGTCTGCGATCCGCGCGCTGACCCGCACGGGGGCTTCTGCCGACACGCCGCTCATCCCTTGACCGCACCGCTGAGGCCCGACACGATCTTGCGTTCCATCAACGTGAAGAACACAATCGCGGGAAGCATCGCAAGTGACAGGAACGCCAGAATGAGCGCGGTGTCCTGGGAGTGGTCGGACTGAAAGCGCGCCACACCCAGCGGTAGCGTGGTCCAGTCGGAGCCCTGCACCACGAGCAAGGGCAACAGATACGCGTTCCAACTGCCCACGAAGGCGAGGACGCCCACGGTCACGAGGGCGGGCATGGTGAGCCGGAGCAGGATCCTGAAGAAGAACTGAAAACGACCCGCGCCGTCGATCGCCGCAGCCTCTTCGAGTTCGCGCGGAATCGCGCGCACGAAGGGCCGCAGGATTACGATGGTGACGGGCAGTTGGAACGCCACCTGCGGGAGCACGAGTCCCCACGGGGTTCCAGGCAGACGCAACTGCAACAGGATCAGGTACAGGGGCAACGCCGCCACCGTGATCGGGAAGAGCAGCCCTGCCGTGAAGTACGTGTACAGCGCCTCCCGACCCGGGAACTCGTACCGGGCCAACGGATAGGCGGCCATGACGCCAAGGAGCACAACGCCCACGGTAGTCGCCAACGCAATCACCGTTGACGCGAACAGCATCTTCCAGAAGTCGCCGGAACCGAGTACTTGGCTGTAGTTGGACCACACGAGGGGTCTCGGCAGTCCCACTGGCGATGCGGCCAGTTGACCGTTCGTCCGCAAAGCCGAGTACATGATGTAGACGACAGGAACGATGGCGAAGCCAGCGGCGAGTATGGCGACACAGTACGCCACAGCGCCCACGTCGCTGAGTTTGCGTCCAGTGGTCGGTGCCGACCGCCGACGCGTATCCAAGGCGGTCATACTGCGCCCTTCCCTACGGTCTCGTTGTCGCGCCGCATCACGAACCGCATGAACACCAGGGCGGCGGCCATCGAGATGACGAACAGCACGACGGCAGCGGCCGTCGCGTAGCCGTATTGGCGGTTGGTGACGGCACGGTCGATCACAAACATCGCCATCGTGAAGGTGGTGTCGAATGGCGCACCGTTGTTGGTCAGCAGCCGGGCCATGTCGAATAGTTGAATGGAGCCGATGATCGACAGGAACATCCAGACGCGGATCGTGGGTCCCAGAAGGGGGATGGTGATCCTGCGTTGTACCTGCCACCAAGAAGCGCCGTCGATCTGAGCGGCCTCGACCAGGTCCTCCGGCACGCCCTGCAAACCTGCCAGGAACAGGATGATCGCCAGGCCCATGTACTTCCAGGTCAACACGAAGACCACAGTCCACATGGCGAGCGTGGTGGAGGACAGCCAGCCGATAGCGTCTTGCGGCGTGTCGAAGATTCCCCATTGGACCATCAGTGAGTTGAGGATGCCGCGTTGGTCGAAAATCAGGCGCCACATGGCGCCTGCGACCACCTCAGACAGGACGTAGGGAACGAAGATCATGGCACGAAAGCCAGCGCGGAACCGCAACTTGCGGTTCATGAGGAGTGCAATGGCCAAGGCGACAGGCCCCTGGAGCAGCAAGGACATGACGACGACGAAGGCGTTGTTCTTCATCGCGCCGATGAAGACGGTGTCTTGCAGGACCTTGATGTAGTTGTCGAGCCCGACAAAACTACCGAGATCGCCGCCGCCATCCCAGGTGAAGAAACTCACGTAACCGGCAAGCACCACCGGCACGATGACGAAGGCGGAGAACACCACGAGCGCTGGGCCCACGAAGACCGCGATCTCTCGCCAGCGGCGAGGCGTACGCCTTGGTGTGGTCACGGCGCTGGCGGGCCGCGACATCGTCGGCGGCGCTTGCGCGCCGCCGACGATGTCGGTGCTCCCACCCGAGGCTTCCCGACTTGCCATCACAGGTCGGCCTTCCTTTCGGACAAGTGACTGGTGGGTGGACTACTGCCCGGCGGCGGCCTGCATGGCGGCCGGGATGTCAGCGGGGGCTGCGGTGCCAGCGAACAACTGGATGATGGCGTCGTTCATGGCACCGCCCACCGTTGGGCCGTATGAGGTGTCAAGCCACAACTGCAAGTAGTTCGATGTGCCCATGTAGTCGGCGAGAACCTGGAGGTTCGGGTCGGTGATGCCGGACTGAGCGGCCGGGGCTGCGGGGATGCCGCCCACCTCGGACGCAAAGCGCGTGAGAACGTCGTCGCTGGTGATGTACTTCAATAGATCGACGCATTCCTTGGGGGCGTCGACGTAACACGAGAAGCCATCTCCGCCGCCCAGCATCGCGGTCGGGTCACCCTTGGCGCCGTCCACGGCCGGGAAGGGGAACCACGACAGATCGGCGAGCAGAGCTGCGGGGTCGTCGACCAGGCCGGTCATGACTGCCACGTTCCACTGCCCCATGAGTTCCATGGCTGCGTTGCCGTTCGCCACGAGACCAGCAGACGACGTGGCGCCCTGCTGGGCCGAGGTGGCGGCAAAGCCGGAGTTGAAGGGCTCGGTGTCGATGAACTCCTGTAGCTTCTCACCCGCGGTGACAAAGCACTCATTGGAGAAGTCCAGCGCGGAGTTTGCGGCCTGAAGGACGTCGGTTGGGCAGCTCTGGAGTGCGAAGTTGTACCACCAGTGTGCCGCTGGCCAACTGTCAGCTGCACCCAGGGCAATTGGCTCGATGCTGGCGTCCTTGAGCCGTTGCACAGCGGTGTTGAGTTCGCTGATCGTCGTGGGCACGCCGTCGATTCCTGCGGCTTCGAAGAGCGATGGCCGGTACCAGATGCCTTCGGGTCCGAACTGGTAGGGAAGGCCATACGTCTTGCCGTCCACCTGCCACGGGGCGGCCGATCCACCCATGCGTTCAACATCGCTCGCTACCGCGTCGGTGATGTCCTTGAGGTAGCCGTCGTTGACCTGAGCGACCATCTCCCCGCCGCCCCACTGCTGGAACAGGTCGGGAGCCTCGCCGGACTGAAGCGCCACAGGAATGCGGGTACGTTGCAGATCCTCATTCTGTATGGCCTCGATCTGAACTGTTACGTTGGAGTTGAGAGCCATGAACTCGTCCGCAATGCCCTGCCAAAAACTGAGACCCGGCTCTGCGGTCGAGTTGTGCCACCACGTGACGGTCACAGGCTCGCCCGAGCCCCCGTCGGACGTGGCGGCGTTGGTTGCCGGTTGGTTGCCACCGCCGCTGCATGCAGCCAGGACAAGCGCCGCCGAAGCGGCCAGTGCCGCAATGACGCCGGAGCGTCGCATGTTCGCCATTCTGATTCCTTTCAGTCGTCATTGACCATGCCGAACGTCATCACTGTGGCAGGGCGAGTCTGCCAGTGTCAAACGTTATCGATAACGTTTTTGTAACGACGAGGGCGCCGGTGTAGCATTCCCACCATGAAAACGGTGGGACGGGTCAAGCTTGCAGACGTCGCTGCGCACGCAGGGGTATCGGTCGCCACCGTCTCCAAGGTTGTCAACGGGCGCTACGGTGTGGCCCAAGACACGATCGCGCTGGTTCAAGGGGTCATCGACGACCTCGGATACGTAGGCAATCTTGGGGCGTCCGGCCTGCGTAGTTCCCGCACGAACGTGGTGGGAATCCTGGTCGCCGATTTCGAGCCGTACTCGGCCGAACTCATCAAGGGGGCGGCCCGCGCCACCAGAAACACCCAGTACGACGTCATGGCCTATGCGGGAGGCGAGGCGCCCGCATGGGAACGGCGCTCACTCGCCCGCCTTGGTGGCACCCTCATGGATGGGGCCGTCGTCGTCACGCCCACGTCGCTCGATTCCCCAGTTTCGGTTCCCGTCGTTGCAGTTGACCCCCACTACGGCCCCAACTGGCTCCCTACGATCGACAGCGATGGCTTCGGCGGTGCGAAATCGGCAGCCCAACATCTTCTCGGGCTCGGCCACCGCAGGATCGCCTTCCTCGGCGGCCGTCAAGAACTCGACTCCTCACAACTTCGTGAGTCGGGCTTCCGGGAGGCCATGCGGCTCGCGGGAATTGCGGTTTCAGACGAACTGGTTCGCTATTCGCGGTATGACCCCGACATCGCTCAAGATGTGGCAGACAGATTCCTGGCGTTGCCCGAACCGCCCACCGCGATCATCGCCGCGAACGATGTCACCGCGATGCGAGCCATGGACGCCGCGCGTGCGCGCGGACTCAGCGTGCCTTATGACATCTCCGTGGTGGGCTTTGACGACATCCCGGACGCTTCGCTGTGCGAACCGGCGCTGACGACGGTGCGGCAGCCCCTTCAGGCCATGGGCGAGGCGGCCATGACGATGCTCCTTGCCATGCTGGACGGGCGCGAGCATGAACAACACCTTCGCATGGACACCCAGTTCATCGTGCGTTCCAGCACGGCACCACCGCGCGCCTAGCGCAGTCGCTGCTGGCTTGTGCAGGCATATGCCCCGCACCTCGCACTGACGCAGTTGCGGTCAGGTGAGATCGGCAACGGCAACCGCCCTTCTGCCGCCCCTGGGTCGGGGAGACGGCCGCCGTTGTCGAAACCTGTCTTCGCGCCTACGAGTACAGCTGACCCGTCGCGGCGGCGTACTGGGCCCGCACGTGGGGCTGTGGGTCAGGATCGATGTGGGTGTCCATGTCTACGGACCAGTCGGGGCGTGAACCCACGAGCGACCATGCGGCCTGAACCGTCGCTCCCATCGCCGCGTACTCCCCTGGCTTCGGGATGTCGATCGGCAGGCCGAACACCTGTGCCGCAGACTTGCCGACCGCCGGATTGAACGCGGCGCCGCCGACCAACAGGATTCGCTTGGCGTCCAGCCCATGCTCCCGCACTGCGTCGACCCCATCGGCGAGGCCGCACAACATGCCCTCCACGTGAGCTCTGGCAATGTTCGCCCGGGTCGAGGAGGATAGGGTGAGGCCCATGAGGCTGGCTGTGGCATCGGGGCGATTCGGCGTGCGCTCTCCCTCGAAGTACGGGACCAACACCACGCCACCAGCGCCGGGCTGCGCGGACAGCGCCAATTCGGCCAATCCGTCGAAGTCGACATTCAGCAATCGGGTTGCGGAGTCGAGCACCCGGGCCGCGTTGAGGGTCGCCACGAGCGGCAGGAACTGGCCAGCGGCGTCGGCGAATCCGGCGATCGTGCCGCTGGCGTCGGTGACGGGTTCGGGGGTGACGGCGAAGACCGTTCCGGAGGTGCCAAGCGAGACGACGACGTCGCCCTCTCCTGCTCCGAGTCCCAGACCCGAGCCTGCGTTGTCTCCCGCACCGGGGCCGACGACGATCTCGGTCGGGCCGTGATACCCGACCGTGCCGGCGCGCCCGTCGGGGGCGATCACGGTGGGCACCACCGCGTCGTGCCCGAGAGCGGCCGCGAGTAAGTCGCGGTCGTACTCGCCCGTCGCGGGGCTCCAATATCCGGTTCCCGAAGCGTCCGAACGATCAGTGGTGAGCGCGTCCAGTTTCGGGCCCAACGGCGACGCGCCCGCGGGTCCGTAGCCCCTGAGCCGCCACGTGAGCCAGTCGTGCGGCAAGGCCACCGCGGCGACCCTGGCCGCGTTCTCGGGCTCCGCGTCGCGCAGCCAGCGCAACTTGGTCGACGTGAAGGACGCGACCGGCACGAGTCCGGTGCGACGCACCAGTTCGTCGGCG
>JASBTB010000117.1 GCA_030148645.1 Demequina sp. | reverse complement strand
TCCGGCCGCGACGGCGCGCATCGGCTCATCGAGTTCGACCCTCACACGGTCACCCTCGTGCACGACGCTTCCGGGTATGGGCTCGCCGTGCGCCCTGACCTGGGCATGGCACGGCGTCGGCTCGGTCGCGGGGACGTCGGGAGCGAGCCACACCACCTGGTGCCCCACCAGCTCGCGCACACTCAGCAGCGTCTCGGGCCCCACCGTGACCACGTTGCGGTCGGTGTCGATGCCCGTCACATAGCGGGGCGCGCCGTCGGCGGCCGGGCGCGGCAAGCGCAGGCCCTTGCGTTGGCCCACCGTGTAGGCATACGCGCCGGTGTGGGCGCCGACGACCTCGCCAGCCTCATCCACGATGTGGCCGGGGTCCTCCCCCAGCGCGCGCTCAAGGAAGCCCTTGGTGTCGCCGTCGGCCACAAAGCAGATGTCGTACGAGTCCGGCTTGTTGCTGACGCCCAGTCCGCGCGCGGCCGCCTCGGCGCGCACCTCGGACTTGGACGCAATCTCGCCCAGCGGGAACATCGCGCGTGCCAACTTCTCTGGACCCATCACTGCCAGCACGTACGACTGGTCCTTGGCGGCATCGGCCGCGCGGTGAAGTTCCCGCACGCCGTCGTCGCGGATGGCGATGCGGGCGTAGTGCCCCGTCGCCACGGCCTCGAAGCCAAGGGACGCTGCGCGCTCGAGCAGGGTGTCGAACTTGATGTGTTCGTTGCACCGAACGCACGGGTTGGGGGTGCGTCCGGCCGCATACTCGCTCAGGAAGTCGGTCACCACGAGGTCGTGGAACTCGTCGCTCAGGTCCCACACGTAATACGGAATGCCCAACTTGTCGGCCGCGCGCCGAGCGTCGTTGCTGTCCTCGATCGAGCAGCAACCGCGTGATCCTGACCGGTACTCGTCCCGATTGCGGCTGAGCGCCATGTGGACACCCACCACATCGTGACCTGCGTCCACCGCTCGCGCGGCCGCGACGGCGGAGTCGACTCCGCCGGACAAGGCTGCAAGAACGCGCATGGGGACTCCAGAAAGGTGCGAGGGGACCCCACCATGGTACGCGACGCTCGCGCGGGTTCGAGAGGAACTCGGCGAACTCACGAAGCCGCGACGCATCCCTGGCGACGCTCCTCACAGTGTGCTATTACTACTTGAACAGTTAAAACCATCGCAGCGCCCACAGCGGCGCCTCCACACGCAGCAGAAACTGGTACGCCACGTCGAGCGACATCCCCTGGGCAGGGCTCTTGCCTATCGTCATCCTCTTCGTGGCCTTTGCGGTTTATTGCGTGGTCGACATCGTCCGCCACGAGGTCAAGCACCTGACCAAGTGGGCGTGGGTCGCAATCTCGTGTCTCAGCATTCCCCTGGGCGGGATCGTGTACCTGCTGGTGGGCAGGGACTCGAACCGGTCATGATCCACACCGCAGCGTTGATCAAGCGCTACGGCGCCCACGCCGCGCTTGACGGGGTCAACCTGGACGTCCCCGCCGACTCCGTCTACGGACTCGCAGGGCCCAACAGGGCAGGCAAGACCACGCTGCTGGGGATCCTGGCGGGCCTCAACGACTCCTGCCCGGCGCGCTCGCGGCCACCGGTGCGCCCGTGGTGTCGCTCGCGCCCGAAGCCGTGTCTCTCAAGCGGGCCTTCCTGGAGCTGACGTCATGAGCCTGTGGCGACTTGAGGTGCTCCGACTGACTCGCACCAAGAAGTGGGTCGCGCTCGTGGGCGTCTAGGTGGCATTCGGCCTGATCGGCCCGCTCACCGCCCGCTACATCAAGGAGATCCTCGCCCGCGTCGGCACCTCCGATGGCACCGTTATCTCGGCCCCTGACCGCGTGTCGTCCGACGGCATGGTGCAGTTCGTATCCAACGCCGCGCAGTTTGGCACCCTGGTGGTGGTGATCGTCGCGGCGGGGGCTCTCGCGTTCGACGCGATCCCCGAGATGGGCGTCTTCCTGCGCACCAGGATGCGCCCCGCGTGGAGAATTCTGGTGCCGCGCCTCGTGGTCTCGTTCGCTGCGGCGGCCGTCGCGTTCCTGATCGGAACGGGGGTGGCGTGGTACGAGACGTGGGCCCTCCTTGGAGCGCCCGACGCCGGCGCCGTCTTGGCAGGCGCTGGGCTCGGCGTCGTCTTCCTCGGGTTTGTGGTGGCGCTCACCGCCGCCGTGGCACAGCGCACGGGGTCCGTCTTGAGCACCGTCATGACGTCGCTCGTGGTGCTGATTGCGATGCCGGTGGCGGGGCTTGCTCCTGCGATCAGCAGGTGGTTGCCGACGTCGCTCGCCAATGCGCTCGCCGACCTCCCGACGGGCGGCACCATGGACGACTATTGGCCCTCCCTGGGCGTGGCGGTGGTGTCTGTCGTGGCGCTCGTGGCGACCGCGTGCGCGTGGGCAAGCCGCCGTCGGGTCTAGCGACGATTCAGCGGCGCGCCCGATCGAGTGCCGCAGGCAGCGCCGCGATGGCCGCATCGATGTCCGCTTTGGACGAGGACCAGCCCAGCGAGAACCTCACCGTCGAAAGCGCATCCTCCGCCGTATGACCCATCGCGAGGACGACGTGGCTGGGCTCCACCACTCCCGCCGTGCAGGCCGCCCCTGGCGACACCTCGATCCCGGCAAGATCCAGGGCCACCAGCATGGCCTCCGAAGAGGCGCCCGGGACGATCGCGTGGACGATGTGGGGGGAGCCGTCGCGTGGCCCGTGTACCGTGGCCGCTGGCCACAGCGAAACGATCGCCCGCGCGAGATGGTCCCCCAGCGCGGTCACCCGGTCCGCCTCCTCCTCGCGCGCCGCAACCGCCTCATCCAGTGCCACGGCGAAGGCCCAGGCCGCCGCAACGTCGACCGTGCCGGAGCGCAGCCGCCGCTCCTGCCCGCCGCCGTGGCTAAGCGGCGCCAACGCGGCGCCGCGGCGAGCTAGCAGGGCCCCCATCGCCACGGGACCGCCCACCTTGTGGGAACTGACGGCGGCGGTAGCGAGCCCGCTCGCTGAGAAGTCGAAGGGAAGATGCGCGATGCCCTGGACCGCGTCGCAGTGCACCGGGATCCCGTGCTCCCGAGCCAACGCCACCACCGCGGCGATCGGCTGGACCGCACCCACCTCGTTGTTGACCCACTGCGTC
>JASBTB010000107.1 GCA_030148645.1 Demequina sp. | reverse complement strand
CCTGGCGTGAAGTTCAAGGATGCTGAACTGTTGGGCGCGCCATACATTCTGGTGGTGGGCCGGGGGCTCGAGAACGGGACGATCGAGTTCAAGAACCGCTCCACGGGGGACTCGGTCGAAATCCCTGTGGGCGAGGCTGTGATGGTGGTCGCGACCGCGGTGCGCGAGGCGCTTGCTGGGTAGTGATCGACGGACACGATCGCGCCCCGAGAGCCCCGACGGTGACCAGGGTTGGCGTGGAATCCGATGTCCCGCCTCGGAGCCGATCGGGAAAGTGGCTGAGGCTTGCGGGGTGGGCACTGAGACCCGTTGGTGGAGTGCCGTGCGGTCCATGACGGCATGGACGCCGAGTTGACGGCCCCGCAGTGGGCCCGGTTGACGGTGCTCGAGCGGGAGAATCGAGAGTTGCGTGCGCAGACGGCGGTCCTCAAGAAGGCCGCGCATGCTTCGCGAGGCGGGAGCGGTAGTGAGCAAGGACGAGTACATCGATCCCCGAGGCCGGTCAACCCGCGCTGGGGGACGGGGCGAGCGACGCCGACGCCGGGGCCGGCGTCGGCGCACTTACCACCACCTCAAGCCCCGGTAGTGTCGGCAAGTCAACCGCCGAGAATCCATCGGTGCGCATTGCTCTCGCATAGGCGTCGAACGCCGCGTTGAACAGCCATGTGGCGTCCTGTGGCGAGACCGCGTCCAACAGCGCCGCGTAACGCGTGGCGAGGTCTGCCTCAAGGGAGCGTTCGAGTGCGCGCCGTGAGGTGGGTTCGAGCAGGTTCGCATTCCTCACCTGGTACAGGGGCGTACGGGGATCCGCATCGAGGAACACGGCAAGAGCCTCGGAACGCTCGGCGTGGAGGCGAGCCCTGGCGAGCGCGTCGTCCCTGCGCGGCCCAAACTCCTGCGCCGCGAGCGTCTCGTAGGCGAAGCGAGCCTCGTCCTCCCGCAGGGTGAGCTCGGTCAGCGTCCCCTGCGTGAGGCCCGTCGACTCGTCGGGAGCGAATCCGGCCGCCACGGCGATGGACCCGTCCGCGGGCGGGAACCGCACCGGGTCCGCGTCGCGGGCAGGCTCCTCACGTGAACCTTCGGCGGCGCGGGGAGGCGGCGTCGGGGACGCCGACGCCGGGGCCTCGGTGCGAGCACCAGCGGCCTCGGCGGCGGCCACCTGAGCGGCCCACCGCTCGCGCAGTGCCCACTCCAGATCGATGGACCGTGCCAGGAACGCGAGATCGGGGTCGACGCTGGTGGAGGCCACGGACGCGGCGGTCCTGCGCGCCGCGGCGATGGCCGCAGCCAGGGTCGGCTGGGAGGCGGCCGACACGGTGGCCGCACCTTCGGGGGAAGCAGGGGCAAAGGGATAGGCGACGTAGACCCCGCCCAAGACCTCAAGGTGAGTCTCAGCGGCGGCCGCGGCACCCACGGCGAGGGCATCGGCACCCTCGCGCTTGGCGGCCTCGACGATCCCGGCCTCGGCGGCCGCGAGCGAATCCCGCGCGACGGTCACGGCATCGGGCGACGGGACGGCGGGTGGTTCACCCTCCCAGCGCAGGCCACAGCCCACCAGGGTCACTGCCGCCAGCGCGGCAAGAACTGCCACGCTCGTCCGTACGCTCACCGAGCCGACCCATTCCAGACCCGCCATGCGCGTAGTCTCCCATGCGCCATGGGTGAGCCGTAGAATCGTGGGCGAGGACAAGTGAAGCAACGGAACGCGCGTGAGCGCGCAGGGAGGCAGCGAATGAAACTCGATGACCGCATCGCTGACCTGGCAAGACCCGTAGCGGAGGCCGTGGGCCTCACGGTGGACTCGGTGACGGTTTCCGCGGCTGGAAGACCTACCCGCGTGCTCGTGACCGTTGATCTTCCCGCCGACTGCGTCGGCTCGGCAGACCTCGACACGGTTGCCGCGGCCTCTCGTGCTATCGGCGATGTTCTCGACGATGCCAACGTGCCGTCGGGCGCCTACCTCCTCGAAGTGTCGACTCCTGGCACCGACCGCCCCCTCACGCTGCGTCGGCACTTCTTGCGCGCGCGGACTCGGCTGGTGACGCTGGAGGTGGTTGCGGGCGACGCGGTGACGGGACGCCTTGCCGAAGTGACGGACACGCACCTGGTGCTCGAGAGCGACGGCGAGGTTCGCACGGTCGCGCTTGCCGAGGTGACACTCGGGCGCGTGCAGGTCGAAATGAAGCGACTCGACTGAGGCCAAGGGGCTCAGCCGACAGAACGGACGGAACACAAAGTGGACATCGACATGGTGACCCTCAGGGGACTCGAGAAGGAACGCGACGTCAAACTCGACGTGCTGATCGATGCGATCGAGCAGGCCCTGTTGAGCGCTTATCACAAGACCCCCGGCGCGTACCCGCACGCCCGGGCGATCGTGGACCGCGACTCGGGCAAGGTCTCTATTCACGCGCGCGAGGAAACCCCGGACGGCGTGCTTGGCCCGGAATTCGACCACACGCCGCGCGACTTCGGCCGGATCGCCACCGCGACCGCGCGCCAGGTTATTGTGCAGCGGCTACGCCAAGCGGGCGACGATGCGGTTCTGGGCCAATACGCGGACAAGGAGGGCACGTTGGTGTCCGGCGTCATTCAACAAAGCGCCGACCCCCGCAATGTGCATGTCGATGTGGGCGACGTCGAAGCGCTCTTGCCGGGCCATGAGCAGGTGCCAACCGAGACCTACGTGCACGGCGAACGCATTCGCGGCTACGTGTTGACGGTGGCGCGCGGCGCGAAGGGCCCATCCATCACGCTGTCCCGCACCCACCCAGGATTGGTGCGCAAGTTGTTCGAGATGGAGGTGCCCGAGATCGCCGACGGCACCGTGGAGATCATGAGCCTGGCCCGCGAGGCGGGTCACCGTTCCAAGATGGCCGTGCGGGCGACCGTACCTGGGGTGAACGCGAAGGGCGCGTGCATCGGGCCCATGGGTGCGCGTGTGCGGGCGGTCATGGGCGAGTTGCGCGGTGAGAAGATCGACATCGTCGACTGGGACGATGACCCGGCCACGTTCGTCGGCAACGCCCTGTCGCCTTCGCGAGTCGTGTCAGTGACGGTGGTGGATGCCGAGGCGCGTGCCGCGCGAGTGGTCGTTCCCGACTATCACTTGTCGCTTGCGATCGGCAAAGAGGGGCAGAACGCTCGCCTGGCTGCTCGCCTGACCGGATGGCGTATCGACATTCGATCTGACGAAGCGCCGCAGGGGCAAGGTGACCCAAGCTGATCGAGCGCGCTACACTGAGCAGGCCGAACGTCGAGCCCGAGTCTGGCGCGCGCGCCACAGGTCACGTACCTGTGCGTACGTGCGTCGGGTGTCGAGGGCAAGACGATCGGTCGGTTCTTGTGCGAGTGGTGCTGACCGACGGCCGCCTGGCGGTCGACGAATCAGCAGTCGCGCCCGGTCGAGGAGCATGGCTCCATCCGAACGGGCGTTGCCTCTTGCACGCGGCGAAGCGCCACGCATTCGGCCGCGCGTTTCGCACGGCAGTTGTCGATGCATCGGCGCTCGTCGAGCATCCGGCGTTCCGCTCAACCCAGGGACCGTAGCCCACCCATCGACCGGACAGGATGAAAGCCCATGGTCATCCAATGAGTACCCGTACATGAGTACCCCGCAGTAACGATGGTTCGACCCTGTCTTGGTCGGACCGAGACAGGAGAATTGTGGCTAAGCCCCGCGTTCACGAGATCGCGAAGGAACTCGGAGTACCGAGCAAAGAACTCATTGCCAAGTTGAACGAACTCGGCGAATACGTCAAGGGACCTTCCTCGACCCTTGAAGCGCCCGTGGTGCGCAAGGCCAAGGAGGCCTTCCCCGCGCCGCCCGCGCCAGCCAAGGCCGAACCGGCAGGCAGGCCCGTCGCCGCCAAGCCGGCACCCAAACCGGTGGCACCCAAGCCCGCGGTTGCCGAACCCGAGACCGCGCCCGAGCCCGCGCCAGCGCCAACCAAAAGCGCCGCGGCTACGCCAGCGGCCTCAGGTGACACGACGGAACCCGCGCCGACACCCGGCGCAGCGGCGACGTCGGCCGACGGGGACCAGCGACCGGCAGCGCCGCTCCCGAGCGATATGCCGCGGCCGCGGCCCCGCCCGGGTGGCAACAACCCGTTCCAGGCGCGCCCTGGCGCACCTCGTCAGCGCCCCGGTGGCAACAACCCGTTCCAGGCGCGCCCTGGCGCACCCCGTCAACGCCCTGGTGGAGCGCCAGGCGGAGCACCTGGTGGCCGTCCCGGCGCGCCCGCCACGGGAGGACGTCCCGCCCCGGGCGGCGCACGTTCCGGTGGCTTTGCCTCTCGGCCCGGCGGCCCTGCCGGCGGCGCCCCAGCGGGTGCACGTCCCGGTGCCGGCGCAGCCCCAGGTGGCCGTCCTGCCCCCGGTGGCCGTGGTCGTGGCGGCGGCACCGCGGGTGCCTTCGGCCGTCAGGGAGGCCGCCCCGCTCGGGGACGCAAGTCCAAGCGCGCGAAGCGGATGGAGTACGAGCAGCAGCAGGCCCCGTCGATTGGCGGCGTGCAGATCCCTCGTGGCGACGGCAACACCCCGTTGCGCCTGCGCCGCGGCGCCACGCTGAGCGACTTTGCCGACCGCATCGACGTCAATCCCGCCTCTCTCGTGACCGTCCTGTTCCACCTGGGTGAGATGGCCACGGCCACGCAGTCTCTCGACGAGGACACGTTCCAGGCTCTCGGCGAGGAGTTGGGCTACAAGATCACGATCGTCTCGCCTGAGGAGGAGGACCGTGAACTGCTCGAGGACTTCGGTCTCGACCTCGAGGCCGAACTCGAGGCGGAGACGGACGACGACCTCGAGGTGCGTCCCCCGGTGGTGACCGTCATGGGTCACGTCGACCACGGCAAGACCCGACTGTTGGACGCCATCCGCAAATCCGACGTCGTGTCGGGCGAGGCGGGCGGCATCACCCAGCACATCGGCGCCTACCAGGTGCATCGCGATCACGAGGGCGACACTCGCGCGATCACGTTCATTGACACCCCGGGTCACGAGGCGTTCACCGCCATGCGTGCACGCGGTGCCCAGGTGACCGACGTCGCCATCCTCGTGGTGGCCGCGGACGACGGCGTCATGCCGCAGACGGTGGAAGCCTTGAACCATGCGCAGGCGGCCAACGTGCCGATCGTCGTGGCGATCAACAAGATCGACAAGGAAGGCGCCAACCCCGACAAGATCCGCCAGCAGCTCACCGAGTACAACCTGGTGGCAGAGGAGTACGGAGGCGACACCATGTTCGTCGAAGTCTCCGCGACTCAGGGCAAGAACATTGAGACACTGCTCGATGCCGTGCTCCTGACGGCCGACGCCGGCCTGGACCTGCGTGCCAACCCGAACAAGGACGCCCGTGGTGTCGCGGTCGAGGCTCACCTCGACAAGGGCCGTGGCCCCGTGGCGACCGTGCTCGTCCAGTCCGGAACGCTGCGCGTCGGCGACGCGATCGTTGCCGGTACGGCCCACGGGCGCGTGCGCGCCATGTTCAACGAGCACGATGAAGCGGTCGCCGAAGCGCCGCCAGCACGGCCCGTCATGGTCATCGGCCTCACGTCGGTGCCTCGCGCGGGCGACACCTTCCTGGCCGCTGAGGATGACCGCACGGCACGTCAGATCGCTGAGAAGCGGGAAGCCGCCGAACGCGCCGCCCAACTGGCCAAGCGTCGCAAGCGCATCTCCCTCGAGGACTTCGCAAAGGCCATCGAGGACGGCAAGGTCGACACCCTCAACCTCATCATCAAGGGCGACGTGTCCGGTGCCGTCGAGGCACTCGAGGACGCCTTGCTCGCGATCGACGTAGGCGAATCGGTGGACCTGCGCGTCATCCACCGTGGGGTCGGTGCCGTCACGCAGAACGACGTCAACCTGGCCACCGTCGACAACGCCATCATCATCGGCTTCAACGTGCGCCCCGCCGAGCGGGTCCAGGAGTTGGCCGATCGCGAAGGTGTCGACATGCGTTTCTACTCGGTCATCTACCGTGCCATCGAGGACGTCGAGGCGTCTCTCACGGGCATGCTCAAGCCCGAGTTCGAAGAGAGGCAGGTCGGGTCTGCGGAGATCATGGAGGTCTTCCGTTCCTCGAAGTTCGGAAACGTCGCCGGTTGTGTGGTGCGCAGCGGCGTCATCAGGCGCAACGCCAAGGCACGCGTCGTGCGCGGCGGCAACGTCATCGGCGAACCCACGATCGATACGCTACGTCGCTTCAAGGACGACGCCACCGAGGTCAGGGACGGCTTCGAGTGCGGTATCGGTTTGGGCAAGTTCAACGATATCCAGGTGGGCGACATGATTGAAACCTTCGAGATGGTGGAGATTCCGAGGTCCTGATGGCCGACTCACCCCGTGCACTTCGGCTCGCGGGCACGATCAAGAAGATCGTGGCCCGCGCGCTGGAGAACGAGATCAAGGACCCCCGCCTGGGGTTTGTCACGGTGACCGATGTGCGTGTCACAGGCGATCTGCAGCAGGCGTCGGTGTTCTACACGGTCTACGGGGGCGAGGAGGACCGCGCCAACACGGCGGCGGCCCTCCAGTCCGCCAAGGGGCGGTTGCGTTCTCGGGTGGGCGGCGAGTTGGGCATCCGGCTCACGCCCTCCCTCGAGTTCCACCTCGACGCGGTGCCGGAGACGGCGGCGACCCTTGACAAGGCGCTTCACGAGGCTAACCTGCGTGACGCAGAGCTTGCCAAGATGCGCGAAGGTGCCACCTACGCCGGAGAGGCCGACCCCTACCGTCACCCCTCCGACGAGGACGACCAGAAGGACTGAGCGAGTGGCCCGTCGCATCGACGAGCCCACGCCGGGCTTACTGCTGGTGGACAAGCCAGCCGGGTGGACGTCTCACGACGTAGTCGCACGTGCGCGCCGACTGGTGAACACCCGCAAGGTGGGGCATGCGGGCACACTCGACCCGATGGCCACGGGCTTGCTGGTCCTCGCCGTGGGACGGGCCACGCGGCTGCTCACCTACGTCGCGGGCCACGACAAGTCGTACGACGCGACCATTCGCTTGGGGTCCTCCACCGTCACGGACGACGCCGAGGGCGAGGTCACGGCCACGGCCGACGCTTCCGTGGTGACCGACGACGCGCTCGCCGCCGCGGTTGCTGGCCTGACCGGCGACATCGCGCAGGTTCCCAGTTCGGTGAGCGCCATCAAGGTCAACGGCGAACGCTCCTACGCGCGCGTGCGCGCAGGCGTGGACGTTGCTCTGGCCGCCCGCCCGGCGACCGTGTCCCGGTTCGAGGTGCTCGACGTGCGCCGCGACGGCGCGGTGGTGGACGTGGACGTGTCCGTCGAGGTTTCCTCGGGGACCTACGTGCGGGCGCTCGCCCGCGACCTGGGGTCTGCGTTGGGCGTCGGCGGACACATCACTGCGCTGCGCCGCACCCGTGTCGGCCGTTTTGGTGTGGCCTGCGCACTCACGGTGGATGCGCTGGCGGCGCTCGTGGACTTGGGGCTGCCACTACCTCTCATCCCGCTGGACGAGGCCGCCAAAGCCGCGCTCCCGGTGCTCGCGTTGACCGAGCAGGAGGCTGGCAGCCTCACGTTCGGCAAGCCGCTCACGGAGCGTGCCGCCGAACTGACCAAGCCCGCCCACCATGACGACTTCGCGCACGATGCCGCAGCCGTCGCGCCCGATGGCCGCGTGATCGCGGTGGTGCGTCGCGTGAAGGGCGCCGCGAAGCCCGTCATCGTGTTTGCCCCTGCGGGACCCGGCGCGTGACGCAGACGGGACGCCCGGTGCGGCACAATGACCAGGTGACTGTCGTGTGGCGCTCGCTCGACGAAGTGCCGCGCGATCTGGGTCCCACCGTCGTGACCGTCGGCAACTTCGACGGCGTGCACCTGGGGCACCGAGCCGTGCTGGCCGAAGTCGTTGCGGCCGCGCGTGAGGCATCGGCGAAGGCCGTCGCCGTGACCTTTGAACCCCACCCCAAAGCGGTCCACGATCCCGACCATCGGCCCGAACTGATCACGGGTCTGGAGGACCGGCTTGAGCGGATGGCCGCCACCGGGCTCGACGGGATCGTCGTGCAGCACTACACGCTCGACTTCGCCATGGCTACGCCGCAAGAGTTTGTGAGCGACTACTTGGTGGCGGGGCTGGGCGCCGTGGCGATCGTGGTGGGTCGCGACACCCGCTTCGGTCGCGGCAACGCGGGCGATGTGGAGACGCTGCGGGAGTTGGGTGAGCGGCTGGGAGTCTCCGTCGACATTGTGGGCGACGCGGCGGGCACGGCTGACGGCGCACGCAGGTGGTCGTCCACGTGGGTGCGCGAATTGCTTGAGGAGGGCGACTTGCGGGCAGCTGCCGACATCCTCGGCGCCCCGCATCGGCTGCGCGGCATCGTCGTCGACGGCGACAAGCGGGGTCGGGAGATCGGGTTTCCCACCGCCAACCTCGACGTATTCGCGGGCTATGTGCCGCGCCACGGCGTCTACGCGGGCCTTGTCACCGTGACAGACGCGAAGGGCAACCACGCGGCGCGTCAGTGGGAGGGCATCCCGCTGCCCGCCGCCATCTCCCTCGGCTTCAACTACACCGTCGGCAGCGAGGAACTGCGTATCGAGGCCCACGTCATCGACCGCGTGGACCTCGACCTGTATGGGGCGGAGGTGGCTCTCGACCTGATTCAGTGGCGGCGGCCGATGCTGGACTTTGGTGGGATCGATGCGCTGATCGAGGCGGTGGGCGAGGATGTCGCGTGGTGTCGCGAGGTGCTAAACCTGGGTTAAATCCCCGCGCGGAACTCGTCGGAGAGGATAGTCTTCCTGGATGGACACCATCCCGGCACCCCGTCAAGACTTCAAGCCCCTGGTGGTTCTCGCGGGTGTGAACAAGCATTTCGGTGATCTGCACGTCCTCCAGGACATCAACCTGACGGTGGGCTCCGGGGAGGTCGTCGTGGTTATTGGGCCCTCTGGGTCGGGTAAGTCGACCCTGTGCCGCGCGATCAACCGACTCGAAACCATCGACGACGGTGTGATCCAGATCGATGGCACGGACCTGCCCGCCGAGGGCCGGCCGCTCGCGCGACTTCGCGCAGATGTTGGTATGGTCTTCCAGTCCTTCAACCTGTTCGCCCATATGACGGTGCTTGACAACGTGATGCTCGGGCCGCTGAAGGTGCGCAGGCTCCCCAAAGCCGAGGCGAAGACGCTCGCCATGGAGTTGCTGACGCGAGTCGGCGTCGAGAGCCAGGCTGACAAACACCCGGCCCAACTGTCGGGCGGGCAGCAACAGCGGGTGGCCATCGCGCGAGCTCTCGCGATGCGGCCGAAGGTCATGCTGTTTGACGAGCCGACCTCCGCGCTCGACCCCGAGATGATCAACGAAGTTCTTGACGTCATGACTGACCTGGCGTCCGAGGGAATGACGATGATCGTGGTCACCCACGAGATGGGCTTCGCGCGCAAAGCCGCGAACCGCGTCGTCTTCATGGACGCGGGAGTGATCGTCGAAGAGGCCACCCCGGACGTGTTTTTCACGAACCCACAATCGGACAGGGCCAAGGACTTCCTGTCCAAGATCCTGACACACTGACCACACACGGAGGCCAAGAGATCCTTGGCCGAAGGAGAGGAAACCCATGAAAACCCTACAGTGGGCGGCGCTTGGCGCCGCAGCCGCGATCGCCTTGACGGCGTGCTCCAGCAGTGAGGAACCTCAGGCGAGCCCCACACCCTCGGAGACTCCCGCGGTGGCAGAGTTCCCGGCGGGCTCGACCATGGCGGCGCTCGCCGACGCGGGCACCATCACCATCGGCACCAAGTTCGACCAGCCGCTCTTTGGGCTGATGTCGCCTGGGGGTACGCCCGAGGGCTTCGATGTCGAGATTGGCAAGATGATTGCTGGCGAACTCGGCATCGACCCGGGCAACATCAAGTGGGTCGAGACCGTCTCGGCCAACCGCGAGCCCTTTATCGAATCGGGCACGGTCGACATGGTGGTCGCGACATACACCATCAACGACAAGCGCAAGGAGAAGGTCTCCTTCGCTGGCCCGTACTACAACGCCGGTCAAGCGCTCATGACCCTGTCCTCGACCAACGACATCACGACGCCGGACGATCTTGCAGGCAAGAACGTTTGCTCCGTCGAGGGCTCCACGCCGGCCGCCAACATCGCGGAAAACTACCCCGAGGCGAACCTGGTGCTCTTTGGTGCCTACACGGATTGCCTCGAGCCGCTCCGCAATGGCGAGGTGGACGCGGTCACCACCGACAACGTGATTCTTGCGGGTTACGTCGCCGAATCCAACGGCGAGTTCAAGGTGGTCGGCGAGCCGTTCACCGAGGAGCCCTATGGCATCGGTCTTGCACTTGACGACACGGAGTTCCGTATGTGGATCAACGACGTGCTTGAGGCGTCCTTCGCCGACGGCCGCTGGCTCGCTGCTTGGCAGGCGACGGCAGGCACCGTGCTGCCCGATCCGGCGGTTCCGACGATCGACCGCTACTAGTTCACCGCTTTCCAGCTGAAGGTGGGGCGCCTGGGCAAGAGCCCGGGCGCCCCACGACAGCAGGACCTCACCGAAACGGAGCCAACTCATCATGGGTGCCCTTGTTGCGAATGCCGACCTGCTGTGGCAGGGCTTCGCGGCTACCCTGCTGATCGCGGTGGTGGCCGGGGTGCTCGCGTTCGCGTGGGGCGTGGTCCTCGCGGCATTCAGGATCTCGCCAGTCGGCCCCTTGCGCACCTTCGGCACCGCCTACATCAACGTGGTGCGCAACACCCCACTGACCGTGGTCTTCCTCTTCCTGGGTGGCACCACGTCGGCCCTCGTCGGCATCGTCATTCCGGTGTCGAGGAACACCTACTTTGGCGTCACCATCAACAACGGGATCCTCTTCGCGATTGTCGCCCTTACCCTATACACCGCCACCTTTGTCTGTGAGGTGGTGCGGTCGGGCATCAACTCGGTGGAAGTCGGTCAAGCCGAGGCTGCCCGCTCGATGGGTCTGACATTTGGGCAAACACTGATTCAGGTGGTGCTTCCTCAGGCATTTCGTTCCGTGGTGCCGCCGCTCATCAACGTGTTCGTGGCGCACATCAAGAACACGTCCGTCGCGGCAGGCTTTGCGGCCACAGAACTCGTCGCGGTGGCGAACCGCCTGTCCAACGCAAACCCGGGCGACGTGTTCGGAATCTTCATGGGCATCGGCGTCGCCTACCTGGCCATCACCATCCCGCTGTCGGTCGCGGCCGAGCAGTTGGAGAAGAAAGTGGCGGTGGCCCGGTGAGCGCGCCCAAGCACGTCCTCTTCGACGTTCCCGGCCCCAAGGCGATCCTGCGCGACAAGATCTACACAGGGGTCTTCTCGGTCGTGATGGTGGGCCTGCTTGTCCTGCTCGTGTACACCGCGTACGCCCGCGGCATCTTCGACGACCGCTGGCAAGTTCTGTGGGATCCTCAAAGAGGCGGCCAGACCGCCGCCGATGTCTGGCACTCGATGCTGGTGCGGGGGCTACTGCTGGGCACCCTCAAGGCCGTCGTCATTGCCGTGCCGATCGTCGCGGTGACGGCGACAATCCTCGTCATCGCACGTGTGTCAGCCAAACGCCTCATGCGAGCCATCGCCTACCTCTTCACCCACATCTTCCGCGGGATTCCCGTGCTGCTCACCATGTATTTCGGCGTGATCGCGCTGAACCTGTCGCCGCTCGTGTCTGTGGTGCTCGGCCTTGCGGTCTACAACACGGCTGTGGTCGCGGAGATCCTGCGTGCGGGCATCGCGGCGCTACCCAAGGGCCAGCGCGAGGCGGGGCTCAGTCTGGGGTTGAGGCCACTGCCGGTGCTCCTGCGCATCGAACTGCCGCAGGCCGTGCGCATCATGCTACCCGCGCTCGTGAGCCAGATCGTGGTGTTGCTGAAGGACACCTCGCTCGGTTTCATCATCGCGTACTACGAGTTGCTGACGGTGACCAAGAACAACTACAACTACTTCGGCGAGGTGACGACCGTCGTCTTCGTCCTGACCGCCGCCGTCATCTACGTCTCCGTCAACATGGCGGTCAGCCGCCTTGCCCACTGGCTCGAGGGTCGGCTGAGCCGCACGCGTGCGTCGGCGGGTGTCGGGGAGGCGCCCGTGGCCCCACCCGGGAGTGTGACCGCCCTCGGCGCCGGCTACGCCGGCACGGGGGCATAGCACGTACCCTCACAGCGGCGGTGATGCGCGCGTAGCCTCGCGTGGCGGACGCGTCCGCTTCGCGCGTAGTGATACCTGTCAGGCTTCTCGCGAAACGGCGCGTCGCGCAATCCGTTGCGCTCCGGTATGCTTGACCGTCGCCGTAGAACGGCCGCGGATTTCACTGCTCCAGAGAACCAGCCTGGGAGCGCCGCGCAACGATGTGTGAAGAGGAGAGCCTGTGCCGCTCGATGCAGCTACCAAGAAGTCCATCATGACCGAGTACGCCACGTCCGAGGGCGACACCGGCTCCCCGGAGGTTCAGATCGCGATGCTGACGCAGCGCATTCTCGACCTCACGGAGCACCTCAAGGAGCACAAGCACGACCACCACTCGCGTCGTGGACTGCTACTCCTGGTGGGCCAGCGTCGGCGACTGCTTGGCTACCTTCAGAAGGTCGACATCGAGCGTTACCGCTCGTTGATTGAGCGCCTCGGCCTGCGTCGCTAGTCGTTCACAGGAACGATCCGCCGAGCCGCGCTCAGGCCCGGCCGCTCGCCCTACCGGGGCTGAGCGGCCGGGCCTTTGGCTTTGTCGGGGTCGGTCGCGTAGCGTCGCCGCGGCTCGGATTGCGCCACTGCCGGGAATCCGCGCCGTCCGAGACCGACCGGACCGCCCCCGGACACTCCGAACCACTTTGGGGCCCAACACACTGGCGGGGGCCCTCGCATTGCGAGGATCCGCGGCGTGGCACACGCCACGGTGGTTCGTACCGACCGGACCGTGCCTGCCGACCGAACCGTGCCTGCGTCGGGTCCAGGTGAGGGCGCCGACTCGCGACCGGTAGGGGTTGAAACTGCCGGGCTTACGATGTGGGCTTGGGGCGGTGGATCGTGGGCCGTTTGGGTAGGGCAGGGAACTCGCCCGGACCCCCTCTGCTAGTCTGGAGGCACTCGCAAGAGCGAGTTCAACCTGCATACCGAGCGGGTTGGCCGGACGCTGGTCCTCGGTGGAGACGCTCAGAACCCCCATATGACGGTTCTGAGCCTGTCGACTGACGATCAGCCGGGGCCTCAGAAAGCCCAGTTCTGCCTGCTCGCTCCCTCATGACAAGGAGCGTGAGACCTTAAATGGAAGGTCCCGAAATCCAATTTGCCGAGGCCGTTATCGACAACGGCAAGTACGGCACCCGCACCGTCCGTTTTGAGACCGGCCGTCTGGCCCAGCAAGCCGCTG
>JASBTB010000101.1 GCA_030148645.1 Demequina sp. | reverse complement strand
AGCATGACGTTCTCCGCCACGGTGAAGGGGTGTACCAGCATGAAGTGCTGGTGCACCATGCCGATCCCCGCGCGCATCGCGTCTCCGGGCCCGGCGAAGTGCACCACCTTGTCGTCCACCAGGATTTCGCCGCCATCGGCGTCATACAGCCCGAACAAAACGTTCATCAGCGTCGACTTACCTGCACCGTTCTCGCCCAACAGGGCGTGCACGGTGCCTGGCTCGACCGTAAGGTCGATTCGGTCGTTCGCTACGAAGTCACCGAACTTCTTGGTGATCCCTCGCAACTCGAGTTTCACGTCGAGACCCTTCTGTGTGTGTGCCCTGCCACGGCATCGTCGCCGCTGGCAGACCCTAGTGAAGCATAAGGGGCGTGCCACGGGGTAACCGTGGCACGCCCCCTACCCGACTTATCGCTGTGCGGCCTCGCTACTAGCCCTGAGTGTTGGGCGTGATGGTGCCCGCGATGATGCCGTCGGTGAGCTCCTGCAGCTTCGCCTGCACATCGGCCGAGACCGTACCATCGGCGAACGGTGACAGGCCCACACCGCCGTTTTCGAGTGTGCCCACGTAGGGCGCGAATGACAGGCCAGCTTCGGAAACGCCCTCGCTGATCGTGTCGTACACGGCGGTACCGATGTTCTTCAGGATCGAGGTGAAGATGATGTCCGCGTACTCGGGGTACGTGACGGTCCAGTCGGCATCCACGCCGACGATCCAGGTGTTGCCGGCTGCCTGTGCTGCGGCAGCCGCGCCGCCACCCACAGGGCCCGCGACGGGCAGGATGATGTCCGCGCCCTGGTCGATGAAGCCCTGGGCCATGGTCTGACCCTTCGACAAGTCGGTGAAGTCACCGGTAAAGGCACCGTCGGTGCCGTTCCAGCCCAGCACCGACACCGAAGTGCCGTTGTCGGTGTTGTAGGCGTTGGCACCGGCAAGGAAACCGTCCATGAAGATGGTGACCGACGGGAACGCCATACCACCGAAGGTGGCAACGGTACCGGTGGCCGTGGTCGAGGCGGCCGCGTAGCCAGCCAGGTAGGCCGCCTCGTCCGTCTGGAAGGTCAACGGCTTGATGTTCGGAGCGTCGACGTTGCCGTCGAAGTCGTTGTCGGCCTGGTCGTCCACGATGGCGAAGGCGACGTCGGGGTTGGCGAGAGCCGCTTCGACGGTGGCGCTCGACAGGGCGAAACCGACCGTGATGATCAGGTCGCAGTTCGCGGCCACCATGGCCTCGAGGTTCGGGGCGTACTGGTCCTCGCCGTTCGACTCAGCGGTCGCCACGTCGATGCCGAGATCGGCGGCGGCCAGTTGCAGGCCCTCAAAGCCGGACTGGTTGAACGAGCCGTCGTCGAAACCACCGGAGTCGGAGACCATGCAGGCCTTGTAGTCGATGGTCTGAGCCGGTGTCGTGCCCGTCGTCGCCGACGTGCTGTTCGGCTCTTCTGCCGGGGCGCTGGAGCACGCCGACAGCGCAAGCGCCGACACGGCGCCGATCGCGCCAATGCGCAAGGTGTTGTTCATGAGTTGTTTCCTCAATTCTGCGGCCTGTTCCACGCCAGGCCTGTGCGTTGACCCCATGCTACGCGGGAAATGTCGCACACTTGCCTGGAAATGTTGCCATTTGGCAACGAAACGGTTACAACCGCTGTTGTCCCACCAGTTTGGCGGCGTTCTTGACCTGCTGAGCCGCGATTCGGGTGGTTACCAGCAAGGCGTCGCCCGAGTCCACCACCACGGCGTGGGGGATTCCGATGACAACGACGGGACGGTCGCCCCCGATGACCACCGCACCCGGCGCATCCTCCACCGCAGTGACGTCGCCTCGGTTCACCTCGATGACGCCATCGGGGCGAGGGGAAAACAGGCCGGCCAACGAGTCGAAGTCGCCCACGTCGTTCCAGTCGAGGTCCGCGGGTATCACCGCGACGCCGCCGTGCGCCGCGACGGGCTCGGCGATGGCGTGGTCGATCGCGATCCTGGTGAGCGTGGGCCACCACCGCGCTAGGGCGTCGTCGCGCCCCGGGCCATCCCAGGCGGCGCCCAACTCGCGCACTCCCGCGAGAATGCCCGGCTGCAGACGGCCCAGGTGTGCCAACAGCACGTCGGTGCGCACCACGAACATCCCCGCGTTCCATAGGTACCGACCGGTCGCGAGGAAGGTGGCCGCGGTGGCCGCATCCGGCTTCTCCGTGAAGGTCGCGACATCGCGGGCCGTGGTCCCGATGAGACCCCCCGCCTCGATATAGCCGAACGCCTCCGAGGGTCCTGTGGGTTCCACACCGATGGTCACCACCTTGCCCGCGCGCGCCACCTCGACGGCCTCGCGCACCGCCGCGTCGAACGCCGACGGCTTGCGGATCACCTGATCGGCGGCGAAGGACCCGATGACGATCGGGCCATGCCGGCGCTCGAGGATCGCCGCCGCGAGCGCGATCGCGGCCATCGAGTCGCGCGGGCTCGGCTCCGCCACGACGTCGGCTTCGGTGAGCGTCGGCAATTGTTCCGCGACCGCCGCGACGTGACGCGCGCCCGTGACCACCATCGTGATGTCGGCGAGCGGCTGCACCCGATCGAGTGTCGCCTGAAGCAGCGTCCGCCCCTCGCCCAACACGTCCAGAAGGAACTTGGGGCGGTCGGGCCGCGACAGCGGCCACAGCCGGGAGCCGACGCCCCCCGCGGGGATCACCGCGGCGAAGTCGGGGATCGCGGCCGCGTCGGGAGATGGTGCACTCATGGGGGAAGTCTAGGATGGGAGGCATACGCCTCGAAGTCCCACCTAAGGAGAATGCCGTGCCGTCGACGCCGACGCTCTACCGCGGCCACGAGGGCATGTGGATGTGGATCGTTCACCGTGCCACTGGCGTGGCCATCTTCTTCTTCCTGCTGGTGCACGTGTTGGACACGTCCTTGGTGCGCCTGTCGCCCGAGGCCTACAACCAGGTCATCGACAGTTACAAGACTCCTCTGTACGGCCTGCTGGAAGCGGGCTTGGTTGCCGCGATCATCCTGCATGCCTTCAACGGTCTGCGCATCATCGCCGTGGACCGCTGGACGTGGGCGCTACGCCACCAGAAGTTGCTGGTGTGGGTGGTGTGGGGCATCTTCGTGGTGCTCATGGCCGGGTTCCTTCCCCGACAACTGACGAACGTGTTCGGAGGCGAGTGATGGCCGCGCCCGAGTTGAGCCACCCGCTACCGTCCACCCGCAAGCGGCTCACGCCCGCCCACCGGTGGTGGTGGAAGTTCCAGCGCATCTCTGGCGTGGTGCTGGTCGTCCTGCTGTTCGCCCACTTGTTCTACAACCTGGTGCTGGGTGACGGCGTCAACCAGATCGACTTCGCCTTTGTGGCCGGCAAATGGGCTGCCCCGTTGTGGAAATGGTGGGCCTTCGCGCTGCTGGTGCTCGCGATGCTTCACGGCATGAACGGCATGAGTTATCTTGTCGGCGACTACGCCCGTTCCCAGCGGACCCGTCGCTTCCTCAACGCACTGTTGGGGGCGGCCACCGCGGTCATCGTGGTGCTCGGCACACTGGTGATCTTCACATTTGACCCCTGTCCCCAAGGCGCAGACGCCAGTCTGCTCCCGAGCTTCTGTGCTGAGGTAGGTAAATGACCACTCACGACTACGACGTCGTCATCGTGGGCGCCGGCGGCGCTGGCATGCGCGCGGCCCTTGAGAGTTCACAGCGGGCGCGCACCGCCGTCCTCACCAAGTTGTATCCAACACGCTCCCACACCGGAGCGGCGCAAGGGGGCATGGCCGCCGCACTGTCGAACGTCGAGGACGACAACGTCGAGTGGCACGTCTTCGACACTGTCAAGGGCGGCGACTACCTGGTCGATCAAGACGCCGCACAGATTCTGTGTGCCGAGGCCGTCGATGCGGTGCTCGATCTGGAGAAGATGGGCCTGCCGTTCAACCGCACCGAAGACGGCCACATCGATCAGCGCCGCTTCGGCGGCCACACCCGCAACCACGGCGAGGCCGCCGTGCGCCGCGCATGCTATTCCGCAGACCGCACCGGGCACATGATCCTCCAGACCCTCTACCAGCAGTGCGTCAAACAGGACGTGGAGTTCTTCAACGAGTTCTACGTGCTGGAGTTGCTGCTGAGCGAGGACCCACAGGACGCCAAGCCTGGCGCCGAGGTGGCGGTAGCCGGCGTCGTCGCCTACGAACTCGCCACGGGTGAGGTCCACACGTTCCGGGCGAAGTCCGTGATCTTCGCCACCGGGGGTGCGGGCAAGATCTTCAAGACCACCTCCAACGCCCACACCCTCACCGGCGACGGCATGGGGATGGTGCTGCGCGCGGGCCTGCCCCTCGAAGACATGGAGTTCTTCCAGTTCCACCCGACCGGCCTGGCTGGCCTAGGAATCCTGCTGTCGGAGGCCGCGCGCGGTGAGGGCGGCATCCTGCGCAACTCGACCGGCGAACGGTTCATGGAGCGCTACGCGCCCACCATCAAGGACCTGGCACCCCGCGACATGGTGGCGCGCGCCATCTCCAACGAGGTGCGCGAGGGACGCGGCTGCGGACCCCACAAGGACTACGTGCTGCTGGACCTGACCCACCTCGAGCCAGCCCACATCGATGCCAAGTTGCCGGACATCACCGAGTTCGCGCGCACCTACCTGGGCGTCGAGCCGTACACCGAGCCCATTCCGGTGTTCCCCACGGCGCACTTCGCGATGGGCGGGATCCCAACAACCGTCACCGCACAGGTGCTGCGCAACAACACCGATGTGGTGGCCGGACTCTACGCGGCAGGCGAGTGTGCCTGCGTCTCTGTCCACGGGGCGAACCGGCTGGGCACCAACTCGCTGCTAGACATCAACGTGTTCGGCCGACGCGCAGGAATCGCGGCCGCCGAGTACGCAGCGGCCACCGCATCGGCTCCCGCCCTGCCACCAGCGGCAGATGCAGGAGTGGCGGGACTGGTCGAAAAGCTGCGTTCGTCCGTATCGGGTGGCGGTACCGAGACAGTCGCGGGACTGCGTCGCGAAGTGCAAGAGACGATGGACCGCAATGTCCAGGTTTTCCGCACGTCGGACTCCCTGACGGCGGCCGCGGGGGTGATCGCGGACGTCAAGGCGCGCTACGAGAACATCGCGATCCACGACCGTGGGCAGAAGTACAACACCGACCTCCTCGAAGCAGTCGAATTGAGTTTCCTCATCGAGTTGGCCGAGGTGGTCGTGGCGGGCGCCCTCGCTCGCCAGGAAAGCCGGGGTGGCCACTACCGCGAGGACTTCCCCACTCGCGACGACGAGAAGTTCATGAAGCACACCATGGCGTACGGTTCACCCGGCGGAATACGTCTCGACTACAAGCCCGTCGTCATCACCAAGTACCAGCCCATGGAACGGAAGTACTGACATGACCGCTGTGGAGGAGGTGCCCACCGAGTTGGGCGGCGTGGCTGTCATGCAGGTGACGCTTCGCATCAAGCGCATGAACCCCGAGGGAACGGGGGATCACGCTCCAGGCGAGGACTACTGGGAAGAGTTCCACCTTGAGGCACACGCCACCGATCGCGTGCTCGATGCCCTCCACAAGATCAAATGGGAGCAAGACGGCACGCTCGCGTTCAGGCGATCCTGCGCCCACGGTGTGTGCGGCTCGGACGCCATGCGCATCAATGCCCGCAACCGGTTGGCCTGCAAGACTTTGCTCAAGGACCTCAACCCGGCCAAACCCATCCTCGTGGAGCCGATCGTGGGCCTGCCCGTGGAGAAGGACCTGATCGTGGACATGGAGCCGTTCTTCGCCTCCTACCGCAAGATCATGCCGTTCCTCATGCCCGCCGGACCCGCACCCGAACGGGAGCGGCTGCAAACCCCCGCGCAACGCGAACGCTTCGACGACACCACCAAGTGCATCCTGTGCGCCGCCTGCACCACCGCATGCCCCGTGTTCTGGACCGACGGGCAGTACTTTGGGCCGCAAGCCATCGTGGGCGCACACCGCTTCATCTTCGACAGCCGCGACGAGGGTCAGTGGGACCGCCTGGAGATCCTCAACGACACAGCCGGCGTCTGGAAGTGTCGCACCGCCTTCAACTGCACCGAGGCATGCCCCCGTGGCATCGAGGTCACCAAGGCAATCTCCGAGATCAAGCACGCCCTCAACACCGGCGAGATCTAGTCGCCGGGCACGTTCAGTGCCTGAGCACCGTGGCGCGCCGCGTGGTGACCTTGACCCTGCGACCTTGGGTGCCGACGCGCGTTGTCACCGTGGGCTCGGGGACACTGGCGTCCTCAAGGGACGTCTTGCGATGCGCACCCAGCCATGCGGCCGCCATGAGGATGGCGCGGGTCGTGAAGTCCACGAAGATCAACAACGTCACCACCGCCGCGAACGAGGCCAACACCGCGTTGTCAGCCGTGGAGCCCACCAGCGCGGAACTGGCCACCCGGAGCACACCGATCACGCCAGCCGTCACCAGCAGTACCGGCCACAGCCGACGCCAGGCAGCGCGGGAGCGACCCAACACCACGATCGCCATCGCCACGAACAGCATGTCGATCACGAGCCCCACGAGCAGGGCGGGAATGCGCAACAGCCATGCGCTGACCGTGGCATCCGGAATGAGGCTGACGAGCCAGTCGGCCGCGCGCGATGCCACCACCTGCACCACGAGGCCCGCGAAGACAATCAGGGCGATCGCCAGGAGCGCCATGAAGTCGCGCAGCTTGCCGTGCAGCGGGTTTCCCGCGTCTCGCCCGAGCATCGTCACGACGCTCGTGCGCAGGCCGCCGATGAAGCGCGCGGCGCGGTTGGCACCCAGGAGCAGGGCGAATGCTCCCACCACCCCCGTCGCGGTGGTCGCCAGTGGGGTGCTCTCGGACACGAGGGCATCGCCGCCGGATCCCACCACCCCCGGTACGGCGTTCTCGAGCACCGAGAAGAACGCGGAGCGCACACCGGGGATGTACTGAGCGAGAAACGAGACGACCGTCGCGCCGATGACGAGCCCCGCCGCGATCGAGACGAGCGAGTAGTAGGCGATGCCACCAGCGAGCACGTTGCCGTTCTCCTCGCCGTAGCGAGCGATCATGCGACCGGCGTGCGTCTCGTCGAAGCGGGCCTTGAGGTGCTTGCCCCGCGAGGCAAGGATTCTGGCTCGCGCCATCGGGGATGCGGTGTCCGCCATGGGCCCTCCTGGTGTACGTTAGCGATGCGCGAGCGGCAACAGGCCCATGCGCCCACCGATGCGCTCTAGGGTGGCCTGGGCGATCACGGAGGCCTTCGCGGCTCCCTGGGCCAACACCGAGTCCAACTTCTCGGGGGACTCGATCCATTCCATCGTGGCCTCCCGCACGGGTGCCAGCGCGCCGACGACCACGTCCGCCAGGTCCCCCTTGAGGTGCCCGTACATCTTGCCTTCGTAGTCGGCGACGATGTCGTCCACCGGCCTGCCGGTGAAGGCCGAATAGATCGTCAACAGGTTGGACACGCCGGGCTTGCTACCACGGTCGAATCGAATGACCGTCTCCGTGTCCGTGACGGCCGACCTGATGCGCTTTGCAATCTCCTGGGGTTCGTCCAGGATGTCGATCACCCCGTGGGGACTCGACGACGACTTCGACATCTTCGCGGTGGGATCCTGGAGGTCGTAGATCTTGGCGACCTCCTTGACGATGTGCGGCTCGGGCACGGTCACGGTGCCCTCGCCGAGGCGGGAGTTGAGCCGCTGCGCGAGGTCCCGCGACAGTTCGAGGTGTTGACGTTGGTCCTCGCCCACGGGCACCACATCGGTGTCGTACAACAAGATATCGGCGGCCATGAGCACCGGATAGGTGAACAGGCCAACATTGGTGCCCGACTGCCCGGCCTTTGCGGACTTGTCCTTGAACTGGGTCATGCGGCCCGCCTCGCCCATGCCCGTGAAGGTCGACAGTATCCAGGTCAGCTCGGCGTGCTGCGGCACGTGCGACTGCACAAAAAGGGTGGAGCGCTGGGGGTCGACCCCCGCCGCCAGGAACTGCGCGGCAGTGGCGCGCGTGCGCCGAGTGAGCGTTGCGGGGTCAGGAGCCACGGTGAGCGCGTGCAGGTCCACCACGGAATAGATGGCCTCCCGGCCGTCCTGGAGGGCCACCCACTGCACCAACGCACCCAGGTAGTTGCCGAGTTGCAGGGAGTCGGAGGTGGGTTGCATCGCCGAGAACACGCGCTGAGTCATGGGGACATTGTTCCAAACTCTGAGCGCGCCGCCGACGCGGTGCGGGGAGCCTACGTGGCCTCGTCGTCGAACGGCGTCCCGGCACCAGGCTCGACCGAGTCCTGCCCGCCGGACGCGGAGACCCTGCCGGACTGCGAGCCGACGGCAGCAGTTCCCACCGAGGCCGTGGCCGCGGTGGCCCGCGGGGCGTCATTGTCGATGTCGAAGAGGGCGTCGCGCACAATCTTGCGCGGGTCGTACTGGCGCGGGTCGAGGCGACGCCAATCGACGTCGTCGCCGAACTCCGAGCGCAGGGCCGTGTGACCGTCGCGCACCGCCCCGCGCGCCCGCTTCACGAGCGCGCGGAGCCCGCGCACATACTCGGGGAGACGTTCGGGTCCCACCAGAATCACCGCAATCACGGCGATCACCACAAACTCGGACCCGTTGATGTCGAACATGCTCCCTATTGTGACCCGTTGTTGCCCACGGTGCCATCGCCATAGTCGAGCGAGTCCAGGCTGCCGAGTGTGACCTTCACATCGACATCCTTGCCGCCACGTTCGAGCGTGAACGTCACTTCATCGCCGGGAACGTAGGTGCGGATACGGACGATCGCGGTATTGGTATCGGCAACCGGCCTGCCGTCGATGGCCACGATGATGTCGCCGTCGACGATGCCTGCCTTGTCCGCAGGAGAGTTGGGAACCACTCCGTAACTGACGCCCGGCTGGGACGAGTCGGCGACCCGCACGCCACGGCCCGTGTATGACGAGTCGAGTTGAGCGCCGATCGCAGGCACGGCGGCCTTGCCAGTGGCAATGAGTTCCTCGGCCACGCGTCGCGCCTGGTTCGAGGGGATCGCAAAGCCCAGCCCCACCGAACCAGCGCCCGTCGCCGCAGTGGCGCCGGGAAGCGCAGCGACTGCGGAGTTGACGCCGATGACCTCGCCGCTCATGTTGAGCAGGGGCCCGCCAGAGTTGCCGGGGTTGATCGCGGCGTCAGTCTGAATGGCTGCCATGAACGCCGCGGTACTGCCCCCGCCGGTCGTCACGGGACGGTCCTGCGCCGAGACGATGCCGGTCGTCACCGTCGACTCGAGGCCAAGCGGGGAACCCACCGCGACTACCGGGTCGCCCACCACCATCGCATCGGAATTGCCCAGTACCAGCGGGGTGAGGCCGGTGCGGGCGACCTGAAGCACCGCGAGGTCGTACGCGGGGGACGTGCCCACTACGGTGGCCTTTTCCACGTAACCGTCGCTGAACAGCACTTGGATGTCGCCGTTCGCCCGGTCGATCACGTGGTTGTTGGTCAGAATGTAGCCATCCGAGCGAATGATCATGCCGGACCCGGTGCCGGAGCCCGTTGCGGAGGTGACCTCGATCTGCACGACGGACGGCAGCGCCGCCTGGGCCACCGCCGCGACGGAGCCCGTGGCGGGTTGGGCGGAGCCGCCCGACACCGACACCGGTAGGGCGACGGCCTGGTTCGTCGCCGACGCGTCTTCCGGACCCCATAGTTGCCAGGCGGCGGCGCCGCCCACCCCGCCACCCAACCCAAGAAGCAGGGACGTCACGGCTATCGCCGCACCGACGGTCCGACGCGGTGGCGCAGGGCGGTCCGGTCGCGCCGGGGCCTCGGGAACCGCGTAGTTGGTGGACGATTCCGTGGGCGCGGGCGGAGCCCCAAAGACCTGGTCACCGTCCTCGTGACCGACGTGCGACGCAGACGCCAGCACCTCGGCGTCGGCTGACCGCACATCGGCGTCGGCGTCGGGTGACGCCGTGCCAGGAGCCTCTGCCGCATCGGCGCGGACGGCACCGTGCGGTGCGGCGTCCTCCGGGCGCGGCTCATCAGGGGAAGCGAACAACTGGGACATCAATACTCCTCTAGCGACTGAGTGCGTCGGCGAAACTCTCAAAACCATTGGCGACGCGATCCATGAAGCCGGGGTTCTCAGCTGTGGGGAATTCGGCAGCTGCGGACTCCAGCGTTTTCAAAGAGCACTCACAGGACAGCGCCACGACGACATCGCCGGTCTGCCAGACCACGGTCGAGGAGTTACCCGACGCGACGACGTAAACCTCGGTGCCGTCGACACTTGCACGCGGCATCTGCGCCACCATCGACGACGTGAGTTGACCGTGCTGTTGCACGATCTGCACGACGTCCAGCCCCGAAAGAATGGTGGCGAACAGAGCCAACTGACCATTGGCGCGCTGTATCACGCGCCCCTCAATGGGGATCAGGTCGGATTGTGAGAAGTCTGGGTGAATCCAGGAGCGCAGCATCTCTCCGGAGCGCATCCCCTGAGGATCGAAATAGGCAACGGACGACGTCCCGGTCGTCTTGCGGGGCTGAGCGAACTCGAGTGACACGTCGTCGGGTGCGCCCTCCTGCCAGGCCGCGCCAACGATCAGCACAGCGAAGACCATGAGGGCGGCAAAACCGATCACGGGCCCGCGCCGCACCGGACGCGTCGCGCGGGCGTTCTCGGGGCGCTCCGCGGCGGCGATCTCGGCAATTCTGGTGCGGTCGAGCAACTGCTCCGCAAAGCGCATGTCGATGCCCGCTTCGGAACTGTTCAGCGCGTCCCGCGCCGCACGGAGTTCGTGGAAGCGTCCCGCGCACTCTTCACATTCGCCCAGGTGAGCCATCGCCGCGTAGGCACGGTCTCCTCTCAACCTGCCGTCCAACAGGTCGTGGACTGAGTCCCCGAGGTGCTTGGGTTTCACTGCCCGCCCCGCGCGGGAGCGTGATGCGCAAGCGAGTCCCGCAACCGAGCACGGGCGCGAGACAACCGGGATCGGACCGTGCCAAGCTTGATGCCGAGCGTGGCCGCGATCTCCTCGTAGGACAGTCCCTCGATGTCCGAGAGCACCACGGCGGCCCGGTACTCGGGAGGAAGATCGCCCAGGGCTTCGATGATGTCGGCTCCAAGGTGCGACATGTCGAAGGCGTCCTCGGGCTGCCCCGACCGCTCCTGCCTGTCGAAACTCTCGGACGTCGCCACCGCGGCATCGTCGTCGGCCATGAAGTCGAAGCGGATGCGGTTCTTGCGGCGCATCCGGTCAAGAAACAGATTGGTGGTGATACGGTGCAGCCAGCCCTCGAACGTGCCCGGCTTGTACTGCGACAACGAGTTGAACACGCGCACAAAGACATCCTGCGTAAGGTCTTCCGCATCGTGCTGATTGCCGGTGAGATGGTAGGCCAGGCGGTACACGCGAGAGGCATGCTGTTCCACAATGGCCTGCCACGTCAGATCCTGAGCGTCGACAGCGATGGCCGCATCGGCGGCGGTAGCCGCGTCGGCAGGGCTCATGCGTCGACCTCCTTCACGTCTGCCCAACGATCCTTGATGGTCCTATGTTCCCACGCGCGAGCCGCCCGTGTCATCGGCCGCACGACGGATACGATCTCCCCAGGAGGTGCCATGACCGTCGACCCTGCTTTGGCGGCCTTCGCCGACGATTTCGCACGCGAAGACGAGGTCCTGCTGGCCGCGCGCGACGCCGCAGACGAGTGGGGCATCGACGCCCTGTCGCCCGGTACGGGTGCCACGCTGACAGTGGTGGCCCGCGCGTGCCATGCACGGGCAGTCGTGGAGATCGGCACGGGCGTGGGGGTCTCGGGCGTGTACCTGGTGCGCGGCATGGCCCCCGGCGGGGTCCTCACCAGCATCGATGTGGAGCCGGAGCACCATCGCAGCGCCCGCGCCACGTTCGCTGCGGCGGGTTTCGCTCCCGAACGCACTCGCCTCATCACGGGTCGTGCGCTGGAGGTGTTGCCGCGTCTGACCGACGGCGGCTACGACCTCGTGCTGATTGACGGGCGGCGCACCGAGTTCCCCAACTACCTGGACCAGGCCGTCCGCCTCACGCGACCCGGTGGCCTCATCGTCATGGCGCACGCACTCGGCCATGGCCGAGTCGCCGACCCCGCCCAACGGGACCCGGAAACGACCGCACTGCGCGAGTGCCTGCGCGCGGTGCGCGCAGCAGAGGGCATCACCGCGTGCCTGGTGCCCGTGGGAGACGGGCTCCTGATCGCGACGGTGGACGCTTAAGGTCCTGGACGCTTAGGGTCCTGCGGAGCCTACTTCAACGCTCCCAGGAGGCAATCGCCGAGGGCTTGGACTTCTTCTGCGCTGATCTCGACAACGAGACGGCCACCGCCCTCGAGTGGCAGGCGCATCACATAGCCGCGACCCTCCTTCACGACCTCCATGGGGCCGTCACCGGTGCGGGGCTTCATAGCAGCCATGCTGGGTTACTCCTTGCGCTGATGGGGTGACACTCACGTGTCGCTGGGTCCATTCTACGCGGCGCCGAACGCCTTCCCCTAATTCCTCGCCGCCGCGGGAAACGCCGCTACGCGCTACCCGGGTGCGGCTCGACCGTCTGCACCACATAGGACAAAGCCTCATCCACATCGTCCGTCACGGTGATCAGCTCGAGTTCACTTTCGCTGATCTTCCCGTCGGCTGCCACGACATCCCGCAACCATCCCACCAGGCCGTCCCAATAGGCGTGCCCAAACAGCACGATGGGAAAGCGGGTGATCGTGCGCGTCTGGACGAGGGTCAGTGACTCGAAGAGCTCGTCGAACGTGCCAAAGCCGCCCGGAAGCACAATGAAACCTTGGGCGTACTTTACGAACATCGTCTTGCGCACAAAGAAGTATCGGAAGTTCAGGCCAAGATTGGCATACTCGTTGACGCCTTGTTCGAAGGGCAATTCGATACCCAAACCCACCGATACGCCGCCCGCCTGCGCCGCCCCCTTGTTGGCCGCCTCCATGACGCCGGGCCCACCGCCAGTGATCACGGCGAATCCCGCTTCGACCAGTTTGGTGCCGATCTGTTCGGCCGCCGTGTAGTCGGCGTCGCCCGGCTTGGATCGGGCCGAACCGAACACCGAGATCGCGGGCCCCAGTTCGGCCAGGGCCCCGAAACCCTCGACGAACTCCGACTGGATGCGCAACACACGCCACGGGTCTTCGTGGAGCCAGTCGGGGGCAGCCTGATCCTGGAGCAGGCGTCCCGACGTGGTGGTGCTAGGCACATTCTTGCCGCGCAACAGCACAGGTCCGCGGTGGTAGTCCTTCAACAGTTCCTCCTGAGGGCCGTCGTGGGTAGCGAAGGGTCAGACGGTCAGCCAGGCCCTGAGCGCGGCATGGCACGCATGGATGTGGTCGATGGGACAACGCTCGCCATCGCCGGAGGCGTGCGCGAGTTGGGGGTCGCCGGGGCCGTAGTTCACCGCGGGGATGCCCAATTCTCCAAAGCGTGCCACGTCGGTCCACCCTAACTTGGCGCGAGGCGCATCGGCACCCGTGGCAGCCACGGCCGCGACAAACTCCTGGGCGAGTGGTGCGTCCAGGCCCGGGCGTGCGGCGGCAGATGCGTCCGTCCATACCACCTCGCGCGACACATCGTCCACCGCGTAGGCCGCGTCGATGAACTCGACCACGCGCTCCTTCGCCTGCGAGACGTCGATACCGGGTGCAAAACGGTAGTTGAGGGTCACGGTGCAGGCGTCGGGGATGACGTTGCCCGCGATGCCCCCGGCCACCCGGACGGCGTTCAGTCCCTCTCGGTAGACGAGGCCGTCCACCGCGACGTTCGCGGGTGCGTGGTTGCTCAGCGCGCTCAACAGGGGAGCCGCCAAGTGGACCGCGTTGATGCCCTTCCACGAGCGCGCAGAATGCGCCGCCTTACCGTGCAGTGTGACCTCGCACCGCACCGTTCCGTTGCACCCACCTTCAATCGCGGCCGACGTCGGCTCCCCCAGGATCGCGAAGTCGCCGACCAGCAGTTCGGGGCGTTCCCGCACCACGCGCCCCAGGCCCGAACGAGAGGCCTCGACCTCCTCATTGTCGTAGAACACCCACGTGATGTCGCGCGTGGGTGCGGACAATTCGACGGCGAGTGCAAGGTGTACGGCAACACCCGCCTTCATGTCGACCGCTCCGCGGCCGATGACGTCCGCGCCGTCGTCGGACAGGCGCGACGGCACGTTGTCCTTGATGGGCACGGTGTCCAGGTGACCCGCGACGATGACCCGCTCGCTACGCCCCAGCGTCGTGCGCGCGACCAGCGAGTCGCCCACCCGCGTCACCTCAAGGTGGCTGCAAGCACGCAATGCGGCCTCGACGGCATCGGCGATGGCGCGCTCATCACCAGAGACCGAGGGAATATCGATCAAGGCCCTGGTGAGGTCCTCGACCGGTGTGCCAGCGACGACGGGAAGGGCCATGATGCGATCCTATCTGCGGGCGACCAGCCAGGAGACGGCCCACCAGGGCGCCAGTTCGACCACCGCGAGATACACGGCTCCAAGCGCAAGCGATGCCAGCGCCTGAGCGGGTGTGTCCACGTACGCGATGACCAACCCTGCCGCCTGGAGCACGAGGAACAGGATCAGCGCGCCCACGATCAGCGCGCGCGAGCGGGAGATGGGGCGCCTGGGACCCGGGCGCCCGATCCACGGCGACGCCAGCTCGTAGTGAGGGCCGGCCCACGGCGGTGGGACTGGCTGATCGCGGCGCGCCACCCCGTGCACCTCCTCGTCGTGCCTGTCCCCGCCGTCCATGGCACCACCGTAGCGCCGCCGTGCCCGTAGGCTTACCGCCATGAAAGCGCACGGTTACGGACTTGCAACGCTCGACGGTAGCGGCAAACCCCTCGACACCTGGTACCCCGCGCCCGCGTTGGGCCCGGCGCCCGAAAGGCCGAACCCTCCCCAGCAACTCGAGGCTGCGGTGCGGTCCGACCCTCTGCGCCACATCTCGACCGAATTGCTGCTGATCGAGATCGACACCGACGAGGCACCCGAAACCGTCGCCGACGCATACTTACGTCTTCACCTGCTCAGTCACCGACTGGTCAGGCCCCACGGCATCAACCTCGACGGGATCTTCGCCATCTTGCCCAACGTGGTGTGGACGTCGGCGGGGCCGTGCGCGATCGAGGGATTCGAGGCGACTCGCGGGCGCTTCCGTGCCTTCGGGCAGCACGTGACTGTCTATGGCATCGACAAGTTCCCGCGGATGGTGGACTACGTGCTGCCGTCGGGTGTGCGCATCGCCGATGCCGACCGGGTCCGCCTGGGCGCATACCTGGCCGAGGGCACCACGGTGATGCACGAAGGCTTCGTCAACTTCAATGCGGGCACTCTGGGTGCCTCGATGGTGGAGGGGCGCATCTCCGCGGGTGTGACGGTGGGCAACGGCTCCGACATCGGCGGTGGTGCGTCGATCATGGGTACCCTGTCCGGCGGCGGCAAGGACGTCATCACCATCGGCGAGCGTTCGCTGTTGGGCGCCAACGCTGGCCTCGGCATCCCCCTTGGCGACGACTGCATCGTCGAGTCGGGGCTTTACGTGACGGCCGGTTCCAAGGTGCGCATCGTCGGCGCCACGGACGACGACGGCGAACCGGTGGTGGTCAAGGCGCGCGACCTGGCAGGCAAGAACAACGTGTTGTTTCGCCGCAACTCCCTCAACGGTGGGCTCGAGGCGGTGGCTCGCGAGGGCTCCGGCGTCGCACTCAACGCCGCCCTCCACGCCAATTAGCGATGTCGCGAACAGGCACAGCAGTCGCGGTGGCTGCCTTTGTCGCGGCGAGCGCTGCGGCCCTCTACTGGGGTCCCGGACTGCTGAGCGGGAAACAGCGCAGCGTGCCTACGGACAGTTGCACTGTCACGCAAGGCGAGTTCAGCTATTCACTGACAGCCGAACAGGTCAACAACGCGGCGCTGATCGCCGCCGTCGGCTCGCGCCAGGGCTTCGACGCCGTCGGCGTCACCGTGGCACTGGCCACCGCCCTCCAAGAATCGAGCCTCCGCAACCTGGACTACGGCGACCGCGACTCCCTCGGCCTGTTCCAACAGCGGCCGTCGCAAGGCTGGGGATCTGTCGAACAAGTCACGGACCCGTACTACTCGACCGAGGCGTTCTACACCGCACTGCTGCGGGTCAACGGCTGGGAAGACCTGGCGGTGACCGACGCGGCACAAGCCGTCCAGCGGTCCGGCTTCCCGCTGGCGTATGCAGACCATGAGGACGAGGCGCGGGCATGGGCGCTGGCCTTCACCGGTCAAGGGGGCGTCGTGACGTGTTCGGTGACGGGGCCCGCCATTGCCACACCGCACCTCTTCGCCGACCGGCTCGCCGCCGACTTCGGGGCCGGGGTGAACACGGTAGACGTGGTGGCGCAAGAACAAGACACGACGACGCTGGGGGTTCGTCCGGGCGTTGACTCACCTCAGGCGCGGGCCGCACTGGCCACGTGGGTAATCGCCACGGCATCGGTCACCGGTGTGACGTGGGTCGAGAACGACGCGAGCAGGGTCGCCACGGACGGCTCGTCCGCGTCGATTCCGCCCACGGATCGACCCCAGGACTATGCCGGAATCCGGGTGGCGATCGCGACGCGCTAGCGCTGGTCCATCGGAACGTAGTCGCGTTCGACGACGCCCGTGTAGATCTGACGGGGACGGCCGATCTTGGTCTTGGGGTCGTGCATCATCTCGCGGTAGTGCGCGATCCAGCCCGGCATGCGCCCCAACGCGAAGAGCGGCGTGAAAATCGGTACGGGGAACTTCATGGCCGAGTACAGCAAACCCGTGTAGAAGTCGACGTTTGGGTACAGTTTGCGCTCGATGAAGTAGTCGTCGCTCAGGGCGATCTCCTCAAGCCGCTTGGCCATGTCGAACGTCTCATTGTTGCCGCCCAGTTGGTCGAGCACCTGGTCGGCGATCCTCTTGACCACGGTGCCGCGCGGGTCGAACGACTTGTAGACGCGGTGCCCGAAACCCATGAGCCGGGCGCCCTCACTCTTGTCTTTGACCTTGGCCACAAACTGTTCGACCGTGTCGCCGGACTCTTTGATGTGGTCGAACATCCTGAGCGCGGCCTCATTGGCACCCCCATGCAAAGGGCCCGACAGCGCGCCGATGCCGGCCGACACCGAGGCGTAGATGTTCGCCTGGGACGAGCCGACGATGCGCACGGTCGACGTAGAACAGTTCTGCTCATGGTCGGCATGGAGAATGAGGAGCAGATCGAGCGCGCGACGCACAATCGGATCGATGTCCAGTTCGCCGTCCGGGCCGGAGAAGGCCACCCGCATGAACTCATCCACGTAGTGGCCGCCCGGCCGTGGCTCGATCAGTTCGCCTCCGGTGACCCGACGCTGCAGGTACGAGATCACCACCGCAGTCTTCGCCAACAACTGCACGGTCGCCAACTCGATCTCGTACTCGCCTCGCCCCACCGACTCGGGGTAGAACGTGCTCAGGGCGCTGAGCGCGCCGGACAGGACGGCCATGGGGTGCGCGTCGCGGGGAAAGGCCCCGAGGAACGTCTTGATGCCCTCGTGCACATGCATGTGGCGGGCCACACGGTGGTTGAAGGCGGTGAGTTCGGACTCCGTGGGAAGTTCTCCGCGAATCAGCAGGTAGGCAACCTCAAGGAACGTGGAGTGTTCCGCCAACTGCTCGATCGGATAGCCGCGATACCGGAGCACCCCCTGGTCGCCGTCGATGTATGTGATGGCGCTCTCACACGAGGCCGTGTTCGTGAATCCGGGATCCACCGTGACCAGGCCGGTATCGCGCAACAGGTTGCTCACGGAAAGACCGTCGTTGCCAATCGAGGCGCGTTCGATCTCCAACTCGATGGTGGAGCCATCCACCGTGAGACGGGCATCCTTGACCTCGGTCATGTCTCCTCCTTTGCAGCGCACCACCCACTGTGGCACGGGCCCACGCTTGGGAACAAGTTTACTGTTTATTTGCGAGCCTGCGGGCTGCAGATGAGACACGCTCGTCGCTCGCGGTGAGCGAGACGCGCACATGCCGCGTTCCTGCCTGTCCGTAGAACACCCCTGGCGCGGCCACGATACCGAGGTCCGCCAGCCACGAGATCGTGGCCCAGCAGTCCTCGCCTCGCGAGGCCCACAGGTACAACCCTGCCGCAGAACCGTCGATCGCAAAGCCCGCCTCTCGCAGTGCGACCCCCAACACGTCTCGGCGCGCCCGGTACACCTCACGTTGGGCGACCACGTGGGCATCGTCCGCCAAGGCCGCCACCATGGCCGCCTGAATGGGCGCGGGCATCATCATGCCCGCGTGCTTGCGCGTCTCCAGCAACGTGGCAATCAGTGCGGGATCGCCCGCAACGAACGCCGCCCTGTACCCGGCCAGGTTGGACTGCTTCGACAACGAGTACAGCGCCAGAAGGCCCGTATGGTCCGTACCAGCGACCGTGGGGTCCAGCACCGATGGCACACCCCCGCTCGCCCACGGCTCCTCCCAGGGCAACTCGGCGTAGCACTCGTCGGACGCCACGACCGCACCCACGGCCCTCGCGGCATGGACGGTGGCGCGTAAGGCATCGGCGCCCACCACCGCGCCGGTGGGGTTTGACGGCGAGTTCACCCAGACCAACTTGACGGCAGTGTTGCCCGCCCACTGGGCGACATCGTCCGAGGCAAGTGGGGTCGCACCGGCGAGCCGTGCGCCCACGTCGTACGTGGGGTAGGCCGCGGCAGGGTGCACCACCACGTCGCCCTGACCAAGCCCCAGGAGCGCTGGCAGGAACGCCACGAGTTCCTTCGAGCCGATCGTCGGCAGCACTCCCGCGGGGTCGACGCCGGGCACCGCCCGGCGGCGCGCAAACCATTGCGCCACAGCCTCGCGCAGAGCGGGCGTGCCGTGCGTCGCAGGGTAGCCCGGAGCATCGGCCGCTCGCGCGAGAGCATCCCGCACCACCAGTGGCGTCGGGTCGACGGGCGTGCCCACGGACAGGTCGACGATGCCGTCAGGATGCGCCGATGCCCGCTCCACGAAGGGCGTCAGCGCATCCCACGGAAAGTCGGGGAGCGCCGATGCGTTCAGGCCCACGAGGACCGCTTACACGTGCTGGGGAGGAAGGGCCTTGATCAGGTCATGATCGTGGGCGATGAGGCCCATCTTCGCTGCGCCACCTGGCGAGCCGATCTCCGAGAAGAACTCGACGTTGGCTGCATAGTAGTCAGACCATTTGTCGGGCACATCGTCCTCGTAGTAGATGGCCTCGACAGGACACACCGGCTCACACGCACCACAGTCGACGCACTCATCGGGATGAATGTAGAGCATGCGCTCACCCTCGTAGATGCAGTCGACCGGACACTCGTCGATGCAAGCCTTGTCCTTGAGGTCTACACACGGCAAGGCGATGACGTACGTCACTTCGGCTCCCTTGGGACTCGACACGGGTGGAAGGATTTCATCCTAGCCCCCGGTCGGGTGTCATCGGAGACCCCCCGGGTTCCCGTCTGACGAGCCATGTGGTGTGGCTGGGTCCACGGTGAGTTCTTCGAAAATCTCGGTCGGGGTGGTCCAGTCGACGATTTTGCGGGGCCCCCGAAGGTTGCATAGATGGCCACATGCGAGCGGCGGAACCATTGCAGCATGGCCCGCAGCAGCCCCAGCAACGCGGCGGCAGGCACCCACACCGGTACGGCTGAGGCGACGCCCACGTCCGGTCAGCACCGTGCCGTTGGCCCCCACGCACCTTTCCTTCGCCGGGTTGCAGCGCCGCTGGTCAACCTGCCAGCCGGTACGGCGTAGATGCCGCAGATGTGGTCGCCGACAACCACGACCGCCTGCTGATCTCCCCCAAGACCGGCGAGGCAGCGTAACTCAGTCGAGCCGCGATATGCTCCCGACTGACCTGCTGATCAATCCACTTTTCAATCTGCACCCGATCATCGAAAAACACGTGCCGATACCGTGTTCCCAAGGAAGCGCAACCCTTCACCATGTGACCTCAACAACCACACCGTAGAGGGCGTCGCGCTTCCATTCAGAATCCGGACCGCCTACTCACATTCAATGGCATTGTCGGGCCTGTACGTCCAGCGGTCCTGTTCGTCCTTCACCAACGTGTCCGCCACGTACACCTTTCGGTAGTTGGTGATGGTGAAGCCGGGTTGTCCGGCCTTCGAGGGCACGCAGTCGGGGCCTGCTACCACGGTGGTGCCGGGGTAGCGCACATTGCTCCTAGGCGAGGCCGACGTCTCTACCCGGTAGTACGTGGTGGACCAGATATCGACGTAGAGCCGACTGTCCTCGACGTACGCACTCATGATCGCGGCGTACGGTGTGTCGTTCTTGAACACCATGTTGATCTGCCCGGTGTAGATGGTTGCCTCGCGTCCCGCGGGGTAGCGCGTGAAGTACACGGAGTGCTCACGGTGCTCAAGGATGTCGAAGCCCGCGAAGTACGCGGCGTTGTAGACCGTCGTGGCCATCTGCGAAAGCCCGCCACCCACACCTTCGGTGTGGATACCGTCGGTGATGACACCCGCCGGGAAGTATCCACCCGCAATCGTGATCGGACTGAGCACCTCGGTCAAATCGAAGGTACCACCCGGTGGGACGATCACGTTTGAGATCTTGTTGGCGGCATGCACCAGGTTCTTGGTACGGATCGGGATGTAGGGAAGCGGAGTGCTGAACTCGGAAACGAGCTCCTTGAGGTCGTCGATGTTGACGTTCTGCGTAGGTGGCGCTACCGCGGTCGTTTCGTAGGGAATCGCGGAGGTGCGAGTTGCAGTGGACGCCGCCTTCACCACGCGCTGCCCGAGCGCGGTCGTGTCGATGGTGCGCCCAGGCAGGCCGTCGTCGATCACCAACTGGTGTGCGGCGTCGAACGACACGCTCGCGCCCCGCGGCTCATTGTTGAGCGTCGGCATCTCGGCCAACAGGTCCGCCGCCAGCGCCGCGCCATCGACCACAAGATTCAGTGTGCCCTGAGCCGACTCGATTCGAGCGAACTGCACCCAACGCTCGGGCTCGAGGGTCACCTTGCCGTTGGGTCCCACCAGGGTCACCGGCGCGGACAGGATCTGGCCGTTGATCTTTTCTTGGAACTCCTGAGCGGTTGCTTGGGGAATCTCAGGCTGGACCACCTGTGCCACGGGCACGATCGCAACGGCTTCTGGCCACGAATCGAGAACGAGTCGAGCCGTCGCGTCCCTGTCGATCGCCACCGACGGCGTGCCCCCGGCGACCACCGCGCGGGCTCCGTCGAGCGTCACGGTGGCGCTCTGCTGGCGCCGATCGAGGAAGCCAGCGGCCTTACCCACCGCGCCGGTGAGAGTTCCTCGCTCCACCGCCACCACCGGCTCGACTGGGCCGCCGCCGTTGAGGTGTGCCAGCAGGCGCCTCGGGTCCAACGTGAATCCCACCACCCGGGCCAGCGTCGCCGACGCATCGACCCGCAACCCAGCCTCACCGGGCAGGAACTCCGCGGCGACTCCGGCGATTTCGAGGCGCACCGGCACGGAGTTGACCTCGTTTGCCATCGTCCGGATCGCACTGTTCGCCTCATTGCTCGAAAGTCCGCCCACGTCGACCCCAAGCACCGTGACGCCGGGTGCCACCGACTGTGTCGCCCACGCCTGCCCTCCCACGTACGCGGCAATGAGGACCGCTCCCAGCACGCCGAGTGTCGCGAGCGCGCGGTGCCGGGTGGGGGCGCGCGTGCGTCGGGGCTGCGGTTCCGGTTCCGGTTCCGGCTCGGGTTCCGGTTCCGGCTCGGGTTCCGGCTCGGGTTCCGGTTCCGCGAGCAACTCAGCCGGGACCACGACGGTGACCGAGGACCTCTCACGTTCCGTTGGACCCGGATCGTCGAGCGGACGAATGATGGCGTCAAGCCGCACCTCGTCGCCCTCCGACGGCATCGGCGCCACGGCAAGTGGTGGTATCGGAGGCATCGGCGAGCCACGCCGCGTCGGCACCACACGGGTTCCCGTGCGCGGCGGCACCTCAAAACGCGCCGTGAGACTCCTGTGTCCATGTCGGCGACGACGCCTGGTAAGGCCCGCCGCGTGGCGAGCCGCAATGAGCCGCCTACGACGCGACATCTCGTCCTACGAAGACGCTTCGCGGCGCGGCCGCAACGATCGCCACCGCCGCGCCCCCTCCGAACAACCACAGCCTTCCGCGCAGGTCGTCGGCCACAAGGATCGACCCGCCAGGTCCTGTCGAGACGTACACGATCGCCATGGCGCCCCACGCCACGGCGTACGCGATGAAGCCGCTCCACGCCCGCCACGTCTTGGCGAAGGCACCCGCGAGGAGCACGACCACGATGCCGACAATCGCTCCGCCGTAGCCCAACGACCGGTGCGCACCCACCCCAACACTGGCCACGACCACGCCCAACAGAGCAAGTGCGGCGACAGACAGAACCCTCATGAGCATGTGCATCAGAATAGGTGACGGGGAGACAACCGCCCTTCGTCCGCGCCGCACGCTGCGGTGACTACGCGTGGTGTCGTTTGGCGCGTGAGGTCGCGCGGCCGCGCTCGGTCCTATCCAGAATGACCTTGCGAATGCGTACCTTCTCGGGGGTGACCTCAACACATTCGTCGTCGCCAGCGAACTCGAGGGACTCCTCCAGCGTGAGTCGGCGAGGGGGGCTGAGTCGCTCCAATTCCTCGCTGGTGGACGAGCGAATGTTGTTGAGCTTCTTTTCCTTCGTGATGTTGACGTCCATATCTTCGGATCGCGCATTCTCGCCAACGACCATGCCTTCGTAGACATCTTCTGTGGGGCCCACAAAGAAGGTGCCACGAGAATCCAAATAGGTGAGGGCGTTGGTTGTCACCACGCCAGCACGGTCCGCCACCAGCGATCCGGACGAGCGGTACACGATGGGCCCGGCCCACGGCTCGAACCCGTGGGATATCGACGAGGCAATTCCCGTGCCCCGAGTGTCCGTCAGGAAGGTCGAACGAAAGCCGATCAGCCCGCGCGCGGGGACGACGAACTCCATTCGCACCCACCCCGTGCCGTGATTCGCCATCGACTCCATGCGCCCCTTGCGGGAGGCGAGCAACTGGGTAATGGCACCGAGGTGCTCCTCGGGAACGTCGATCGTCATATGCTCCATCGGCTCGTGCACCTTGCCGTGGACTTCGCGCGTCACCACCTGCGGCTTGCCGACCGTGAGTTCAAAGCCCTCGCGTCGCATCTGCTCCACCAGAATCGCCAGAGCGAGTTCGCCGCGGCCCTGAACCTCCCACGAATCGGGGCGCTCGGTGGGTAGCACGCGGATCGAGACGTTACCGATGAGTTCCCTGTCGAGCCGATCCTTCACCTGGCGGGCCGTGACCTTGTGACCCCTGACGCGGCCAGCCAGCGGCGAAGTGTTGATGCCGATCGTCATGGAGATCGCGGGGTCGTCCACCGTGATGAGAGGAAGCGGTCTCGGGTCATCCACATCGGTCAGCGTCTCGCCGATCGTGATGTCCTCGATACCTGCGACGGCGATGATGTCGCCGGGGCCCGCAGACTCGGCGGGAACGCGGTCCAGGCCCTTGGTCTCCAACAATTCGGTGATCTTCACCGTCTTCATGGTGCCGTCGGCGCGCGCCCACGCGACGCTCTGGCCCTTGCGAATCTGCCCATTGAACACGCGAAGCAACGCCAGTCGCCCCAAGAATGGCGAGGCGTCGAGGTTCGTCACGTGCGCCTGCAACGGTGCGCCCTGTTCATACGTGGGCGCCGGTACACGCTCCATGATGGTCTCGAACAACGCCAACAGATTCTCGCCGTCGGGAAGCGTGCCGTCGGCTGGCTGGATCAACGACGCGATGCCCGCCTTGGCCGAGGCGTAGACAACGGGCACCTCGAGTAGGGCGTCGATGTCCAAGTCGGGCACGTCGTCGTGCAGGTCGGACGCGAGCGACAACAACAGGTCATGCGTCTCATTGACCACCTCGACGATGCGGGAGTCGGGGCGGTCCACCTTGTTCACGACGATGATGACGGGCAAGTGCGCCGCGAGCGCCTTGCGCAACACGAAGCGGGTCTGCGGAAGCGGACCCTCCGAGGCATCGACTAACAGTACGACGCCGTCGACCATCGACAGTCCGCGTTCCACTTCGCCGCCAAAGTCAGCGTGCCCCGGGGTATCGATCACGTTGATGGTGACACCGTCGGGACCGGCAGAGCCTCCCGTATAGCGAATCGCCGTGTTCTTGGCGAGAATCGTGATGCCCTTCTCGCGTTCGAGGTCACCGGAGTCCATGGCGCGGTCCTCGACGTGCGCGTGTTCCCCGTAGGCGCCGCCCTGACGCAGCATCGCATCGACGAGGGTGGTCTTGCCGTGGTCGACGTGGGCGACAATGGCGACGTTGCGCAAGTCGGAGCGCACGGACATAGGGACTTCTTTCATCGATGAGGGGTGGGCTCAGACGCGAGCCTTCCCATTCTAGCGGCGTCCGCGTGCTGCGGCCACGACGGAGCCCGGTCAGTGGCCCCTATGCTCCCCTATGTGTCGAGTGAATCCGCCGCACAGTCGAACGGACGCGCCGCTCAAAGGCTCAACGGCGCTCGCGCGCTGCCGATGTGTGGGGCGACCGTCATCGTAGAAAGGCTCGTCATGGCACTCCTTGCGCCCAGTCGCCGCTCGTCCGACGCAGGCAAAACTGCGCTTCTCGAGCGTGCTTCGCACCTCCGAGCGAGCATCGACGCACTGCCGACCCACGTCTTCATCACCGACCCCACCGGCACCATCGTTTTCGCGAACCGCATGGCCATGGCCACGTTGCGCGAGATCGGCGGCCCCATGACCCACGAGTTCGGCGTCGATGCCGACACCGTCATCGGGACCAACCTGAAGGAGTTTCACCGCCCCGACGGCAACGCGTCAGACCCCAACGTGTTTCCCCGCACCAGCAGACTTTCCTTTGAGGAGACGACCCTCACCACGATCACAGACCGGATCGTCGACGACTCCGGGAAGGTACTCGGACTGGCCGTTGTGTGGACCAACGAATCGGCAACCGTTCAAGTGCGAAGCGCATCGGCGGAGACGTCCGGACGGCTCCTGTCGCTGGGGGAAAACCTTGAGGCACTGACCACCCAGTTGACCCTGCAGGCCGCCAACACGGCGGAGGGTGCCCAGACCGCCTCGGCCGCCGTGGAGCAAATGAGCTCCTCGGTGCAGGAGATTGCCAACTCGGCAACGCAAGCGGTGACCGTTGCCCGCGAAGCGGTGACCGCGGCGAGCACCGCATCGGAGCGCGTGGCCCAACTGGACACGTCGAGCCAAGAGATCGGCGTCGTCGTGAAGCTCATCACTTCCATCGCGGAGCAGACGAATCTGCTCGCGCTGAACGCGACCATCGAGGCGGCACGCGCCGGAGAGGCTGGCAAAGGCTTTGCCGTGGTGGCGTCGGAGGTCAAGGAACTGGCGCGGGAGACGGCGGAGGCGACGCAACGAATCACGCAGATGATCGGCACCTTGCAGGAGGACAGCGCGCATGTCACCACCGCACTTACGGCCATCACCGACCTGATTCACCAGATTTCGGACGCGCAGACGTCGATCGCTGGCGCGGTCGAGGAGCAAAGCGCCACCACCAACGAGATCTCTCGCTCGGTGAACGACGTCGCGCAGACCGCCGAGGCCACCACACACGACATCTCCGCCATCGTGGACCAACTCGACATGGTGCACGACGCCTCCAAGGCGCTACGCGAACTCTCGACGGCGGAGTAAACCCCCCCACCACCCGTCGGTGGGCCCGTCACCGCATCGGCGGCGGGCCCTCACCCTTTGGCCCCCTGGGTGCCTGCGTCCATGCCACCATGGAGGTGTGGAAATCTGGCACCTCGCCCTGGCTCGCGATTGGGACTTCGCGACGGCCGCTGGTGACTACCGCGTGTCAACCCGCGGCGCAACGCTCGACGAGGTGGGTTTCATTCACTGCGCACGTCCTGACCAAGTGCCCGGCGTGGCAGCCCGCTTCTATGCGGACGTGGCGGATCCGCTCGCGATTCTGGTGATGGACGACGACGCCGTGCGCGCCAGCGGCGTGGACGTCCGATACGAAGATGGCGGTGGCGGCGAACTGTTCCCCCACGTCTACGGTGCTCTCGACCCGGCATGGGTGCGCGCTGTCGTGACCGCACACATCGCGGACGGCCAGCTGATCATCGAATGAGGCAGGGGCCCCGCTGTGCGACGATGACGGCGTGGATGTCTATCGCGCACGGAGTTCGCTGGTCTGGGGTTGGCTGTGGGTCGGTCTCGGCCTCATCTTTGCTGGCGCCGACGTCGTCGCTTCGGGCTTGTCGGGGGCGAACGTCGGCATCGGCCTAGGTGCGGGCGTCGCGATCGTCGGCGTTTCCGTCTACCTCAGACCCGCGGTGCTGATCGGCGCCGACGGCGTCGTGTTCAGGAACATCCTCCACACGGCATCGGCGCGCTACGCGAGGATTCAGGAGATCCGCATGCGCTGGTCTCTTGAGATGGTGGGAGATGACGGCCGAAAGGCTGGCGCGTTCGCCGTGCCCGCCTCACGCAGCGCCAGGACGGGGGTGTTCGACAACGACGCGCCGATGCCTGTGCGGGCGGACGACCGTGAGGGCCAGCCGAACGCCGTTGGCAGTCAGGTGTACGACGCCTGGCGCGCGTGGACGGACGCTCACGGCGGCGAGGGCGACCGCACCACGGCGTCGATCAGGCGCCAGCCCGACGCCGTCGGCATCGCCCTCATGCTCGTAGCGGGAGCGGCGCTCGCCTTCGCCTTCCTCCGCTAAACCCGGATGTGCGCTTACCCGATGTCGACGGGCACTCTGGCCGGCCGCTGCTTGCCGAACACACGGCGTCGGCGTGGCCCCTGGACCGGGGCGACGATTGTCGGGACCGCGTTGTCGAGGATCGGGGTAGATTCGCCCGTCTTGACCACGACGACGCCCGCGAGCACCAGTCCCGCCCCGACCAACTGGATGGGCAGCGGCGTCTGCGCCAGCAGCAGCCAGGCGAAGGCGGCGGCTGCGATCACTTCCATCAACGCCACGAACGAGGCGAGCCTTGCACCCAGCAACCGCGTGCCCGCGATCCCCGTGACATAGGCGACCGCCGCCGAAACGACCCCCAGTGCCAGGACGACCGACCACCACGGGGCGTCGAAAGGGACCAGGCGCACGGTGCGCGCGGTGAAAGTCACCGGGAGGACCCCCGCCACTGCGGCGAGTCCCAGTCCAACGCTGGCGACCAGCAAACCGCCGGTGGCGAGCGCGATCGGGGGCAAGCCGGTAGAGGTGTCGGAGGACAGAACAAAGTACACGGAGGCACCCACCATCGCCGCCAGGGCCCAGCCAACACCCACCAGGCTGAGGTTTCCGCCTCCCACCACGTCGAGGAGCAACACCAGCCCCAAGGCCGCGATCGCCGCGCCAGCGACGGTGAGGGGACCCGGCTTGTGGCCGTGGCGGACCCACAGGTACACGACGACCGCAATGGGCGCGATGTATTCGATCAAGAGCGCAATACCGACGTCGAGATGCCCCACCGCCAGGAAGTAGAACAGTTGCGCGCCCGCGACGGCGAAGACCCCGTATGCCACCACCGTGCGCCACGCCCTGCGGAGCACCTGCCACCTGCCGCGCATTGCCAGAACGCCGGGCACCACCAGGACGGCGCTAGCGATGACGACGCGGGCAATGGTGGCCGCGCCCGCTGTCCACCCGGCGTCCATGAGGCCACGCGCCAGACTCCCCGAGAGCCCGAAGGAGGCGGCGGATACCACGGCGAAGCCCAGACCTCCAGCGAGCTGTGAAGGCGGGGCGTCATTAGTCACTACGGCCATGACTCATGACACTAGAGGGTCGGTGGTAATGTGTCAACATGGTTTTTGCAAGTGACACCGCGGAGGCGCTGGAATCGGCCGTTCGGCTCTCCAACACCGAACTGGAGCCGGACACCCTCACCACCCTGGAGGAACTCGAGGCCTTCTTCGACGACTTCCAGTACACCGGTGCCCGTCCAGTACAGCGCGACCTCGAGCCGGTGCGAGCGATCCGCCACCAACTGCACGCCATGTTCATCGCATCTCGCGAGGAGGCTGTGCCTTTGGTGAACGCAATCCTGAGTGCTCAGGATGCCGTGCCGCAACTCGTGCGCCACGGAGATGTCGACTGGCACATCCACGCCATCTCGGACGACCGCCCCCTGGCGGAGCGCATCCTCGTGGAGACGGCCATGGCCATGGTGGACGTCATCCGCGCAGACGAGATGAGCCGCTTCGACCGGTGCGCTCACGACGACTGCGACGGCGTTGTCTTCGACCTGTCGCGCAACCGCTCCCGCAAATACTGCTCCACCACCTGCACCAACCGGGCAGCCGTGGCCGCGTACCGCGCTCGACAGACCACGAGCGACGGCTAGTCACGGCCGCTGTGTCGCGTGAGCACCCCAAACCGGCCCTCCTCGCATCCAGCGGTGCGGGGCGGGTTGCCTCCCACCTCGATGTGCGGTGCTCACCCGACGCTTCGGGAGGGCCGCGGTACCGTGTGACCATCACCCGACGAAAGGGGCCCGACGTGGCGAGCAAGAGCAACGAGACGTGGTCGGCCGAAGAGAAGGCGGCCATGAAGGAGCACGCGGCCGAGGCCAAGCGCGCCAGGGCCGCCAAAGGCAAGGCCGCCGATGCCCAGGCGTGCCTCGACAAGATCGCGGCGATGGCACCCGCCGACCGCACGCTCGCCGAGCGGGTTCACAAGATCGTGACCACGGTGGCCCCGGAACTCGAGGTGAAGACCTGGTATGGCATGCCCGCGTACGCGAAGGCGGGCAAAGCGGTGGTGTTCTTCCAGGACGCTGGCAAGTTCAAGGTGCGCTATGCGACGCTCGGCTTTCAGGACACGGCCGCCCTGGACGAGGGCACGTTCTGGCCGACGTCCTTTGCCCTCACCGCCATCGACGACGAGGTCGAGGCGCGCATCGCGGAACTCGTCAGACGGGCGATCTCCTGACAACACGCTCCAGGGTCGCGCGGAGCACCAGAGCCTGACGGCTTTGCCTGACGTCGCCAACGGGCATGACACAGCCCGTGTCCCGGTCGGCGGGATCATTCCGGCCGCCTCGCCAGCGGTCGCGCCGTTGCGCACGGTCCATGCGGGCGTCGATCTCCGCGGTGGCATCGACCGCCCCCCTGGCGTTGACGCGGGTGCTCACACGTTGAAGCGGAACTCCACCACGTTCCGTAGCCGAATACTGTGTGGGTCGGGATGGACACTCGACCCCAGACGTGCGCGGCGGACGCGGTGAGTAGTGTCACGAGATCGCGACATTGCCTTCCCAGCGGATCTCGCCATCGACGACGACGGCTGTGGGAGCCATCCCGACGCCCTTGCCGATGCGTTGCGAAGCCTCGTTTCCGGGATGGATGCGGGTCGCGATACGTCGAACTCCGCGCAGCGCCAGCTCGACAATGAGCAATGCTGCGGAGCGACCGCCATAACCGTTGCCCTGCCACTGCGTCCCGATGACCCACGCGATCTCGGCCGGACCTCCGTCCGCGGGAATCGTGGCCTGCACGAAGCCTGCAGGTTCTCGCTGCGATCCGATGAGCACGATGCAATTGCGCCAGTCCTGCGTGCCGTCAGCCGAAGATCCCCTAACCTGCCTGGCATAGCGCCGTTCCAACTCCGCCTCGGCGGGCGGCGCCCCTCCCGTGAACGTATAGAGCGGGGGGTCAGCAAGAACCGCGGCCATCACGGGCGCGTCGTCAACGCGAAGTGGGCGCAGCGACACGCCGCCGCCCTCGCCCACTAGACGCCCAACCGGAACTCGACCGGACTCACGCGACGTGCAGCGGAGTGATGGCCGCCACCTGAGCCTTCAAGGCTCGACGCTCAAGCCTCAACTCGTAGTGCGACTGAAGATTCATCCAGAACTCCGCCGAGTTTCCGAAGTACGCGCTGAGTCTCACCGCGGTGTCAGCAGTGATCCCGCGCTTGCCGTGGACAATCTCGTTGATACGGCGCGGAGGCACGCCGATTGCCACCGCGAGTTTGTTCTGGGTGATACCGAAGCCCTCGATGAAGTCCTCCATGAGGATCTCACCGGGATGCACAGGCCGGATCAACTCGACCTCAGTGGTAGTCGACAAGTTCGACATCATCCGCACCTCCATCTCTCCATACAAAGCAAATCCGCCACTGAGCGTTCACACGGATGCTGTACTGGCCCCGCCGGTCACCGACCAACCTCTCAAGACGGTTCCCCGGAGGAATCCGTAGGTCCTCAACGTCGCGCGCGGCGTGGAGAATCTCCAGCTTGCGCAGCACCACACGCTGAACCATCGGGTCAACAGACTTCGTGAACTGCTCGTTCCAGATGCGCTCGGTGGTCTTGTCACCGAATGATCTGATCACACAGCCATCGTATAACGCTTCGCGTCAATAGCGCTATACGTTAAAGCGGAACTCCACCACATCGCCGTCGTGCATGACGTAGTCCTTGCCCTCGATGCGCACCTTGCCGGCAGCCTTCGCCGCAGCCATCGACCCGGCCTCGAGGAGGTCGGCGAAGTGCACGACCTCGGCTTTGATGAAGCCCTTCTGGAAGTCGGTGTGGATCACTCCGGCCGCCTCCGGGGCCGTCGCGCCCTTGCGGATTGTCCAGGCACGCGACTCCTTGGGACCCGCCGTGAGGTAGGTCTGTAGGCCCAGGGTGTCGAAGCCTACGTGCGCCAACTGATCCAGGCCCGACTCATCCTGTCCGTTGGCCTCGAGCATCTCGCGGGCCTCATCCTCAGTAAGGTCCACCAGTTCCGATTCGAACTTGGCGTCCAGGAAGATTGGGGCCGCGGGAGCCACCTGCTCGGCCAAGGCGCCCTGCCTGTCCTTGTCGACCAGCCCCTCCTCGTCCGTGTTGAACACGTAGATGAAGGGCTTCGCCGTCAGCAGGTTGAGGTCGCGCACGTCGGTCAGGTCTAGGCCCGCGGGCCCGGCGCCCGCGCTCAGGGCCACACCGGACTCGAGGATCTCCTTCGTGGTCTGAACGGCCGTCAGGTACGCAGGGTCGGCCTTCTTGATGCGCACCTCTTTCTCGAGCCGCACCAGCGCCTTGTCCACGGTTTGCAGGTCCGCGAGGATCAGTTCGGTGTTGATGGTCTCGATGTCGCTCGCGGCGTCCACCTTGCCGTCCACGTGCACCACGTCGGGGTTGACGAACGTGCGCGTCACCTGGCAGATCGCGTCAGCCTCGCGAATAGTGGCCAGGAATGCGTTGCCCAGGCCCTCGCCCTCCGAGGCGCCCTTGACGATGCCCGCGATGTCGACGAACGACACGGTCGCTGGCAGAATCCTCTCCGAGCCGAAGATCTCGGCGAGGGTGTTCAGCCGCGGATCGGGAAGCGGCACCACACCCACGTTCGGTTCGATCGTGGCGAACGGGTAGTTCGCCGCGAGAACACTGGCGCGCGTCAGCGCATTGAACAGCGTTGATTTGCCGACGTTGGGCAGTCCGACGATGCCGATAGTGAGAGCCACGGGCAGCAAGTCTAGCGGCGCGCAGCAGCGGCCATCCTCGCGCTGGTGCGTAGGGAGGCGTACCGTGGCGTCATGGCATTCGAAGAGGCGTTCAATCCCGGGGTGGCTCGGGCGCGCAAAGAGATGGAGCGCGAACGCATTCTGCCCGCTCCCCCGCCCGTCGCAGGCCCGCCGTTGGTGAGGAACGAGACGCCGGGGGTCGTGGTGCCCGAGGTGGGCGAGTTCGCGCCGTTTCCGCCGCCGTCAGCGCGCCGGTCCGCGTCGCGCACCAGCCAGAGCACACGGCGCCGACACCGGCCGCACTAGGGGGCCCACTCGATCCCGGACCCGGGGATCGCGTCGAGCAGGCGCTGAGTGTATGGCTTCTGGGCGTTCGCGAAGATCTCGTCGGTGGTTCCGGTCTCGACGATCTTGCCGTTCTCCATCACCGCGACCTCGTCGGCCACCACCCGCACCACCGCGAGGTCGTGGGTGATGAACAGGTAGGTCAACCCAAGATCCTCCTGAAGGTCGGCCAGCAGTTGGAGCACCTGAGCCTGAACCAACACGTCAAGGGCCGACACGGCCTCGTCCAGCACGACCACCTCTGGCTTGAGCGCGAGGGCGCGAGCCACGGCGACGCGCTGACGCTGCCCTCCGGAGAGTTCGTTCGGATAGCGTTGCGCGATCGCCTGGGGCAGGGATACCTGGTCGAGTAGTTCCTTCACGCGGGCCACGCGGGTGGGGCGGTCTCCCACGGCGTGAACCTTGAGCGGCTCCGCAATAATCGCACCGATCGAACGCTGAGGGTCCAGTGACGCATACGGGTCCTGGAACACCGGCTGCATGCGGCTGCGCAGGTTGAACATGCCCTTGCGGGAGATTCCGTTCAGGTTGGTGCCGCCGACGACGATGTCGCCTGACGTGGGCGGCTCCAGGCCGAGGATCATCCTGGCAGCGGTGGTCTTCCCGGATCCCGACTCTCCCACCAGCGCCAAGGTGGATCCCTTGCGCACCGTGAACGAAACATTGTCGACCGCCGTGAGCGACTCCGTGCGGAAGCCGCCCTTGCGGATCGAGAACACCTTGGTCAGGTTCTTCACCTCGATGGACACGGGGGCGTCGGAGACGTGGAGTTCCTCTGCGGTTCCGTGGTGGTGCGCGGCCAGGCGCGCCATGTCAAGAGTCGTCCCGCCGTCGTCACTGGCAGAGGCGCCACGAATGCGACGCGACGCCAACGACGGGGCCGCCGCGATCAGCGACTTCGTGTAGGGGTGTTGCGGGTCTTGCAGCAGTTCGACACTTGGCCCGGCCTCCACGATTTTGCCGCGATGCATCACGATCAGTTTTGACGCCCGTTCGGCCGCGAGGCCTAGGTCGTGGGTGATAAACAGGACGGCCGTATGGTTCTCGCGTGTGAGTGTGTCGAGGTGGTCCAGGATGGTCTTCTGAACGGTCACGTCGAGCGCCGATGTCGGTTCGTCGGCGATCAACAACTTGGGGTCTGCAGCCAGGCCGATGCCGATCAGCACACGCTGGCGCATGCCTCCGGAGAACTGGTGCGGGAACTGCTTCATGCGCCGGTCCGCGTCCGCGAGCCCCGCTTCCTTGAGCACCTCCACGGCGCGCGCCTTGATCTCCTTGCGCGTGTGAGCCAGCCCGTTGGCGCGCACCGCCTCCTCGACCTGGAATCCCACCGACCACACGGGGTTCAGATTGGACATCGGGTCTTGAGGAACGTAGCCGACGAGCTTGCCACGGACGGATGCCATCTGATCCTGGCTCAGCCCCACCATCTCCCGACCGTCGATCGTGATGCTCCCTGCGCCGATCCTGCCATTGCTGGGCAGCAGGTTGATCAGGGCGGTGGCGGTGGTCGACTTGCCCGAGCCGGACTCGCCGACGATGGCCACGGTCTCCCCCGGCCAGATGTCGAAGCTCATGCCACGCACGGCGGAGACCGAACCGCCCAACGTGCGGAACGACACCTCAAGGTCCTTGACGGCCACGAGCGGGCCGTGGTGCTGACCTGGCGCCTGTCGGGACACGACCGATGTGGTGACGTTGTTCATCGGCGTGCCCTCGCCTTCGGGTCCAGGCCGTCTCGCACGAGTTCTCCCAACATGATGAACGCCAGCACAGTGATCGTCAGGAACAGGGACGGCCAGAACAGTGCCATCGGTGCCGTCTTGATGGTGACCTGCGCCTGGGAGATGTCGTTGCCCCACGACATCACCGAGGAGCCGAGTCCGATGCCGAGGAAGCTGAGTGCGGCCTCGGCGACGATGGCGGAGCCCAAACTGATTGTCAGCGTCACGATGACGGGAGTCAGCGAGTTGGGCAGCACGTGCCCCACCAGTGTCGCGAATCTCGACCTGCCCACGGCCGTCGACGCCGCCACATATTCGAGGTTCTTGATGCGCAGCACCTCCGCACGGACGATGCGGGCGAGCGAGGCCCAGGCGAATCCGGCGATGGCAAAGGCGATAGTCAGCACGTTGCGGTTCTCCGACAGCACCGACATCACCACGATCGCCGCCAGGAAGTAGGGGATCGAGAAGAAGATGTCGCCGATGCGGGACAGGATCGAGTCGACCTTGCCGCCAAAGAAACCCGCCAAGGCTCCCATGGGGATGCCGATAAAGGCGGTGATGAGCACCACCAGCATTCCCACCGACAAGGAGGTGCGGGCACCCCACACCACGCGCGAGTACACATCGCACCCTTGACGCGTGAAGCCCAGTGGGTGTCCCGCGGTGGGCCCGCCGTTGGACAGCGCCAACTCACAGCCACGGTTGGGAGCCACCTGGGTGAACAGTGTCGGCCACGCGGCAGCGAGGGCGACGACGCAGACGATGACGAGAGCCACGTAGAAGAGTGGCCGACGACGCAGGTCGCGCCACGCGTCGATCCAGAGGTTGGACCTGCGGTCACCCAGTCTGACGGAGTCGACCTCGATCTTTTCGTTGTCGTCGACGGGGGCAACGTAATGCTCGGCGTGGCGCTCAGACATAGCGAATCCTGGGGTCGAGGACGGCGTACAGGAGGTCTACGAGGATGTTGACGATCACGTACAGCAGGGTGAGGATCGTGACGAACGACACGACTGTGGCGTTCTCCCCGCGAATGATCGCTTGAAACAGCGTGTTGCCGACACCCGGGATGTTGTAGATACCTTCCGTGATCGTGGTTCCGGCAATGAGGGCGCCGAAGCTCGCGGCCGAGTTTGTCACGACGGGGATAAGCGAGTTGCGGGCGATGTGCACGGGAACGATGCGACGCGACGTCAGGCCCTTGGCGTACGCGGTGCGCACGTAGTCCTCGCTGCGGGCTTCGATCACCGAACCTCGCATGAGGCGCATACCTGTGACGTAAATGGTCAGGGCGATCACGAGCGCAGGGACGAACATCGCCCCCCACGACGTGTCCCGCCCCACCGTGACGGGCGCTAGTCCCCACTTGATGCCGATGAAGTACTGCGCCAGGAACAGCGCAACAAAGACGGGCAGTGAGTTGAGGACGAGGGCGACGACCACACTGGCGTTGTCGAAATACTTACCCTCGCGTAGTCCGGAGATGAGGCCGATCACCACGGACAGGACGAACTCGAGGACAACCGCCATGAGCACCAACTTGAGCGTCACGGGGAATGTGGCCCCGAAGACCTCGTTGACGTTGCGGCCCGAGAAGGTCGTGCCGAGATCGCCGGTCAGGACGTTCTTGAGGTACAGCACGTACTGCACGAAGAACGGCTTGTCCAGGTTGTACTGCGCCTCGAGCACGGCAACCTGGGCGGGATTGGGGGTCTTGTCGCCGAACAGCGCGACGATCGGGTTGCCGGGCATGGCGAAGACCATGAAGTAGATCAGGAATGTGGTGCCCAAGAAGACGGGCACGGCCTGGAGCAATCGCCTCAGGATGTATCTCAGCATCGGCGGCTCGCGGTTGTCGTCGTGGGTTTTGGCATGAGTGGCCTCATCGTACAGCCTGGGAACCGGTCAACAGACAGGCGTGGGGCTCGTCCCGACCGGAGTCGGGACGAGCCCCACGTGCTGACTAGTTCTTGGTGATCTCGTAGTAGAGAGGCACCGAGTTCCAGCCGAATGTCACGTTGCTGACATTTTCCGAGTACCCACCGTTGACGTTGGAGTACCACAGCGGAATCGCTGGCAGGTCCTTCAGAAGGACCTCCTGGGCCTGCTGCAGGATGGTGTTGCGCTCCGCAGTGTCCGGGTTGGAGATACCCTCCTGGAGCAGCGCGTCGAACTCGGCCGACGAGTAGTCACCGTCGTTCGAGCCGGCGCCTGTCGCATACAGCGGTCCGAGGAAGTTGTACAGGCCAGGGTAGTCGGCCTGCCAGCCGGTACGGAACGCGGACGTGATCGTGTCATTGGTCACGTCTCCGCGCAACTCGGCGAAGGTGGCGTACGGGTCGCCCTCAGCGTCGATACCGAGCGTGTTCTTGATCGAGTTGATCGTGGCGTCGACCCAAGCCTGGTGGCCACCGTCGGCGTTGTACGCCAACTTGAAGGTGCCTTCCCAGGGGCTGATGGCGTCAGCCTGAGCCCACAACTCCACCGCCTTGTCGGGGTTGTATTCCAGGACCTCTGCTCCTTGGAGGGAGTTGCTCCAGCCGTCGACCACCGGGGAGGTGAAGTCGGAGGCCGGGGTACGCGTTCCCTGGAAGATCACGTCGGTGATTTCCTGACGGTTGATCGACATGGACAGGGCCTGACGACGCAACCTGCCCTCTTCACCCGAGAAGCGCGGCAGGCGCTCCGGGATGGTGAAGGACTGGAAGATGGCCGCCGCCTGGTTGACCGCACGGTCGCCCAGTTCGGTCTGGTATGTGGCCAGGGAGGAGTCCGGGATGCCGTCGATGACGTCGACGTTGTTCGACAGCAGGTCCGCGTAGGCGGCTTCCTGCGTGGCGTAGAACACGAAGGTCAGGCCGTCGTTCTGCGGGGCGCGACCACCCTGGTAGTCGGGGTTGGTCACGAGTTCGATCTGGACGTCGCGTTGCCACGCGTCGGCGCTGGCCAGCATGTACGGGCCGTTGCCGATCGGGGCGGTGCCGAAGGCCTCAGGGTCGTCGAAGAACGCCTGCGGGAGCGGGAAGTAGGCCGCGTAGCCCAGGCGCTGCGCAAAGTCGGCGGCGGGCTTGCTCAACTCCACCGTGAACGTGAGGTCGTCAATCACCGTGAGGGCGAGCGGCGAGTCCTCGTCGTAACTGAATCCGGCGATGTCCTCGAAGAAGTACGCACCCAACTGGCCGTTGGAGGCCAAAGCGGTGTACTGCCAGGCGTCCACGAACGAATTGGCCGTGACGGGCTCACCGTTGGTGAACGTCCAGCCGTCCTTCAACGTGATGGTGAAGTTCTGAGGGTCGTCCGCGACGATCGAGTCAGCGACCTCGTTGATCGCCGCTCCGGTGGCGTCGTAGTAGACCAGGCCAGCAAAGATCGAGTCGATGATCTTGCCGCCACCGGTCTCGTTCGTGTTACCTGGAACCAAGGGGTTCTGGGGCTCCGAACCGTTCGCGTACACGATCGCAGTTCCGTCGGTGGTACCGCCGCCAGTCGAGCCGGTGGTGACCTCGGGGTTGCCGCCGGACGAGCACGCGGCTAGGGCCAGTGTCGCGGCTGCTGCCAGCGCCATGCCCTTACCAATTGTGCCGAGCTGCATACTCGGACTCCTTTCTTTACTCGCGACGCGGTTCACCGCCCAAGTAGGGGGCGAAAGCGTGCACGACGTTCCGCGAGGAGTTTCCTCGGGATGTCACCATGCTACGGAGAGCAGGTAACGAACACATTACGCCCAGGCATCGATTCCGATATCCAAGCAGGATGTCATGTGACGCAGATCACACGCCACGCACCAGGTGCCCGCCGCACATCGCAAAACTCGCGCTGTCGGTGCCCCGTGCCACAGTAGGTCCATGGAGTATTGGATCGCGGCCATCGCCGCCATCGCAGGAACCGTCATCGGATGGCTGGTGGGAGCGCTGCGGGCCGCGGCCGCGCAACGGGCGGCCGACGCGAGGGTTGCCGAGGCCCGTGGAACCCTCGAGGTGTACAGGTCCCGGGTAAGCGAGCTCGAGCGGCGCATCGTCGAGGTTCAGGAGATGGCCGTCAGTCGCGAGGCCGATCTGACGGCCGCTCACGAGAGGTACGTAGCCCAAGTCAGGGGCGACCGGGCCCAGATGGAGCAGGCATTCCAGGCGCTGTCGGCGCAGACCCTCAAGGCCAGCACCGAGCAGTTGCTTGCGGTGGCGCAGGAGCGGCTCACGCTCGAGAGGCAGGGTGCCGACGCCGAACTCGCCAAACGCGAACAGTCCGTCAAGACAATGGTCGAGCCCATTGCGAAGGCACTCCTCGAGGTGCAACGCCAGACCGCCGATGCGGACAAGTCCCGCGCCGAAGGACAGGCGGCCCTTGCAGAGCAGGTGCGGCAGATGATCGAGGCCTCCGCCAAACTCGACAAGAAGACCACCGATTTCGTGAATACGTTGCGGCGCTCCGACGTGCGCGGCAACTGGGGTGAGGTCCAACTGCGTCGCGTCGTCGAACTGTCGGGCATGGTCAATCACGTCGACTTCGAGGAGCAAGAGAACGTCAAGGATGCGGAGGGCAAGAATCTCCGCCCCGACATGACGGTGAAACTCGCCGGCGGGCGCACCATCGTGGTCGACTCCAAGGTCGCGCTTTCGGCGCTCCTGGAGGCCTTCGAGACTGATGATGAGGCGGTGCGTGCCGAACGGCTGCTCGCGCATGCGCGGCACGTGAAGAAACACGTCGACGACCTCGCGTCCAAGAAGTACTGGGACATGTTCGATTCGGCGCCCGAGTTCGTGGTGATGTTCGTCCCGTCGGAGGCCTTCTACCAGAGCGCGCTGGAACAGGACCCGGGGCTTCAGGAGTACGCGTTCGCCAAGCGCGTGGTCATCGCCACGCCCACCACGCTGGTGGCCATGTTGCGCACCGTCGCGCATGCGTGGAAGGAAGACACCCTTGCCAAGAATGCGCAACAGGTACTCGCCACCGGCAAGGAACTGTACGACCGCCTGATCACCATGGGCGGCCACCTGGCTCGCCTCGGCAAGGCACTCGACGGGGCGGGCAAGGCCTACAACGCGACGGTCGCGTCGATGGAATCCCGCGTGCTCGTCAGCGCACGGAAGTTCGGTCAGATGCAGGAAATCACTGGCGTGATCGACGAGTCACACCCGGTCCACCTCGACATCCGTCAGATTGCGGCGCCGGAACTGGGTGCCGAGGAAGAGCCGCCGGACTAGGCGTTCGCGGCCGCCTCGCGGTGCTTGAGGTCCGCCCTGATCTCGCGCGGCAGCGAGAACATGAGGTCCTCCGTGGCCGTTCGCACCTCCTCCACCGTCTCGTAGCCGCGGGCGGCCAAGGCGTCGAGCACGTCGCGCACCAGGATCTCGGGCACCGATGCGCCCGACGTCACCCCCACGGTGGCGACGCCATCGAACCACTCGCCACGCAGTTCACGGGCGCGATCGATGCGGTATGCGGAGTCCGCTCCCGACTGGCGCGCCACCTCGACGAGCCGCACGGAGTTGGAGGAGTTCGCCGAACCGACGACGATCATCAACTCCACCTGCGGCGCGATCTTCTTGACGGCCACCTGGCGGTTCTGGGTGGCGTAGCAAATGTCGTCGCTCGGCGGATCCTGGAGTTCGGGGAACTTCACGCGCAATCGTCGCACCGTCTCCATGGTCTCGTCCACGGACAGCGTGGTTTGCGACAACCACACCACGTTGCCGGGGTCCGGCACCTCGAGCCCGTCGACATCATCGGGCGAATTCACGACGATGGTGTTCTCGGGGGCCTCGCCCGCCGTGCCCTCGACCTCTTCGTGGCCGGTGTGCCCAATCAGGAGGATCGTCTGGTCGGCGCGCGCAAAGCGCACCGCCTCCTTGTGCACCTTCGTCACGAGCGGGCACGTGGCGTCGATCGTCGTCAACTGGCGTGCCGCCGCGGAATCGCGCACGGCAGGCGAGACACCGTGTGCGGAGAACACCACCCGGGCACCCTCGGGAACCTCATCCGTCTCGGACACAAATATCGCGCCACGCTCGGTCAGGGTCTCCACCACATACTTGTTGTGGACGATCTCTTTGCGAACATAGATCGGCGCTCCGTGCAGTTCGAGGGCCTTCTCCACGGCGATCACGGCCCTGTCGACGCCAGCACAATAGCCACGCGGGGCGGCAAGCAGAACTCGCCGGGAGTTGGGGGCAGGCATGTTCTCCATCCTACGTGGCAGGCTTGGACAGTGGCCGACGCTGATGGGAACAACGAACACGCACCCGACATCCTTCCCGATGCCCCCGTCTCCCTCGCCGCAACGGCGGCCGACACGAGCGCCGAGCGGCCGTGGCCCGTGCGCCACCTGAGCCCCAAGATCGGCGACTACATCGCGCGCATGAGCCCCGTGTGGGTCGAGGGGCAGGTCCTCAACGTCAAACGCTGGCGCCATCTCGTGTTTGTCACCCTGCGCGATACAGAAGCACAGATGTCCCTCAAGGCGACGCTGCCTGCGACACAGGTCGATGCGTTGGGCGTCTCGCTGGAGGACGGCGCGCGGGTAGTCATCCACGCGAAACCTCAGTGGTGGCCGCGGGGCGGCGACCTTCAGATGGTGGCCGACGAGGTGCGCTCGGTGGGTCTGGGCGACCTCCTCGCGCGCATCGAGGCACTCAAGGTTGCCCTCGCGGCCGAGGGGCTCTTCTCTGCCGACCGCAAGGTCGCGCTACCGATGATCCCGCGACGCATCGGCCTCGTGGTGGCGACCCAGGGCGATGCGGAGCACGACGTCGTCACCAACGCCACGCAGCGCTGGCCCGCCGCACGGTTCGAGATCAGGCGAGTCACGGTGCAGGGTCCGCGGGCGGTGGCCGACGTGGCCGCCGCACTGCGCGAACTCGACCTGCGCAACGATGTCGATGTGATCGTGGTGGCCCGCGGCGGAGGCTCCTTGGAGGACCTGCTCGCGTTCAGCGACGAGAAACTAGTGCGCGCCGCCGCTGCGGTCGTGACACCGCTGGTGAGCGCCATCGGCCACGAAATGGACAACCCGCTGCTGGACTTGGTCGCCGACTATCGCGCCTCCACCCCCACCGATGCTGGCAAGCGCATCGTCCCCGATGCCGCAGCCGAACGGGAACGCCTCGAGGGAGCACGCGCGCTCATGGTGGCGGCGATATCCGCACGCGTACGCCGCGAACGCGAGCGGGTGGCGGATCTGCGGGAGCGGCCGGTGATCGCGCAACCGGTACGGATGCTTGAGCCACACCGCGACGCACTCCGTCACGCGCACGAACGCCTGCGCGCGGCCGCCGCCAATGCCGTGGCGCGGGCGCGTGGCGAGTTCGCGTCGGCGGCGGCCTCGTTGCGGGCGCTCAGCCCACAGTCGACCCTCGACCGGGGTTACGCCGTGATACGAAACGCCTCCGGAAGGGTCGTCACGTCACCCGACGATGTCGCGGTGGGAGAGGACATCTCGGTCCGCGTCGCGTCGGGCGCGCTCGGCGCACGCGTCACCGACGTGACGCCGCCCGGCTGACCCGGCCCTATCCGCGCAGGGCGGCAAAAGTGCTCAAGATTCCCGTCTTGGTGCCGTTCCTGGACAGCCGTGCCTTGGCCGGGCCGTAGGCGTCCCTGTGTTTGCCACGCATCACGCGCGCGATGACGGAGTCGGGCACCGAGTCGTTCGCGATCAGGGCGAAGACCACCTCGACGGCGTTGTCGGTCGCAAGGTCGCGCAAGATTTCTTCGGGGATGTCCGTGCGCGGGTTGCGGGCGACGCCAGCGCGCACCACGCGCGCCTCGTCGCGTGCGAGCTGGAGAATGACGGTGAGCGGAGTATTCCGATGCGCCGCAGCCGCGGCACGCACCGTGGCCTGCTCCGATCGCGCCAACTGCGCAAGATCGTGGTCAGACAGACTCGGGTCGAGCGGCCCGGGCAGTGCCGCGCGCGAGTGGTCGTTGGCCATGTGGTCACCCCTTTGTGAACGTCGACGGACGACATGCGCACATCAACCGTCTGGTTGGTCTGTGAGAGGGCTGGGGTCCCGGACTATGACGCGATAATGTGTGGGCGTGACTGACTTCACACCGCAGGCAAACCAGATGACCTATGAACAGGCGCGCGACGAGTTGATCGACATCGTGGCGCGTCTCGAAGCGGGCGCTGCCACTCTCGACGAATCGATGTCGCTGTGGGAGCGCGGCGAGGCGCTCGCACGCCGCTGCGAGTATCTGCTGGCGGGCGCCGAGAGCACCATCGCAGCGGCAACGGGCAGCGCCGATGACGCATAACCACGCACTCGTCGTCGGCGAGGCGCTTGTTGACGTGGTGGTTGCCCCCGACGGCACTACCGTGACCCACCCGGGAGGCTCTCCCGCGAATGTGGCGCTGGGCTTGGGTCGCCTGGGTCGCGACGTCGAGTTGTTGACGGCGCTCGGTGACGACGCGCACGGCCGCCTGGTGCGCGCACACCTTGAGGCGTCGCACGTGTCCGTAGCTGGTGGCACGCCCGCCCGGCAGACCTCGGTCGCGACGGCGCACCTCGACGCTCAAGGCGTGGCGACGTACGACTTTGACCTCACCTGGTCGCTCGCGCCCGACGCGGTCACACGCCCCGCTCCCCTCGCGGTGCACACGGGCTCGATCGCTGCCGTCCTCGAGCCCGGTGGAACGGACGTGAAACGGTTGCTACGCGGCGCACGCGCCGCCTCCACGATCACCTACGACCCGAATGCGCGCCCGACGCTCATGGGCGAGCCGCGCACTGCGCTGACCCACATCGAGGCGTTTGTCCACCTCGCCGACGTGGTCAAGGTGTCGGACGAGGACCTCGAGTGGCTGATGCCGGGAGCCGATCCCCTCGACGTGGCCAGGCAATGGGCGGCCACCGGCGCCGCACTTGTCGTGGTCACTCGAGGTCCCGAGGGCTCGGTGGCGGTCGCATCGGGCGCGGTGATCGACGTGCCGTCCGTGCGAGTGGAGGTGGCCGACACGGTCGGAGCCGGCGACTCGTACATGGCAGGCCTGATCGATGGACTGTGGTCGGCAGACCTGTTGGGAGCACACCGCCGCGAAGCTCTCGCGAATGCGCCAGAAGAGACCATCGCTGCGGTATTGGCAAGGTGCGCGCGCATCGCGGCCATCACGGTGTCTCGATCCGGAGCCAACCCACCCTCGTCCGCGGAACTCGAGCGTGCACAGGCTTGACGGCCGTCCCTACAGGAGGCCCGCAAGCCGTTCTTGGGCGGCGCTGCGCACGCTCTTCTTGCCGTAGCCGAGCAACCGACGAAGGGTCGCGGCGGGTGTGGCCGGGTTGAGCGCGAGCGCGAGCGCGACATGACTGTCCTTGTCCTCCACGAGCATGCCCAACACGGATTCGACGCGGGCCACGGCCGGGTTGGCGGCGAGGGTGCGGCGCACCGTCGCCTTGGGATCCTGGGCGAGCACAATCAGGGCGCTGATGGGCGCATCGACACGCGCGGCCACGCTGTCACGAATCGAGGCGTCGCGGGACGAGGCAAGGTTGATCAGTTCGAGTGCCGAAGCCTCTTCGCCTTCTTGGATGGCAGCAAGCAGTCTGTGTGGTGGGACGTCGGTCAACGCCATGGTGCCCCCTAATTCGCTTCATGAGAGCAACTGAGGAGTACGTTCCCTCACCGCAACGAGTTCGGTACCGGAGTCGACGAC